>JBEEPE010000108.1:0-11794 GCA_041191265.1 Verrucomicrobiota bacterium | reverse complement strand
TCATCCAGTAACGAAATAAATCCCCGACCAAACTCCAATGCTTTCCGAACCAGACGCGTAACGTCCGCCTCCGATTCGGGTCGGCCCATCTCCGCCTCAATCGTGTGCTCGCGAAACCGATCCAGTTTCGAGAACGCCTTCGATTCAGTGAACTTGCCGTCCACAAACAGTCGCTCAATGCCCATCCGCTTCGCACGCTCCGCCACCGCCGTGTGAAACCCTTTCCGGGCCCGAATCAGCGGGAACAACACGCTGAACCGACTTTTTCCGAAGCGCTCAACCGCCTCCTTCACAATCGCCGACTCTGTTCTCTCGGTCACCGGCACGTCACAGACCGGACAATGCAAAACCCCAACCTTTGCGTAGAGCAGCCGCAGGAAATGGTAGATTTCCGTCACGGTCGCCACCGTCGATTTTGCTCCGCCCCTCGTCAGTCGCTGCTCAATCGCCACCGTTGGAGGAAGCCCCAAAACAGCATCCACTTCCGGACGCTCCATCTGTTCCGCGAACTGCCGCGCGTAAGGGGACATGCTCTCCAGAAAACGCCGTTGCCCCTCAGCAAATAGGAGATCAAACGCCAAAGTGGATTTCCCAGAACCACTCAACCCCGTCACCACCACCAGCTTCTCTCGAGGCACATCCACCGTGAGATTTTTCAAGTTGTGGTGCCGCGCTCCAAAAACACGAATCACCCCGTTTTCCTCGGACACCCGCCCGTACGCAGGCGCAACCTCCGCCACCACCGACTCACAGTACGCTGCTCCTCCCAAGATTGACGCAAGATGACGCCCCGTGTGCGTGTCCATCTTCGCAACCTCCCGCGGCGTCCCTGTCGCAACGACTTTCCCGCCATCAACCCCTGCTTCTGGTCCCAAATCAATCACATGGTCGGAGGCGCGAATCACCTCCATGTTGTGCTCGATAACCACGACAGAGTCACCGCCATCCACCATTTCCTGAAGCACTTCCAACAGAAGCCGGATATCATCGAAATGGAGACCCGTGGTCGGCTCGTCCAAAATCACCACGACTCGCTCTCCGGATTTCTTGGCCAACCTCTCGACAAGCTTCAGTCGCTGGCTCTCTCCCCCCGATAACCCGTTCAACGGTTGACCCAACCGCAAATACCCCAACCCCACCCGCTCCATCACCCGAAGCGGTCGGCAAATCCGCTCCTCCTTGAGCTTTCCAAAAAACGTCACCGCCTCCGAAATCGTGAGGTCGAGAATCCCGTCGACCGACAACCCCTCCAAACGAACTTCGCGGACCGCTTTGCGGAAACGACGCCCCTCGCACTCCGGACAGCGCAAGTACACGTCGCTGAGAAACTGCATCTCCACTTTTTCAAAGCCGTTGCCCCCGCATCGTTCGCAACGCCCATCTCCCGCGTTGAACGAAAACATTCCCGGCAACATCCCCTCGCGGCGCGCATCATCCGTCGCAGCGAGCATTTCCCGAATCCGATCCCAAACCCCAAGATACAACGCAGGCGTCGAACGGGGCGTGCGCGTGAGCGGAGATTGATCGACCAGGACCACCTGACCCACCAACTCGCGACCGCGGACCGCCTTGATTTTCACCTCGACCACCTCGGTGTCTGATTCCGCTTCGGGCGCACCATCCGCCTCGTCTCCCGCCGAAAGCGCGTGGTGAAGAACCTCGTGGACGAGCGTGCTCTTTCCACTGCCGCTCACACCTGTCACACAACACAGCACCCCGAGCGGGAAGGCCACATCCACCCCACGCAAGTTGTTACACTCCACACCCTCCAACTTAACCCAACCTTTCGGAGGCCTCGGCACTCGATCACCCGTTACCTGCCTTCGTCCCGTCAGGTAATCGGCCGTCAGGCCCCCCGTTCCGCGCTCTTTCAACAACGCCTCCAACCTCCCCTGAAAGACCACCTGCCCCCCGCTCTCGCCCCGGCCCGGACCAATCTCTAACAGCGTATCGGCGGCTCGTAGCACAGCCTCCTCATGCTCAACGACGACCAATGTGTTACCTCGGTCACGAAGGTCTCGCATCACCTTCAGCAGTCGCCCGATATCCCGGGGATGCAGACCAATACTCGGCTCATCCAACACGAACAACGCGTTCACCAAGGCCGCCCCAAGACACGTCGTCAGATTCACTCGCGCCACCTCACCACCACTCAACGAACGGGTCGAACGCGAGAGCGTGAGATAACCTAAACCCACCATCCGCAAGTACTGCAGCCGCGAAACAATCCCCCCTGCAACCACCGCCACCGCGGGGTCCTCCGTAGGAATCCCGCCTTCACGAGTCATCTCCGACCACAGTCGGTCGATGGTCATCGACTGCAAATCAGACACGGTGTGACCGTTCCACCGATAACGCAGCGAGTTGGCAGAAAACCGGGTTCCAGAACAGGCAGGACACATCCGGTAGCGCCGGTACCGACTCAGCAGAACTCGAACGTGCATCTTGTAGGACTTCGACTCCAGCCATTCAAAAAAACCACGAACCCCATACCATAACCCTTTCCGCCACAGCGTCTCCCCCTTGATGGACGGCTTCTCGCCCAACATCACCCACTGCTTGTCGGCCTCAGACAAGTTCCGGTACGGCGCATTCACATCCAACCCGCGCTCCTTGGCAAACCGCATCAAATCCTCCTGCATCTCCGCGCCGTTCTCCGTCTGAAAAACCTTCACCGCCCCGCCCCGCAGACTCAGCGTCCGATCCGGAACGGCACGCTCGAGATCCACCTCAATCACACGCCCAAACCCTCGACATTCCGGGCACGCAGACGACGGATGGTTGAACGAGAATGTCGCGGGTGTGGCCTCCTCAACCCTCACCCCGCAAGGGCCACACACAAACCCCAACGAAAAACTCTCAACCACGCCCTCTCTCCGGATGCGCAGCGTTCCCTTGCCCAACTTGAATCCGCTTTCACACGCCTCGCGCAACCGCGCCGCGCTGCCACTCGCGCCAACTCGGATCCGATCGAGAACCACGAGCACCTCGCGCGTTCCTACCGCATCCGTCGAAACGCTCTCTGCCTCGTCGCATCGATGGAGAACCCCGCCAATTTCAACCCGCGAAAAGCCCTGTTTTCCAATAAAAGCAAGGACCTCTGAACAAACGGTTTCTGCC
This sequence comes from Verrucomicrobiota bacterium, assembly GCA_041191265.1. Lineage (GTDB taxonomy): Bacteria > Verrucomicrobiota > Verrucomicrobiia > Chthoniobacterales > Chthoniobacteraceae > JBEEPE01. The sequence continues at coordinate 8,674 of JBEEPE010000108.1, read as the reverse complement.
GGCACTGGAACCTCCACCAAAACATCCACTGCCGCATCCGCCCCGTCTTTCACCGGTACATACCGAGAACACACCGAATCAATGGTCACTCGCGAAACCGCCTCCCCGCATTCGGGACAGTGCGGCACCGCCAACCGACCGAGGAACATCTTCAAGTAATCGTTGATGTCGGTGATGGTTCCCACCGTAGACCGAGTACTCCGCACCCCATTCGTTTGTTGAATCGCAATCGCCGGCGGAATCCCCTCGATTCGGTCGACCGCCGGTTTGTCCATTCGATCAAAAAACTGACGTGTATAAGGACTGAACGTCTCCACGTACCGACGCTGCCCCTCCGCATAAAGCGTTTCAAAGGCGAGGCTGCTCTTCCCGCTACCACTCGGCCCCGAGATGACAATCATCTCTCCAAGAGGCAAATCGATATCGCAACCTTTGAGGTTATTCTGGCGGGCCCCACGGATGCGGATGGAATCGGACGCGAGACGTTTTGAACGAGATTTCATGGGGGCGAAGACGGGACAATCCACCCATGCTGCACCAATCCGAGCCAACGTCACCTCCGCTGCGCCCTTCGACAAATCGCCCCCCGATGCAGTTGGCTTTCCCGAGCAGTTCCGTGCAACATTCCAGAGTGAAAATCTGGTCCTTCAACCGCACAGCTCCGCTCGCAGCGATTGCGTCGCTCGCCGCCGCCACTCCGTCAGCCTTTGCGCACCACGCCGAGTGGATGTCTGACTCCCCCGCTCTGCAGGGCCTAAGCATGCCTGTCCACGGTCTCGACCACCTGCTGCTGTCTCTCACCGTCGGATTTCTCAGCGTAAAACTCGGTGGGCGTAAGGGGCTTGCCATCGCGGCAGTTCACACCGCGGGCCTGCTCTTCGGAGCACTCGTGAACTTCGCTGGAGCAGAGAGCGGTGCGCTCACTTACGGAATTCCAACCCTCGCGGCTATCGCCTCCCTCGCCCTGCTCGCGCGCAAAACAGCGGCTCCCGCACTCATCGCAGGTTACGGACTAACGACGCTTCTCGCCGGAATCCTCAACGCGGGCGCAATGGTCGCCGCTGTGCGTGATGCGGGAGGGCAAACGTCAGGCCTCTTCCTCGGAGCCACTTTGATTGGGTGCGCCATCGTGACAAGTGCGGGAGCCTTAGCTGGCACTCTGCTCGACGTAGAGAGAAAAACCCCGCGGTCAACGATTGCAGCCATCGCGCTTCTCGTGATGACCATTGCCAGTGTCCTCTCACCTGACTTGAACGAGGCAATCATTCGGTTTCTCGAAAGCTGATCCGTCAACGCCCATGAAAATCCCAGTCACCATCATCACGGGGTTCCTCGGTTCAGGAAAAACAACGCTCCTGTGCAGCCTGCTCAGAAAGAATCCGGATCGTCGCCTCGCGGTTCTCGTCAATGAGTTCGGTGAAGTTTCCGTGGACGGCGCCCTCATCCGCTCGGCCAATACCGAATGCGGCGCAGAAATCCACGACCTCCCCAACGGCTGCATCTGCTGCACCGTGAACGACGATTTCCTGCCGATCATGCAGCAACTCCGCACTCGGAAGGACGAAATCGATCACGTGCTCATCGAAACCTCCGGACTCGCCCTGCCAGCACCCGTCATGCAGGCCCTCGCATGGCCCGAGATTCGGAACGATTTCCAACTGGACGCCGTCCTAGCGATTGTCGACACCCCGCTCCTGCTCGCCGGAGAATTTGAGGATGGAAAGTCCGTTCCCGGAGGCGATGCGCCCGAAGCCCCCTCACACGCCGATGCCGTCGGATTCATCCTTCAGCAGCAACTGGAGAACTCAGATGTGGTTGTTCTGAACAAAATCGATGAACTGTCCGAGGACGACCTGTTGCGCGCCGAGGACTCGCTTCGCCGCAGAGCACCCAATCTCCGGTTTGTCGAAACCGCCCATCACGCCCAACTCGACACCCGTCTCTGCATGGGATTGCACCTGCATGATGGTCCGGCGCCTGCCCACCATGCGCACGGACATGACCACCACCACGGCCCGGTTCAGCACACTCCCGACGAGTCGGCTAAACCCATCGAAGATCAGGCCCAGTTTGACGGCCATGTGCACAGCGGTCTCGGCTCTCACGAACACGGAGAACACACCCACGAGCACTTCCACGGACACGATCCCGGATGGCAATCATTCGTGCTGCATTCCCACCAACCACAGGACCCCGAGCGTATCAAACAAGCCGTGTCTGAGGCCGCGCAGAAAGAACCCATCCTCCGTGCCAAAGGGCACATCGCGGTCCCCGGAAAACATCACGCACTGGTCCTGCAAGCGGTGCGCGCGCGCGTCCAAACGTATTACGATGCGCAGGATCACGCGCCAGAAGCGTCGTCCGTTGTCTTCATCGGCTATCATCCGAACCGCCAGAACATCACCGACGTGCTGCAACGCGCCACGGGATCTGTCTGGCACTAAGCCACGACCGTGCACCGGATTGCCGGAGAGACTGTCGGCCCCGACGCGGAGCGAGAGCTGATTCTCGTCGAACACCCTCCGGCGCGCGTTCTGTTCATCAGCACGGCCGACACCGATCTCATCCTGCTCGAACAGGCGTGGAATCTCATTCCTGACGCTCCAAGCGCAGCATTCGTTCTCGCGCTCCCGTTTCGGCAACCTGCCTCCGCCGACGCCTATGTTCGCGACCATGTCGCAACCGCAGAGACTGTTGTGCTCCGCTTGCTGGGAGGGTCCAACTATTATCCCCACCTGTTGGGGGCCATCGAGAACGCACGAGCCGAGGGAAAATGCGGTCGCATCATCACGCTGTCTGCAGACGCGCAACCCGACGAAACTTACGCCCGCCTCACTGATTTAGACCCTCTCACCAACCAGCGCCTCGACCGGCTGTTTCTTGAAAGCGGACCCGGCAACATCTTCTGCGCAGCACGCTGGATTGCGTCACTTCCCACTGAAGCACCTCCGCCTGAAATGGTGCCCGTCCCGATGGCTGGCATTTCGTGTCTCAAGGACCCCCAAAACTTCGCCAAATCCTCGTCGGATACCGGCCACATATGGGTGCTTTTCTACCGAGCCTTCGAGCTAAGTGGAGACCTCGAGGGAATCAAGACACTGTGCTCAGCCATCACGCGCTGCGGTCTTTACGTCACTCCCATTTTCGCACAAACCCTCCGCGATTCAGACACCCGGCAAGCACTGCTCACCATGGCTGGCGCCAATCCGCCTTCTGTGATTCTTTGCCTGCACCAGTTCTCGCTCCAAGACCACGGCGGATCCCCGTCGTTCCTCGAACGACTGGGCGTTCCCGTCCTTCAGCTGGGAGCCTCGCGCACCCCCCGCGCACTCTGGGCTCCGTCACGCCCGCCATCTAGCGCTCTCAGCCCGTCCGAAACCGCGACACAATGCGCTCTACCAGAACTGGATGGCAGAGTTTTTTCGGGCGTCGTCTTGTTTAGGGAACCGCTCCCTGGGACCCAAACGTACCACCATCCGGCATGCGTGTTTCGCTGCGAAGCGGTGGCGCGCGAGGCCCTTCGCTGGCACCGGCTTCAGACACTTCCCAATCACAAAAAGCGAATCGGCATCCTGCTCTCAAACTACCCAATCAGCGAAGGGCGACTCGGAAATGGCGTCGGCCTAGATACTCCTGAAAGCGCACTCCGACTTCTTCACGCACTCGCTGCCGAAGGCTACGAAACCGGAGTTTTGCCTTCATCTTCATCGGATTTGATGCAACGCCTGCTCGAGGGCATAACCAACGATTTCGAAGCGAGTTGGGATAGGCCGGCTCGACAAGTGATACAAGCATCCGTCGCCTCAGATTGGTTGGCCGCCCTTCCCGCGTTTATCCGCGACGACCTTGCGAAACATTGGAGCCTCACGATTGACGAAAACGTCCCCATCGCCGGAGTGAGATTTGGAAATGTCTTCGTTGGCATCCAGCCACCGCGCGGATTCAACCACCAAAATGCCGCGGTTTATCACAGTCCAGAACTCCCCCCACCGCCGAGCTACCTCCTCTACTATCAGTGGTTACGAGAGGAGTTCTGTGCCGATGCAGTGGTTCATCTGGGAAAGCATGGAAACCTTGAGTGGTTGCCTGGACGCCCCATCGGTCTGGACGAAACAGACTACCCGCATCTCGCTCTCCAAGACCTTCCAAACTTTTATCCCTTCATCGTCAATGACCCAGGGGAAGGAACTCAGGCGAAACGCCGAACACACGCCGTCATCATCGATCACCTCACCCCGCCTCTCATGCGCGCGGGTCTTTACGGCGAACTCGAGAAACTGGAAACCCTTCTCGAAGAACATGCTCGCGCAGAATCCCTGTTTCCGCAGCGCGCCTCTGCCATCGAGAAAGACATCCTCGCCTTCCTCGCCGCTTCCCCCTTGTCCGCTGATCTTCCGGGAGGCAAACACTCGGTCGACAATGCCGGAGCATTCCTCTGCGACCTCAAGGAAAGTCGCGTGCGAAACGGATTACATATCCTCGGCGAACAACCTTCCGACGAACGTCTCATCGACTTTATTTGCAGCGTTCTCGAATGCGGATCCGCAACGCGTCCCGGACTCTCCGAAGCCATCTTGGGCGCACCCCTCTGCCCGAACTTTTCTACCAGTGAACGCGACGCCGCCGCTGCCGTTGCTCGCTCTTTTGTGGCACAAGTGCTCAAGAACCCCGCGGAACATCAACCGGATGCACTCCCTCATCTCGAGGTTTTTGGAAATGAAATCCGCTCGATTTGGTTGCCTCGATTACGGCAAACATCAGACGAAATGGTGAACCTCCTCGCCGGATTGTCGGGCCGATTCGTCCCTCCTGGCGCATCCGGGTCGCCCACTCGGGGGCGGGCCGACACCCTACCAACCGGTCGAAACTTTTACTCCATCGACCCGCGAGTGCTTCCGACCCCTTCCGCATGGCGTTGCGGCAAGCTTCTGGCAGATCGACTGTTGGAACGCCACTTTCAGGAGCACGGCGAGTCGCTACGAACGGCTGCCCTCGTGATTTGGGGAACCTCCAATATGCGCACGGGAGGCGACGACATCGCCCAAGCCCTATGGCTCTGGGGCTGTGAACCCGTCTGGGAAGAGGCATCAGGACGCCTGGTGGACGTCACCATCATTCCGGCTTCGGTGCTCGCACGTCCCCGCGTGGATTTGACCATTCGCATTTCCGGGTTGTTTCGAGATGCCTTCGGCGAGACCGCACGGTTGCTGGCAACCATTCCGCAACGCCTCGCACTGCTCGATGAACCGAATGAGATGAACCCGATTCGCGCCAGCGTGATGCGAAGCCTCGTAGATGCACCCGTCATTGAACCGGATGTTCGACGCGCCGCGCTGCGAGTGTTCAGTCCTGCATCAGGCAACTACGGCGCCGGTGTCCTCCAACTCCTGCAGTCAGGAAACTGGTCGTCACGCGCCGACGTAGCAGAGGTCTTCTTGAAATGGGGCAATCACGCAATGGCTCCGGATGGACAAATCACCCCTGCAGAACATGAACTGCGAGACAACCTCACACACACCGAAGCGGTGATTCAGAATCAGGACAATCGGGATCACGACATTCTGGATTCCGACGATTACTTTCAGTTTCAAGGCGGTCTGGCAGCCACGATAGAAACCCTTCGCGGCACAGAAGTTCCTGTTTATCACGGCGATTCGAGTCGCCCCGAATCTCCGGTCATGCGGACTCTGTCGGAAGAGATGGCCAAGGTGATTCATAGCCGCGTTCTCAACCCGCGCTGGATCGAAGGGATGAAGCGGCACGGGTACAAGGGCGCTTTTGAGATGGCAGCAACAGTCGATTACCTCTTCGGTTACGCCATGACCACGGATGCAGTGAAATCGCATCATTTCGATTCTGTCGCGAAAACGGTTGTCATTGGCCAGCAGGAGTTTTTCCGTGAACACAACCGAGCCGCACTAAAGGACTGTTCGGCCCGTCTTTTGGAAGCTCACCAACGCCACCTGTGGAAAGATGCGCCTCCAGAAACGTTGGCCGATCTCACAAATATCCTCCTAACGGAGCAACTCGCCCTCGAATAACCCTCGCCCGCACTCAGCGGAATCGCGCGACAATGGCACGCCGCAAAGCCGAGTCGCATCGACGCTTCCCGTTTTCCCCTGCGGTGATCTCAATCTTCCGCTGATCCACGGATCACCTCGTCAGCAGGTCCTCTTGAGAACAATCAGCGTCGATAAACAACCGTCTAAAACCCTTAGTGTTGGAGACCTACCTGGGGACGATGAATCAGTTGACCCCCGGCGTCGCGTTCTTCTCCTTTTGCAACCGGTCAACCTCAGGGTCGCGGTCAAACTGCACCGGCATCGGTGAACCGCGCAGGACGCGATTTCCCTCAGCGTCCTTCACCTCAATCATATGCGGGCGACCGTCCTTCACCCAGTAGGGCATTTCGAATCGGAACCCATACGTCCCTTTCCCAAATCCGCGGTCCTTCAAATCCTGCCGGAACGCGCTCGCATCGATTCGGTCGATGTAGTGTTCATCGATGTACAAATCCACTTTCTTCGGCGTCTCCTTCGAAACCGTTTCCCAAAACCAACCCGTAATCTCCGTTGCACTCGCACGCTCCATCACCGCCTCAACCGCCGGTGGCGGCGGTGGTGTTAGCCGACCAGAAAACAGCAACAAACCAAACGCGACCGCGTGAAACGTTAGGACCATGTTGGCCACCGTCATCGCACGCGAAACCGGCCACCGCTTCGCCTCCTTGTTCCATCGAGCAAACGCATCGTAACCCGTCAGCAAGACCGCGTGATACAACCCGTACAAAATGTAGTGAAACGACAGTCCGTGCCACACCCCCATGATCCCAAACGTGAGGAATGATCCCACGTAGGAGGACGTATGCTTTCCCTTGAACCACTTGTGTTTGGACGCTGCCAAAAGAAAACGCATGTACACGTGGTCGCGAAACCAGAAGGAAAGCGAGATGTGCCAGCGATTCCAAAAGTCGCGAATGTTCTTTGCGAGAAACGGTTTATCAAAGTTCTCTGGCACTTTGACCCCAAAGATTCGGCCAACACCGATGGCGAAGGCACTGTAACCTGCAAAGTCGAAGAACAGATAGAAAGTGTACGCGTACATATACGCCCACACCGTCTGAACCTTCCACCCCGTCGCCACGGGATCCAGCGCATGCGTCTTGATCAAAGCCGCAATGATGAACTTGTACACAAAGCCCCGCGCAATAAAGGGCACCGCAGCATCCAAATCCGCGAGGAACATGGATCGCGTCCGCTCCTGATCAAACTCCTTCACAAACTTGCGGTAGCGATCAATCGGACCCGACGAAATCGTTGGAACAAAAAGCACAAACACCATGTACCGCGACAAACTCAGTTCCTTGATCACGCCATCCTGAATGCTGAACAAAACGTCCAAACACCGGAACGTGACATACGAAATCCCAAGAAAACCAAACGAAGTCTGCGGCCAGACAATGGGCAACACCTTGGCTAACGCCAGCGGCAGAACGGACAGTCCGAGCGCCGTCCAAAACATCCATCGTCCTCTCCACCGCAGCAACGCCAACGAGACCAGCGCCTGATACACCGCGTACCCCACCACAATCAAAAGCTCCCGAACCTCCGTCCCCGGCCGCAACGCGTGCATGCTCGAGAAATGGGCCAACAAGAGCCCTCCAATCATCACCGTCTTCCACCCTCGATTCAGCAGACCAAACAACCCCAACACCAGCGAGGGCACCAACAGGTACACCAGCATCTGGAAATAGGGGAAATCGGCGTACGGAATCATGCAAACGAACCCATTCGACCCTTAAACTCCCAACTCCTCCGCCAACTTGCGCCGATCCGCCTTCCCGTTCGGCGTCATCGGAAATGCATCCTTGTAGATGAACTTCCGGGGCACCATGTAAACCGGCACTCGCTCGCCCAAACGCGCCTTCAGCTTTGCAGTGACCTCAAAATCGCTTCCTTCTTTGGCGCCCGACAACACCACGAAGGCCGCTAGAGAATCCACCTTCCCCCCTTTCTGCACCGGCAGAACCACCGCATCCGCTACCTCCTCAAGCCCGCGCAAGTTCGCCTCCATGTCCCCCAACTCAATCCGATAGCCGTTGAGCTTGATCTGGCCATCCATCCGTCCCTCAAAAAAGACCTGCCCCTCACGAACACGCCCCCAGTCACCCGTCCGATAGAACCGCCCCTCCGCGCGCTGACCAAAAACCTTCCCTGTTAACTCCGGACGGTTCAAGTAACCCGGACTCACATTCGGTCCCACAATCACGATTTCCCCGCGCTCGCCCTCTGCGACCGGCATTCCATCCTCACCGCAAATCAAAATCCGCGTTCCCGGCATCTCGAACCCAACTGGCAAGGGCGAAAACGCTGCCAGCAACGCGCGGTCAACCCGCACGGAGGTCGTTGCAACTGTTGCTTCCGTGGGGCCGTACGTATTCCAAACCTCGGCATGCGGGAAGCGCTCAATCAACTGGGACGCTGTTTCGGGTGCCAGAGTCTCACCGCAGAACAAGAACCGCCGCATCGCTGGCATCATCGTCTCAGAAAAACTCTTCTCGATGAGACACATCTGCGCAAACGAAGGTGTCGAAACCCAAGTGGAAATACCCGACTCTGCCAACCGCTTGTACAAGGCTTTCAGATTGGAAAGCTCGTCTTTCGTGACGGATTGT
>JBEEPE010000107.1:0-11921 GCA_041191265.1 Verrucomicrobiota bacterium | reverse complement strand
AGGGGACGACGCGTTCAGTGTCGCCATGAAGGTTCACTGCGACAAAACAAAGAAACTCTACTCACAGCAACTGCGCCCTCTTCTGGAGCGCACCAACGGGATCACTTTTGACCAAGCTGCTCTGCTTCTCGAAAGCGATCCCAAAGCCTTGGCGCTTCGAAATGATGATCGTCTCATAAAGACCCTCCTGCTCGCCGCGTGGGCTCCAGAAGTCGAGTCGCTCAAAAACATGACTCCGCAGCGCTTGGCCGCCCTAAACCACGGGACCATCAAGTCCTTCATTCCCGGGCAAGAGGCCCAGCAGGTTCTCCGAAAATGCAAAGAATGGGCAGCGCAAGTCGGTGAGCTCCAAGTCCAGGAATCCGGCAGCACCCATCTCATTTCCATTCGGATCACCGGAATCGATCTCACCCCGATCCTCGAAAGAGCAGAGTCCGTCGACAACTACGGAAACCGCGTGGCTCGCATCCGAACATTGGTCTTCGATGCCCTCGGGATGCACGAATTCTCTGAGTTACGTTTACGCCACACCTTTCGTTGGCGAGGAAGCGATCGCGAAGCCGACATCCAATTCGCAAATGTCCGCGAGGCCTCCGATGAAATGCTCGAGAGCTCCGGCGACACCTGGCGCGTGCTGATCGACTATCCATTTGATCGAGATGGTCACAACGCCAACGAAGACCTCGATCGCCTCGAACGATTCCGCGCATCTCAGAATTTCCAAAACACCATCTGCTGGTTACCCAGTTTTCTGAATCACGATGCCCAAAAAGCCGTCGGGGAATTGGTGCGTCTGGAACACATTCTCTCCGAGAATCGCTTCCCCACATTTGTCGATCACCTCAGCGAACAAGATCGAGCGCAGGCCAGACCCCTTCTGGAAAACCTCAAATCCCAAAAGCGAGCGCAACTCGAGTCCCAGCTCGAAGCCGCTTACGGAATCCGCTCAGGAACCGCACCCTACATCGATCCCTCCAACGCCCTCGAAGGCGCTGAACACTTTAAAACCCTTTGCGACCTCACCATTCAACCGCCAGTCGCCTCGTCTCTCCAAGAAGCACTCAACAAACTGCTCGAACAAGCGTTGGAATTTCAGTTCCCCGCACATCCCGTCTTTGAGGACGAGACCAAATTCACACGGGCCAATGCAACCAAAGTTTTGGAGGTCTTCGACGAAGCCGTAAACACCGACGCGCCTTCTTTTGTCGTGCCGGATCCCAACACCAGAAAGCTCACCCGCCTCATCGCCAATCCGCTCCGCATCGGTCAGATGTCCGAAATGCGTTTCTCCAAAGGCGAACACTGGAAACAGCACTTCAGTCAACAACTCGCCAAGGACGGTGGGGGACAGATCACTGTCGGCCGTTTGAGAAAGTGGCTCGATGTACCAAAGCCCATGGGCCTCTCCCAGGTCGCCGCCGATCTCGTCCTTTGCTCCTGGGCCATCCAAACCGGACACGCCTTCTCCAAAGGAACGGTCGCAATTCCAGCGCCCGCTCCCGGCGATTTGAAGGACGATTTCCTTTTGCGCCCAGTCGCTCTTCCCGAAGACGCAGCTTGGAACCGCGCACTTGAACGTTCCAAGGCCCTGTTTGGCGTCGCCAGCGCGACCGCACTCTTAAATGTGAGCAACGTCTCAGACCTGTGCGCTCGTCTCCGAACCAAGATCGAATCATGGCTCCCGTCCTCCTCGGTCCTCGAATCAGAACTCGATAAGGCAGCGCCGAAACTCGCCCTCCCACCTCGCCAATCTCAGCGTGCCAAGACCAACCAAGAAGCTCTGGCTTTGTTAAAAGCCCTCAAATCGGCGTCCGGCGACGTAGCCATGGTCACAACCCTCTCTGACCACCCGCTCACCACTTTAAACAACCCACTGAGCATGGCGATGTCCACCGCCGACGCAGTCAAAAATGCGCTTGCTCGGATCGCATGGGATTTGGTGACAGCGTTACACACCATCGAAGATGAGCGCACTCCTAACGCCGTTGAGATCTTAACCAATTTCAAAGACGCGTTCAGTCGTGATGAACACGCCGTGTCCATGGCCTCCGCGGTCGACGACTTTATGCAGTCCTCGGTTTTGCTTTTGGCAAAAACAAAAAGGGTGGAAACACCGCTGCCCCCTCAGCAACCACTACCAAAACCACTCCAAACAGACGTACACCCCCCAACCGAACCGCCAAAACCCGCCGCACCTCCACCATCCAAAATCAAACGCAGTCAGGCACGCGGTGACAGTGTCGCACCGTGGGTGCCCCACGACTTCGCCAAATACGCCCTCGTGGACGCAACCGTGCGCACCGTTGACGGGCATTCGTTGTCCATCGTGGTGACTGCAAACACTGCTACCCTCATCGAACGATCTGCAGATGCGGTTTATGACCCACACACAAAACTCCTTCGTTTTGCAAACTGGGGATTCTCTGTGGAGCTGGATCCGGAGGGCATCGCATGACCGAGGGCCAAATCAAAGCGCAGGTACGCGCCATCCGCCACAAAGGAGAAGCCACCGCCGGGGCCTTGGCGATTCGCGCTCAAACCGCGTGGAGCGGTCCGGAGCGAATCGAAATCGACGGTGTACTCCACCGAGTGTCCTTTTGTCGCTCTGATTTGGAGGTCCGCAGCCTCCTCCGCCAAGGCCGTGAAGACGGAATTCCCGTCGTCGCCCTCTGTCCTTTTGAAACAGGATCCTTGGCCGGTGATGTCCTCGCCCGACTGGTCAAACGGCGCATTCACACTCCTCATCCAAGCGAACAGTTGGCCAGCTTGTTTGAGGTCATCCGCGTCGATCCTCGCGTCACCTCCAGCCGCGAACTCGTCCATGCACTCGTCGAAAATGCGCCACCCAACGGGTATCCCCCGGTAGCAACTGGATTTCTCGATCTCCAAACCGCATGGACCGAGCTGATCAATCGCCTCCTAGAAGATCCCTCCGTCGCCACCAGCCTTACCCGTCTCCTCGAGTCCTCCGCCCACTCGGGGTTCGCACGCCGAATCGAGTCCCTCCCAGCAACCATTCGACCAGCATTTTTCCGCTGGGCCTCTGAAAACATCGATCTCACCTACGCATGGATGGAACACTTGGTCTCCGCAAAACGGACGACGGACCTCCTCCCCGTGGGCCTGATTCTCGATTTGTTGCTCCGTCCCGACCTGAAGGGTCACGCCGACATCAAAGCAACCTGGGTCCGTTTAGAGTCATGGTTTGGAGGACAACCCATCGAGCCCGGAGCTGCCCGCTCGTGGGCGAATGCCGCCCGTGCCGTTCTCTCTCATTTACGCCAACAACAAGTAGCTCTCTCCTCACTCACTCAGATCTTCACCCGCCTAGACGACCTCTTGAACGAGCTCCGGATTGGCGATCTCGCGCTCTCAAGTGAACATTCTCCAAACGGCTTCGAACTCAGAATTCAGCGCTTTGCCAAAGATCTCGCAGCAGCCGCCAAACAGGGAGCAGACCCAGAGCGTGAACTGCCAAAATTGACCGCATCACTGAAAAACCTCAGTGCACACGTCTTGGCCGAAGACCATCGCCAAAGGGTCCTCCGCTGCGAGATGGCTTTCCGACTCGCCCGCAGTCTTGGGCAACCACTCTTTCCCTCGTCCGCAGAACATCTCGACACGCTCATCGAAACCTACACCGTCGAAGGCGGATTTTTGGACTGGGCACGTTCCATTGTTCAGGAAGGGGATTCCGACGCTACCCTCAACAAATCATTCACCGCCCTGCTTTCTCGCGTAGATACAGTCTGTTCCACCTTTGAGGCAAACTTCGCCACCTCGATTGCCCAATGGCATCAGATTGGAGGACCTCCCAAACCGAGCTTTCTTCCCATCGAATCCACCCTGGATCGAATCGTGGCCCCCATTGCAGCAAAGGTCCCCACGCTGCTCCTCGTCATGGACGGCATGAGCATGGCGGTCTTTTGCGAACTCCTCGGCGATTTAACTGAGCGCGGAAAATGGCTTGAGACCCTACCTGACCATCTCCCGATCCCTCGCGCGCTTCTCGCAACGGTGCCGTCCATTACCGAGATCTCCAGAAAAGCACTCTTTCGTGGCGAGCTAAAACCAGAACCAACCCCCGGCGAAACCGCAGCCTTCGAGTCCAGTGAGCGACTCCATACCGCCGTCGGTGGAGCCCTCAAACCCCGGCTTTTTCTCAAAGGCGACCTTCAAGAAGGCCGCGAGCCGGGCTTGTCCGAAGAACTCAAGGACACCATCAGCTCCAAACGATGCCGGCTCGTCTCCGTCGTTCTCAATGCCATAGACGATCACCTAACCGGATCGGACCAAGTCACGCCGCGTTGGAACACCGATTACATTCGACACTTGCGCGAGTTGCTCCAATTGGCGGCCGAATCAGGCCGAATCATTGTCTTAACCAGTGACCACGGCCACGTCCTCGAGCGCAACACCACGCTCAAAAGCGGCGCCGGCAGGGGAGGCGATCGCTACCGCCTAGAAGGAGGTGCCGTCGCCGAAGGTGAGATCTCCATCCAAGGAAACAGAATCCGCGATGCCATCGGAGAATCCACCCTCACTGCCGCTTGGTCGAGGGACTTGCGCTACGCCTCCAAGAAGCGCGGCTACCATGGAGGCGTCAGCCCCCAAGAGTTGGTCATCCCTCTCGCTATTTTGCGTCATCTTAAAAACGAAGTGCCGGGTTGGTCCGACGTGTCTCCATCCCCCTTCCGACCAGAGTGGTGGAGTCTCAACGAAACCGCCCGTACTCCGGCGCAAACACCTCCACCTCTCTCCTCTCCAAAACAACCGGACCTCTTCGCACAACCACTCACCCCCAGCGGAACCAAACCTTGGATCACCGAATTGCTCTCAGGCACGGTGTATTCGGAGGCCGCAAAACGCGGTGTTCGAGGCGTCCCTGTGGCCGCCGAGGTCCAGCGGTTCCTTGAACTTCTCAGCGAGCGCAATGGGACTATACCCCGCGAAACCTTGGCCGATGGCCTCAAATTGCCCTTGGTCCGTCTCGATGGATTCGTCCACAACATGGCTCGCATCTTCAACATCGACGGATACGAAGCCGTGGCCGTGGAGGCTGGCTCCGTTCTTCTGAATGTTCCGATCCTCAAAAAACAATTTGGGATCCCTGACTCACTCCGATGAAACCCACCCTCAGTGCACGGCGGCGCGATGACATCTTGAATGCCCTCCGCCGAGGAACCGTTCCTCAGGAAGGCCTCGGGACGCTCTCCGTCGGCCTCGACCGCTTCAAGCCCACCGTCCGTGAGGATCTCGAACGGGTAGCCGCCGGTGGAGCGGCATTCAAAGCCATCCGAGGCGAATACGGCTGCGGGAAAACCTTCTTTTCACGCTGGCTTCAGGAGCAGGGGAGGGGACTCGGACTTGCAACCTCCGAAGTCCAAATCTCAGAGTCCGAGACCCCACTTCACAAACTGGAAACCGTCTACCGCCGCATGGCTGAACGGATCGGAACCGTCTCAACCCCCTCAGGCGCATTCCGAAGCATCATCGATACGTGGTTTTACGCACTCGAAGAAGATGCCCTGAGCAGCAACAAGGTCGATCCCAATGACTCGGAAGCCCTCTTGAGGCTCACCGACCAAATGATGGAGAAACGGCTGGACGCCATCTCACGGAATGCACCTGCATTCGCAGCAGCCCTCCGAGGTTACCGCTCCGCCATAGCCAAAGGAGATATGGCCACCGCCGAAGGACTCATCGCTTGGGTCGCCGGACAACCAAACGTCTCTGCCTCAATCAAACGAGCCGCCGACCTCAAAGGCGAAGTAGATCACTTTGCCTCACTCAGTTTTCTCCAAGGGTTACTCGTCGTTCTTCGCGACTCCGGCCACTCCGGATTGTTACTCGTCCTCGATGAAGTGGAGACCCTTCAGCGCGTTCGCGCCGATGTTCGTGAAAAAGCACTCAATGCGCTCCGCCAGTTGATCGATGAGATCGATTCGGGACGGTTCCCCGGCCTTTTCCTCGTCATCACAGGCACCCCTCCGTTTTTCGACGGACCTCAAGGAGTTCAAAAACTGCCTCCCTTGGCCAGCCGTCTCCATACCGATTTTGATACCACCGGCCGCTTCGACAACCCTCGAGCCCCTCAAATCCGACTCAAACCCTTTGACCGCCTCTCATTGATCGAGGCCGGCCACAAAGTTCGTGACATTTTTGCCACTGGATCCACTCACGAACACCGCATCCGACACACCGTCACCGATGCGCTCTTGGAGCGCATGGCCAACACCATCGCCGGGGAACTTGGAGGAAAAGTCGGAATTGCCCCACGGTTGTTCCTCAAGAAATTGGTCGCCGATGTCCTCGATCGAGTCGACCTCTACCCAGACTTCGATCCGAGCACGGACTACCATCTCACCCTCAAAAAAGACGAGCTCACCACCGAAGAACGCAACCGGACTGCCGCCGACTCCGTGGATGACATCCCCTTAGATCTGTGAGTGCTTTTGATCTCCTGGATCCGTTGGTCCAGCATCACATCGTCAACACGTTGGGATGGCGATCCATTCGGCCCTTACAGGAGGCCAGCATCGAACCCGTTCTCGCCGGAAAACACTGCCTTCTCCTCGCGCCCACCGCCGGCGGAAAAACAGAGGCCGCCATGTTCCCCATTTTCTCACGCATGATTCGCGAGAAATGGACCGGAACCAGTCTCCTCTACATCACTCCGCTCAAGGCCCTCCTCAACAATCTTCACCAGCGGCTCTCCGGTTATGCCACGCTGTTTGGCAGGGAATGCGAGGTTTGGCACGGAGACGTGTCATCCGCACGTAAAAACCATATCCGAAAAGGGGAACCCGACATCATCCTGACCACTCCCGAGTCCCTCGAGGGAATGCTCGTTTCCACCCACCCAGCAGCTCGCGAGATGTTGAGATCCGTCCGCTGCACCGTCGTGGACGAAATTCACGCATTCGCCGGAGATGACCGCGGCTGGCACCTCCTCGCGCTCCTCGAGCGCTTGGTCAAGTTCACGCACCGCGAAATCCAACGGGTAGGCCTCTCGGCCACCGTGGGAAACCCAGACAACCTCTTGCAATGGTTTGCAGGTCATTGCGAGGGCCAACTGGAAGTTGTCGCACCCTCCCCGGGCATCGTGAAATTACCCGACATAACTCTCGATTACGTCGGGAATCTCCCGAATGCGGCCCTTGTCATTTCCCGCCTCCACCGAGGCGAAAAGCGCCTCGTGTTCTGTGATAGCCGCAGCCGGGTGGAAGAATTGGCAAGTTTGCTTAGGACCCATCAGGTCGAGACCTACCTCTCCCACAGTTCCCTCAGCGCCGACGAGCGGCGCACAGCCGAACACGCTTTTGCTCAGTCGAAAAACTGCGTCATCGTTTCCACCAGCACTCTGGAACTCGGCATCGATGTCGGAGATTTGGACCGGGTCATCCAAATTGATTCCCCAAACACCGTGGCTTCCTTTTTGCAGCGCCTCGGACGCACTGGCCGGCGGCCGGAAACCAGCCGAAACTGTCTCTTCCTGGCTACCAGCCCCAAAGCCCTTTTAAGAACCGCGGCTCTCCTCCACTTGTGGGACTCAGGCTTCGTTGAACCAGTCGTTCCACCCCCGCAACCCATTCATCTGCTCTCTCAACAGATCATGGCTCTCGCACTCCAAGAAGGAGGAATCGGAGAACACGACTGGCGATCTTGGATTGGTCGATTGCCTGCCTTCCAGAGTTTGGAAAACCAACACATCCAATCCCTCTTCACGAATCTCACGGAACAGCACATTTTGTTTTCCGATGGAGGCATCTTGGGGTTCGGGAAGGAGGGCGAAGCCCTCTTTGGCCGCCGCCATTTCTTGGAACTGCTCGCCGTATTTTCCACCCCAAACACCCTCACCGTACTCTCTGGACTCCGTGAAATCGGACAGATCGAAAGCGGCTACCTCATCCGAAGTCAGAACCAAGGACCCCTCCGAATTGTACTCGGAGGCCGTCACTGGCTCGTCGCCAACATCGACTGGCGTCAGCGGACGGTTCAGGTCGAAGAAACAGCCGAAAAAGGCCGAGGGGCTTGGATCGGAAGCGGGCAGGGGATAGGGCCCACCATGTCCCGAGCCATTCAGGCCTCGCTCACTTCGGAAACCGTCCCCCCTCAATGGAGCGCACGCGCACGTTCCGCAATGCAACAGCAGCGGCAGGAATTCAGTTTTCTCAGTCCCGACACCCACACGCTCCTCGTTTCCGCTCACGACAAAAGCATCATTTGGTACACGTTTGGAGGATCGATGGTGAATCAGATCTTAGCCCGCCACTTTACCGAATTTTGCGGATTGCCCAGTGAAGGAAATGAATTGTCCGTCACCTTCGATCTCTGGACCGATCCGCACGCCCTGATCCAGAAAATCGAGTGCGTCCACATAGACGACCTGATCGCCCGATTCTCATTCGATCTAACTGCCGTGGAGGCCTTGAAATTCCATCAAACCTTACCCCCTCAACTCCAACAACGCGTCCTCAAAGCGCGAATGATAGACCACGATGCATTGCAGCGCGTGCTCGCACTACGAACCAAAGTTGTGTTCGCTCCTCAGAACAGTCCATGGGATGGGAAAAGCTAACACACTCCCTCGAACGTGCCAGAAACATGGCTTTGTCCACGAGGGATTGCAGGGCCTCCGCAAAGCCGCACGAGCATTCTTGAGCAAGGAGTTGGACGAGGTTCTGAAGCACGGTCTTTTGACGCAACCATGGTCTTGGAGCGTCCTCAGTGGGCTTGCCTGAGGATTTGATCATTTAAAATCAAACTCGCCACGGCCAACCTGCTCCACCCCACGGCCCCCCCCGGCAATCTGCTCCACTTCGGAATCGCTCTCCGCTCTCGCTCGTCCTTTGTTCCGCACATTCCCGACGTTCACTCGACAGAACCAGTATTACCGAGGCACAATTGCGAATTCTCCTTGATTGTTCCCGTTTACCTGGAACCTGCGGTTTGGGTTAGTCATGTAAACGGAAAGACCCTCATCCACTTCCGCTTCTGTAAAGACATCACTAGGGGGTACACCATTCAGCATCCAAGTGATCGTAGATAAAGAAGCACTCGTTGGCGCCTCTGGGAACCTAGCTAGAATCCCACTCAGTCCGTTTTCTATTTGGTCGAATGTTGGTATACGCATGGAAGAATCTTACCACAGTGATTATCGGAACGCAAGCTCCAACAAGAACCCCGATATCCAGCGCAACCACAGAATCTGATTGCACCCTCATGCTACCCAGCTCCAGCGCCATCAACTCGAAATCCGCACCACCCGCATCCTCAATCACGCAATCATTCTTCTTGAGTCCGGAGGAACGTGCCAATATCATTTTGCACAATGACACGAAAACTACTCTTCCTTCCCATTCTGGTCGCCCTGATTGGAGGGTTCGGGGCTGCTTCGATCCACTCTCCTTTGAGCGCAACTGATAGTTGTGCGACCGAGGCCGCCACGTGCCAGCCTTTTGGTATCTGCCGAGCGTGCACGAATTGTTCCTCATGCGGCCACTGTGGCAAAGGCGGAGGAACCTGCAGTGTTTGTCGATAACAATTTCAACCCGCACAACCTTTCCTCAGGCCCTCAGCTTAACCTAATACATTGCCATGAGTTTTTTAAACCTATTCAGGACCATTTTAATCGCAGCCCTCTCTTTACAAATGGTTGGATGCGCATCACAGCGCATGGATATCAGCAGGTCTTCGAACCCCGCATCCGCAAACGTAAAGCGAATTGGACTCATGCCAGGTGGAGGAGTTCTGTCCGAAGCAATTGGAATACAACTCATGAATCTCGGCTTTGACGTAGTTGATATGGGCGTTGCTACAAACACCTCAACACGCATCAACCTAAACGAAATTGAATTTGCCCAGCAGGCTAACTTAAAGGATCTTGCCAACAAATACGGCGTCGATTGCGTCCTCATCGTCAAGAGCGTCGGTGGCTACGATGGAAAACCGAGCAGTGCCGCAGCACGGTTGTTGGACACTCGAACAGGAAGCTTGCTTTCGGGCGTCACTTGGCAAAACGGCAAGGGAGGAGCGCAAGGCTCACCTGCTGATAACTTGATGCGATCCGATCTATCCTCGTCAGCAAAAAAACTAGCCGCAGGAATCGCGTCCACCTTGCGTTAAGTCCTCTCAATGTGATTATTCGGATCATTGCCCACTTGCAAAACGTCCGAAACCGTTACTAATCCAGTCCGCTCCAACTGTTTCAACCGCTTTTAGCTTTCCGTTCTATTTCAAATCGCCCGCGAACACCGAGTTTTTCACGGTATGGCCGATTTAACCTACGACACTCTGCATGTTCTCCGGAAAGAGCATCCGGGCTGGCGTTTGCTCTGTTCGGAATATGCTCCTTTGATACTGTCCTTTCTCCACCGAAGCTTCATCCTTCCCAACGTTCGCACCCTTCCAGAACCTGACCTTGCTGAGGCTTTGGAAGACGATCTTTTTGGTCTACGGGAACGGTTCGGCCAATCAGCTTTTCCACGCTCGGCGAGGGACTATCTCAACGAATGGGCGGCACCAGAAAAGGGCTGGCTCAGAAAATTCTACCTCCGTGGGACCGACGAGCCCCATTTTGACCTCGTCCCAGCAACCGAACGCGTCATCACCTGGCTCGCCCAACTCAACTCCCGCTCTTTCGTGGGAACAGAGTCACGTCTGCTCACACTCTTTGATCTCCTTCGTCAGATGGGATCAGGTTCCCAGACCGATCCTCATGAGCGTTTGGCTGATTTACACCGTCGGCGCGACGCTTTGGATGAAGAAATCCGTCGCACCCAGGATGGACACATCACACTGCTCGACGACACCGCCCTCCGAGACCGTTTTCAGCAGTTCACCTACATGGCCCGGGATCTACTCTCCGACTTTCGCGAAGTGGAACACAATTTCCGCCTGCTTGATCGCTCCGTCCGAGAGCGAATCGCCCTCTGGGAAGGGGGCAAAGCCAATCTGCTCGAGGAAATCCTAGGCCGACGCGAGGCCATTGACGAGTCCGATCAGGGTCGAAGTTTTCGAGGATTCTGGGAATTTCTCATGTCCCACCAACGTCAACAGGAGCTAACCACCCTCCTCGACACAATCCTCGACCACCCAGCCATTCGTGCCACGATGCCCGAACCGCGACTCCGACGTGTTCACTACGACTGGCTCCAAGCGGGTGACCATACCCAGCGCACAGTAGCTGATCTTTCAAAGCAACTCCGCCGATTCCTCGACGATCAAGCGTGGATTGAAAACCGTCGCATCATGGATTTGCTCCGTGGCATCGAAACAAAGGCCCTCGCAGTCCGCCATGATCCTCCCAGCACCCCAACCTTTTTTGATATAAACGGCTGCGCGCCCGAAATACAACTTCCATTCGAGCGTACTCTCTTTGCCCCAACATTTAGACCCACCCTCGAAGGCACCGTTGTCGCAGCATCAGAAAGCTCTATCGACGCTTCACTGCTCTTTGCCGTCCGGGTGGTGGACAAAGTAGCACTTGCAACTCATATCCGACAATCCCTCCACACGAATCCTCAAGTAACCCTGTTCGAGCTCATCCAAAATCGGCCTCTCGAACACGGGCTCGCTGAGGTCATCGCATACCTCGAACTCGCATCCAATTTATTCACCTCCACCGTAGACGAATCATGCAACGAAATACTGGAGTGGCAAACTCACTCGAATGATCCGACTACATTGCGCCGATCGGTTCGAATTCCTCGTATAATCTTTGTGCGATGAACTCTATTCCAAATGAACTTGATCCTTCACAGGAGACGGCGCTTTCCGCCGCAATCATAGCATTACTCAGAGGAGTCGTTTACGAGGAGAACGACCGTATCCTTTGGGAGCGGTTAATTCGCCTAGATGCAAAGATCCGCGACTATGTCCGCGTCCTCGACCTTGATCTGGTGATCGACGAAGCAGAG
>JBEEPE010000106.1:0-6077 GCA_041191265.1 Verrucomicrobiota bacterium | reverse complement strand
GAGCGGGCGTAACGCATCGGGCTGCGAGGCGAGGGTGACAGGGGCGAGTGCCGCGAAACCTCCGCCCTCGGTGAGGCGGTAAGGCGTCAATACGCCATCGGTGCTGACGAAAAGATCGGAGCCTAGGGATGCGAGGCGACTTCCTCGGCTGATGGGCAGATTTGCGATGAGGTATCCATCTTTTCCGTCGATGGCGGTCGCTTGAACTTCGCGGGAGATGTTCCCAGCGGCATCGGGGGTGCAGCTCTCGGAGTAGGCGATGAAGCCTGTCTTTTGGATGACGCCGAAGCCAAATAGGCGCCCAGGCAGATCGATGGACTCATTTTTGGTGGGTTTTGCGGGGTTGGTGAAGTCAATGACAGCCAAGTTGTGCGCGTAGCGGAACATCCCCTGTTGAGGAGGTCTGTAGATGGACATTTTGTTGGTAACGAGGTCGTAGGCCGGAGGGGCGTCGGAAAAGGGTCTTGGAAGTTTGATGGTTTCGGAGGCGCGGCCGAATCCGAGCACGAACAAGCCATCACCGGCTGCGGTGACGTTGATTTTCGTGTTTGCGGAGGTTGCAACTTCCACGGGGGCTAATGCGGTTGGCGCGGTGAGGCTTGAAAGATCAAAAACTTGGAGGGAGGTGTTTTTGGGAGAACGGTTCGGCAGGGGGCGAATGAGCCCCGGCTTCGCGATGCTGAGAGTGGCGCCCCCGATTGAGTTTATCGAGGACCGCATGACCATGGGCATAATCATCGGCCGGATGGCGCTATCGGCGGTTGCGGTTCGCTGAACGATGGTTCCGACCAAGGTGGGGGTGAGCCAGTTTAAGCTGGAGGTTTCCCACCAAGCGTCGGTCGAGAGGTCGACTTGAACAGAAGCTGGCTTGTTGAGGTTTGGGAGGGTGGAGAGGTCATACACGTCGAGGACCATGTTTCCCAGTCCGCCGAGGTACGGCACATACGCGATGCAGGCGGCGATTCTCACCAGACCGGCGTCTGGATAGGCGATACCGGTGTCTTGGTTGGCGACGGGCACGCGTCGCAGCACGGCGAGTCGGTTACCGTTGACGGAGATGTCGGTGATAGTGCCTGCGTTGAGCTCGATTTCTTGGAGAATCGTATTTTCGTCGGAAACTCTGGAAATCTTGATGGAGGGGTTTTGAGCGGACCACGTGTTTCCGGTGGCGATTTGGAGCAGGTAGTCGCCGCTGATGGCTACGCGATCGACGGGCCAAGCGAGGAGGACTTCTGATTGGATGGCTGGGAGATCACGGTCGGTGATGTCCGCCGTGAGGAGTTGTTCTTGGGTGATAGAGATGAGGGTTTTATCGACGACAGTCGCGCGACGTGAGGCCGTTGCATTTTCGAGTTTGCCACGGAGCGTCAGTTTCCCGCCGGATTCCGTGGAAATGTCGAGCAGTTGGAGGGCTGAGGTGGAGCCGGAATAGGGGATGAGGGCGAGGCCTTGATCGGGGAGGACTTTGAGTGCTTTCTCATTATAGAGAGCTTCGCTCCAAGCCCAGCGGGTATCGAGATAGGCGCGAGCTGCGAGGGTGGGGTTTGCTGGATCACGGACGTCAAAGAGAGAAGCGGCGATTTTGCCGTCTTCGAGGCCGATGGAGAAAAGGAAATCGCCAACGGGTTCGATGTAGGTGGAGAAGCCTGGCACTTCGAGGTGGCCGGTGATTTTTGGATCCAACTTGTCGGATAGGTCGATGACCCAGAGGGGGTCGACTTGCTGGAAGGTGACAGCGTAAAGGGTGTTTTTATGAAAACGGGTAGCGAACAGGGATTCGTCACGGATGATTTCCAGGGACGAGGCACGTGCGCCGTCGAGGGTGAAGTTTTCGAGGGTGGTCACCGGAGTCCATCGCCACGAGTCGTCCGAGGGTGCTTCGAACTTATTGGTGATTGCGGAGAGGTATTCACCGTCAAAGTTGACATTGAACTTGTTTTGGACTCGTCCGGTCGTTTTGACGGGGGATGTTGTGAGTTTGGATGCACCGTTATCGGTGACGGCAAAAACTTCGATACTGGAAGTGTTCCAGTCCGTGTAGTTGGAGGAGGCGACTGTGATCCATCCTGGGGCGGAGGAAACGATTGCGGAACCGGCTTGGGCGAGAACGTCGAAGGACTGCTTTTCAGTGAGACTGCCGTTGGGGTCAATTTCGACTTGGTGAAGCGTGGTGCGGTCGGTGTTTTGCTCTGTTGAGTTGTAGTAAGCCCACGTGGTGTTGACCAAGTAAAGTTGGTTCCCAGCGATGCGGGAATCATTGAGCCATCCTTCGGCCGTGAAGCGTCCAGTTTCAGTGAGGGTATTTCCGGAGTAGCGGAGTGAGACGGCTTGGGTTTTCGAATCGGTGGTTCGCGTGAGGAGGATGATGTTTTTTTCGTCGGGATTCTCCGTGTCTCGGACGAACATGTCTTCGCCGGATTCTGCGAGCCGGAAGTTTGCTTTCAGGCGCGGATTCGCCTTGTCGGTCACGTCGATGACTTGGAGGCCACGGAGTTGGTTAAAGAAAAAAACGGTGTTTCCGCTGACTTTCCAGATGTCGGACTCTTGCACCTCTGTGGTCGGGGTGCCCGTGGTTTGGATTGCATCGGCGGTTACGACGGAGGCGAGGTTAGCGACTCTGGCGGTGGGGTTGGATTTGAGGGCTGTGCCGATGGATGCACCGAGGTTGGTGGCTGTTTCGAGGCGCTCGTAAGTTTCGGAAACTGATTTTGTGAAGGACTTTTGCCCTTTGAAAAAGGAACGGGGGAGTGCCCCTGTTACCGGTTGCGTGCTGGCTGGGGAGAAGGTGGCGATTGCGCGCCAGTCGGCGATAGACACCCCTTTGGGAGCATCGAGTTTTAGGAGTTCGGCTTTCCCTGAAGGGGACAAGGTTTTGTGGGTCTGCCAGCGGAGAGACCCTCGGGAGCGATACTCGATGGTTAGTCTCGAACAACCTTCTGGGATTTTGACTTCAGCACTTTTTCCGATGCGATCGACTTTCAGCGATTTTGTGAGGGGAGTCGTCTTTGCGGGGCTTTGCGCTTGAGCCCATCCGAGGACCGGAGCAAGGAGGATGGAAAGAGCGACCGCTCCAGCGAGGCGTCCAGCGAGGCGGTTGGAAGATAGATGGGTCATAGAAATCAAAATGGTGCTGTAGTACCGAAGCAAGGCGGGGAGTTTGTCAGCGTCTTTTGTGAAACTTCGCCGAGTGCCGTTCAAAATGCGAGCAATCAAACCGATGGCTCGGCGAAATGTTTCGCAACGGAAACAGAGTTGTTTTCGCAGGTTAGCTGGGCGTGGTCGGCAGACCGATGAACGAAGGCGAGGGCGTGCCAAATGCCGTTCGATTCCGCGGCGACAGAGGTGATGTGCCCGCAGTCACGGCCGGCTGCTTGGAGAGAGGCGCCCGGAAAAAGGAGGTGGTTACTTTCGACGCGTACCAGCGAGCGGTTGACTCTTCCGACGCTTTTGATGCGGGAGACGACTTCTTGTCCGATGTAGCAGCCTTTGTGGAAATCGATGTGCGTTCGGTCGAGACCGGCCTCTGCGGGCAGGGTGTCCTCATCCAGCTCATGGCCCCACTCGGGGATTCCATGGCGGATGCGGCGCTGAGTGATTTGCGATTCGGAGAGGCGTTCCGGTCGGTCGGTCCAATCGTTCAGCGCGGTTTGCGGGATCCAGACATCTGTGCCGGCGGTACCGAGGCGGTTTGAGGGGAACGAGACTGCCTCGCTGGGAAATGATGAGGACGGTTCTGGTTGGTCGGGGAAGTGAAGCAGGATTTGGAGGTCCGAGAGGTCCGACAGTTCGACTTGGTCCGCGATAAGGTAGCGGTCGAGGCGTTCGAAGAGGGTTGGGCCCTCTGAATGAACGGGGGCGTCACAGAGGAGGGCGTCTGGGGTTACGTTCACGTGGAGGGTGAACTGGATTTTTCCTTTGGCGCTGAGGATGCAGGCGGGGATTTGCGCACCGGACGGTACCTTGCGGCAGTCGTTGGTCATTTGTCCGTTGAGGAACCTCACGCGATCGGGACCTCGCAGGGAGAGGAGGTGTCGTGGGTGGAGGAGAGCGAAGGGGGCTGACATGAGCGTTCGGTCAGTTGGCGGAGGGTTCTGGCAGGAGGTGGGGTGCGACGACTTCTTTCCAGATGACGTAACCTTTCGGGTTCATGTGGAGGTTGTCGGAGACGAAGATGTCGGGGAGGGGGAGGCTGTCGGGGCCGAGCATTTTTGGGAAGACATTGATGAAATCGAGGTAGGGGCGTTGTTGGGTCCACGACTCGACGGAGGCGTTGATGGTTTTGAACTGTTCGACCATGGACCAGCGTTTTGGGTTGGGGGCGTTGGAGATGTACGAGATTTTAGCCTCGGGAAAGTCGGCATGGATTCGATCGAACAGGGCGGCGAGGGTTTCGAGAACGTCGTTGGCGGTTGCGCCGCGGCTGATGTCATTGGAACCCACGTAGATGACGACTTGGCGCGGTTGATGGGGTTTGATGAGGATGTCGTAGGATTCGAGGGTTTCCTTGGAGGTGGAGCCTCCGAAGCCGCGGTTGATAACGCGCAGGCCGGGGAAATCGGCGGACAGAGTTTTCCAGAGTCGGATGCTGGAGCTTCCGGTGAAGACGATGCTGCCGTGGGTGCTGGGGTTTTCGGCATCGGCTTTGCGAAAAGCGGCGAGCTCGGCGGCGTATTTGGTTGGCGTGGAGGGAGCGCTTGGAGTGCTTGCCGCGTTTTGAGCGAGGCATCGGGGCGTGAGAGGCGCGATGAGAGCCAGGCTGAGGGCGAGAAAAAACGGGGCGAATGGGGAGGTACTCATGGGGGGATATTGGAGATTCGAACGGGTGTTCTGGGGTCCAGCACGACAAAAAAACGGCGCCTCTCGGGGGTGAGAGGCGCCGTGATTGAAGGTTTGCTATTTCTTCACGTCTTTTTTGATGAGACCGACTTGGATGAAGTCGTCGATGGTCCACGCTTTTGCGCGGCCTTTGTTGTCTTCGCGTGTTTTTTGGACATCGGCGACGCTGACAGGACTGGCTCCGTGTTCCCATTCGCGGCGGATGAAGGTGAGGACGCCGGCGACTTGGTCGTCGGTGAGCGCGGCTCCGAGCGGGGGCATTTCGAGGGACCAGTTTTGGTTATTCACCTTGATGGGACCGGTGAGGCCGTGCAGGACGACCCGTTGGAGGATGGCTGGGTTGCCGAGGACCCAGTCGCTGTCGACGAGAGTGGGGGCGAGTCCATCCATACCCATTCCGTTTGGTTGATGGCAACCGGTGCAGAGGGTGTTGTACGTGGTCTTCCCGATGTCGAACAAGCGCTGCTGTTCGGCGTTGAGCGGGGGGATGACGGGTGGTGGCGGAACCCCGGGTTTTCCGGGCCACGCGACGAGGCTATCCAAGCCCGCGAAGAGGGGTTTGGATTTTGCGTCGGTGGAGGAGGTTGCGAGCACTGCCATTTCTGCGGGTTCGCTGTCGAGGTACAGCAGCTTGGGTTTGCGGGCACCTTTCGGCGTGTTTTTCCCGCTGGCACCCTCGAGGAGAGCCAGACGTGCCTCACCGGATTGTCCCGCGGTGAGGGCCAGCAAGCGTTTCACGTTTGCCGACTTCCGTTCGATGATGACTGCGCCGGATAGGGCTGCGAGCACATCGGGACGAGCGGTTTTTGATCCAGTGGTGAGGAGGGATTCGAGCACCTCGATTTCACGGCCGCGGAGGCCGCTGAGAATGGCGTCGCGGAGCATCAGGTTGCGTTCCTTGTTGCCGGCTTGCTTTTCGTCGCGCGAGGTTCTCGCGAGTTTCACAAGGGCGTCTGTGCACTCGGGCATGGTTCCCGCGACACAGGCTAGTGCGAGTTGGACGTTAAAGTCTTTGTCGTTGGCGAGTGCGTTGAGTTCCGGTGCGAGGGATTTGTCAGCGACTCGGATCGCGTTTGCGCGGACGGTTGCTGATTTGTCCTTGAGGGCGAGTTTGACGGAATCCGGTGCGGGCACCCCGATTCCTTCGAGGGTCCAGAGCGCATGGATTTTTGCGGTTGGCGACCCGGTTTTGACGAGATTGGCGAGGAGGGGGACGGCAGTTGCGTCTTTCCGTTCGACCA
>JBEEPE010000105.1:0-9748 GCA_041191265.1 Verrucomicrobiota bacterium | reverse complement strand
TGATACGATTCTGGGGGGTGAGGGAGATGATTCGATGTTTGGGGCTGGGGGGCGGGATTTCTTGGATGGCGGCGTCGGCAATGACTACCTGAGTGGGGGGGCGGGTTCGGATATTCTGAAGGGTGGAGCTGGGAACGACACGTTACTTGTGGATTCCGCCACGGATTCTGCGTTAGGCGACTCGGGGCGGGACTGGCTGTTAGTGCCGGTTCGTGCTTCCAAGATGTCTTACACGGGGATTGAGCGACTCACCAAGTACTGAGTGGATGGCAACTAAGCGAGAGGTGGCGCAGTTGGGGGAGTTGCTGAGAAAGAGGTTGAGCCTTATTGCTGACCGTGAATGGTATCGGCGGGACTCTGAAAGCCATCTCCTAGCGCTTGCGACGGTTTCAGAAGAAATCGACCGGTTGAGTGTGATTTTGATTGGAGACCGCGAAATCCCTCCTCAGTTCAAACATTATCTTGCGAAGAAGAGTTTTGAGAAAGCGCTTCAGTTGATTGAGACGGGAAATGGTGTTGAAGAGCCGCATGAATGATGAAGTGGGTATGAGGCCACTGGTTGTGGGAATCTTGAGATATCCCGCTGCGACTGGATTTTCCGGGCACCGAGTTTTCGATGAAACGTCGGGGGAGCGTTTTTTGTCGGAGCGGTGTCGAAGACACGTCGGGTTCCCTGTTCTTGCGGGGAATTCAGGGTTAGATTGCTTGTTCTAAAACCACTTCTTTTTTTTGAAGTAATAGATTTGCGCGAGGGCGATGAGAGCCATGATGGCGAGGCTTGAGAGGTAGCCATAGCGCCAGTGGAGTTCGGGCATATTGAACGGGAGGGAAATGCCGTCGGTTTCTTTTTGGAAGTTCATGCCCCAGATGCCTGCCAAGAAGGTCAGCGGGCTGAAGATGGCGGAGAGCACCGTGAGAACCCGCATGATTTCGTTGGTGCGAATCCCGACGGACGACAGGTAAAGCTCCATGAGGCTCGTGACCGAGTCGCGGTATGCCTCGATGAGATCCATGATTTGTACGGTGTGGTCGTAGCAGTCACGGAGGAACACCTTGGTTTCACGGCGGACGAGTCCGCTTTCGTCGTGAAGGAGGGCATTGATGACATCGCGCTCGGGCCAGACGAAGCGGCGGAGTTGGGAGAGGGTTTGCTTGCACCCGTGAAGGCGGTGGATGTGGTCGGGCGATGGTTCGCTGATGACGACGCTATCGAGTTCTTCGATGTGGTCGCCGAGGCGTTCGAGGATAGGAAAATGATTGTCGATGACGGAGTCGGTGAGTGCGTACGCGAGATGGTCGGGTCCGCATTTTCTGATGAGGCCGCGTGCGTGGCGAATGCGGTCGCGGACGGGGGTGAACGTGTCTCGCAGGGGCTCTTCTTGAACGGTGAGGACGAAGTTGGGGCCGAGGAAAACGGAGACTTGCTCGATACAAAGTTCGTTCGCTTGGTCGAGGTAAACCATTTGAAGGATGACAAAAAGGTGGCCTTCGTACGGCTCAACTTTCGGGCGCTGACGGGAATGCTGCGCGTCTTCGATGGCGAGCGGGTGCAGGTTGAAGCGGGCGGACAGTTGACTGAGGAATGTGCCGTCACCAATCCCGTCCAACTCCACCCAGAGGACGGAGCCATCCGTTGATGGAGGAATCTGGTCAACTGCTGTAACGGTTTTCTCTTCGAAGCTCGCTGGATTGTAGACCGTGAATCGGAGCACGGGCTCGACTTGCGGTGTGGCTTGGGTTGGCGGCGCTCCGTGTTCGGGAGCGGGAATGCGAGAGCGCTTTTTTCTGAACCGGCTGAGAAACATGTTAATAGATTTCGACGGGGGAACGCTTGCCGTCTTCTGGACTGCGGCTTGATGCGGCGGCTTCGCCCAAGGTATCGATTCTGAGTTGGAGCACTTTTGCGTCCCGTTGTCGGAAGATGGATTCATCCCAAGAGTCCGCTGGAGTCATGCGAGCCTTAAATCGGGCGACATTTTCTAGCGCACGGTTGAGTTCAGTTTGGTGAACGCTGGAGAGATGGGTGAGTGCTTCTTCGACGCAAGGGATTCGGTGGCAGATCATTGCCAAATCGTTGCCTGCTTCGATTGCGAGGCGGATGGTCTCGGCTAGTCCGAAGTGGTTAAGGATGGCGCCCATGTCGAGATCGTCGGTCATGACGAGCCCGTTGAACCCTTGTTCGTGGCGCAGGAGGTCTGTGATGACGGCGCGCGAGAGGGAGGAGGGGAGTTTTTCGCTCTCAAGGGCTGGATAGAAGGCGTGACCGATCATCATGGAATCCACGCGGTTGCCTATCTTTTGGAAGACATGCAACTCGTTGGCCTCCAGATCGGTTTTTGAAAGGTCGATGATGGGGAGTTCGTGATGGGCGTCGAGTGGGGCGCGCGAATATCCGGGGAAATGTTTGCCGCAGGTGAGAATCCCTTCTGCTCGGAGGGCGTCGTTGAATAAGCCGGCATTCTCGATGACTTGGGCGGGAGTGTTTCCGTAACAACGTCCTCGGAGCGAGTTATCCGCATCGTCATCGAACGAGATGTCGAGGACAGGGCAGAGGTCGAGGTTGAACCCAAAGATGCGCAGAAGTTCGCCGGTGATGGTGCCGTGGCGCTGGATTAGTTCAGGGGAGTTTCGGTCGCGAAGCTGGTTTGCATTTGGAGGTTCGTTGCCGATGAGTTTGAGGCGAGAGACGCGTCCCCCTTCTTGATCAATGGTGATGATGGGCGGCGTTTTCGAAAGGTCTTTGAGGTCGTCGATGAGTTTTCGTAGCTGGGCGGGCGATTCGATGTTTCGTCCGAAAAGGATGAATCCGCCCGGTTGAATGCGCCGGAATGAGGCAGCGGTTTCGAGGTCTAGGGTAGTTCCTGGGACGCCGGAGAGGAGGAGTTGACCGAGGGAGTTGTCCATGTGTCGTTTTTTCTGAAGTTAATCTCGCTGGGTTTGTGAGTGGATTGAAAAATCGCGCGCTTGAGTTGTCATCCGAATCAATGGAGGTAGGAGTAACAAAGGTTAAAGAGGCGAAATGCTTTACATCCTAATCATTGTCGCGACGGTGCTGATTTCGGGCTGGGCTTCGATGAGAGTTCGGTCGGTCTATCGTCGGTATTTGGCGGTTGAGAGTGTGCGGGGAGCGAGCGGGATGGAGGTAGCGGCGGCGATACTGAACCGAAGTGGGATTCACGACGTGGAGATTGTGGAGATTGCGGGGGATTTGACTGATCATTATGACCCAGCTGAGAAGCGGTTAGCGCTCTCTTCTGCGAACTATCACGGCACGTCACTGGCGGCGATTGGGGTTGCGGCGCACGAGTGCGGGCATGCGCTCCAGCACGCCGAGCAGTATGGTCCTCTGGTTTGGCGCATGAGCGCGGTGGGGGTTACGAAGTTTGCGAGTCAGTTGGTTTTTTGGATTCCTCTTCTGGGTGCGGGAACGGGTTTGATGCGAGGTAAGACGGCGATGGTTTTGATGGCGGTTTGCTGGGGAGTTTTGATGTTGTTTCAGTTGGTGACTTTGCCCGTTGAGTTTGACGCGTCTCATCGCGCGAAGCGGGTGTTAACTCAACTTGGGTACACAGTGGGGGAGGAAGATGCGGATGGGGTTCGTGCGACGCTCGATGCGGCGGCTTGGACCTACGTGGCGGCATTCATCAGCAGTCTTGCGTGGTTTTTGTATCACGCATTGCCCTTGCTGCTTGGGGGACGTCGAGACGACGAGTAGAAGCCCGACGAGGTTTTTGAGAAACGGTGGAGTCGGTCAGTCGCGGAAGTTGCCGAAGGCGAGGGCGACGCCGAAGTCTTTGGATCGGAGGAAGGAGATAACCGATTGGAGATCGTCTCGCTTTTTCCCTGAGACGCGGATTTGACGGTCTTGCAGGCTGCATTGGACCTTGGCCCCGTTTTCTTTGATTGCCTTGGTGATTTCCTTGGCCTTTTCGCCATCGAGTCCCTGTTTGATGAGGAAGTCTTGGGTGGCGTGGCCGAGCGGTGAGACGGCGGGGTCTTTTCGTTCGATGTTGCGGAGATCGACGTTTCGTTTGGCGAGTTTGCCAACGACGATTTCGTGGAGGGCCTGAAGTCGGGCTGAGTCTTCGGCGGAGAGATGGATTTTGGATTCGCGCGGCATCCAGTCGGCAGCGGCTTGGGAGCCTTTGAAATCAAATCGGGTTGCGAGTTCTTTTCGGGCTTGGTTGAGGGCGTTATCGACCTCTTGTTTATCCACTTCGGAGACGATGTCGAAGGAGGGCATGACGAGTGATTTGGAGTGCGGGGTTAGTGACGCAGTGCTTTGACGGGATCCATTCGCGCGGCAAAGGCGGCGGGGATGAGTGCGGCAATGGTGCAGATGATAAAGGCGCTGATGCAGATGAGCGTGATGTCCCGAGTGACGAACTCTGCGGGGATTTTACTGAATTGGTAGACGCCAGGCGGGAAAATGGGAATGCCGAGTTGATTGGAGAGCCAGTCTTTAAACTCGTTACGCCAGTGGGTTAAACTCATGCCGAGGGTGAGCCCTGCGATGTTTCCGAAAAGTCCGACGATTACGCCTTGGAGTAGGAAGACGAGGATGATTTGTGAGCGTGTGGCACCGATGGCTTTTAGGACGCCGATTTCTCGGGTTTTTAGAACGGTCACGGTGATGAGGGTGTTCATGATGCTGAATGCAGCGACGACCACGATGAACATGAGTAGGAACATCATTGTGTTTCGTTCGATGGCGATGGAGTCGAAGATTTCTGCGTTTTGATCGATCCACGAGAAAACGCGGAAGGTGTCGCCCATATGCTTGACCAGAGGCAGTTTGAAAAGATCTGCGCTGTCTGCATCCGGTAGGCGGACTCCGATACCGTGCACGCCGTCGCTTAGGTTGTAGAGTTCTTGAGCGATGTGCAGTGGAGCGAGGAGGATGTCGGAATCGTACTGAAAGCGACCGGTTTCGAAGATACCTTTAACGGTGAGGGATTCAGGGAGAACCATGGACCGAATCTGTTCGATGGCGGCTTTGCTATCGGGTGCGGTTTCGGCGTCTTTGAGGGCCTTGAGGACTCCTGAAAGATCTTTTGCTGGGTAGACTTGGATTTTGTCGCCCACGCGGAGGCCGAGAGACATGGCCATGCCTTTGCCGATGAGAGCGCTGTTACCTACGAGCGAGCGTTCTCCGTCGAGGAGGGGGTAATCGGCTCCGGTGACGGTTTTTTCGAGTTCGAGGTCGATGCCGCGGATTTGAACGGCGCGAACCATGCCGATTTGCGTGGCGAGCAGGACGGGGCCTTGGACGAAAGGAGCGGTTCCACGGACGGCAGGATGGTTATGGAGTTTTTTTGCGGCGGCTTCCCAGTCATGAAGCACGCCTTCGGAAGAGTCGACGGAGAGGTGTGCGTCGAAGCCGAGAACTTTGCGACGCAGTTCGTGATCGAAGCCTGTCATGACGGAGATGACGAGAATGAGCACGGCGATGCCGAGGGTGACTCCGAGGACGGAGACCACGCTGATGACGGAGATGAAGGTCCGTTTTGGTCGGAGGTAACGGAGGGCGAGGAAGAGTGGGACGGGAAAGCGCACGGGATTAGACGAAGAGGCTGCGGAGTTGGGTGAGGACGGGTGGGATTGCGGCGAGGGGAGATTCGGTGGCCTCGTATTCGAGGGCAACAAACCCTTGGTATCCTGATGATTTGATGAGGGATACCAGTTTAGGAAGGTTGGCGGGTTGCGGCGTTTTTTGTCCGTCGGGTCTAATTTCGGTTTTCAGCTGGATATTAACGGCGTAGGGGAGGCAGCGTTCAAAGTCGGCGTAAGGATCGGTTGTGCGGAAGTTTCCGGAGTCGAGGTTAATGCCGAGCCACGGGTTCTTGATATCGGCGATGAGTTTAAGCAGGTGTTCGGCGGATCCGATGGCGTCATGGTTTTCGATGCCGAGGAAGATGCCTTTGGACCCGGCGTAGTCGGAGCATTCCTCGAGAGCTTGGGTTACGAGTTTGTCGGCCTCTTCGCGTGGGAGGGCTTTGTTGTGGCCAGCAAACACGCGAATGTGCGGGGCGCCGAGGATGGATGCACGATCGATCCACAGTTTGCATTTCGCGATTTCTTCGTCCCGTTTTTGTCCCTTCTCGAGGGAGAAGTTGTTTCCGATGGCGGTGCCACTGATGGCGATGCCCTTGAGAAACGCGTGTTTTCGGACGTTGGCGAGATAGGGATTATCGACGGTTCGAGGGAAGAAGTAGCTGGTGAGTTCGGCACCGGCGCAGTGGTGTTCTGCGCAGTAGTCGATGAAGCTGAACATGTTGAAGGGCGGTTCGGCCGCGGGCTTATCGGATCCGTTTGCGAGGGGTCCGGCAAAGTGGTTTCTGAGTGAGTATGCGGCGAGGCTGAGGAGCAGGCGTGGGTTGCCGGCGCGCGGCATGGGTGAGATGGCTCTTGCGACGGGGGACGCGATGAGGGCTGATGCGGTGAGGGAGAGGCGTTGGAGAAGGTCGCGACGGGAGAGAGCGGGGTTTTGCATATCGGGGAGGCGGATTATTTTTCGGAAGAGAAAGCGGCCTGAAGCGCGCGAGTTTTCATCCAGTGGGTTGCTTCTGGAGTGCTGGAGTGTCCGATGCCTGGTTGAGTGTAGATGGCTTTTTGTGAGGGGATTGCATTGTAGGCTGCGAAGATGCCGGTGGGCGGGCAAACGGTGTCGATGAAACCGACGGTAACGATGCCTGGGGCTTTGATGCGGGTTGCGAAGTTGACGCAGTCGACGTAGCGGGAGGCCTCGGCGATTTTTTGGTCGTCATCGCCCATGGGGTCTGATTTGAGAAACTTTGGCCAGCCGTTGATGCGGTTTGCGGCGAAGCCGGTGTGATCACACATCGCGGGGACTCCGGCGGCGAAGAAGGTGATGCGTGCGTCGAGACCGGCGGCGGCTAGGGCTTGGGCTCCGCCTTGGCTACTGCCGAAGACGATCATGGTTTGTCCGTCCCAATCTTTTTGGGAAGTGAGAAAATCGATGGCGCGGATGATTCGGAGGAACATTCCGACGAAATAGTGGGAATCGCGGCTGGTGATTCCTCGGAACCGGTAATCTTTGAGTGAGGTTGCGGACAGGCTGTTGGCTTGTCCGTCGTAATGTTCTGGGGGGCGGCCGTTCGGGATGCCGTGTGCGTTGATGTCCATCGCGAGAAACCCTTCTTTGGCCCAAGCGATGGGGCCTGCGGTGGAGGCGCTTCGAACGCCGGCGCCGTGGAGGGTAAGGATTGCGGGTTTGAGGCCGGGATCTTTTGATGTGGGGCGCGCGAAGTAGCCTGACACGTCGGGACCGACGGATTTGACCTGGACGTCGAAGAGTTCGATGTCGGGTTGCGGGTTGGGGACTTTGGTGAGTCGTGGGTTGGGTTGGATGTTGGCGAGTTGTTTCTTTTTGTTTTCCCAGAACAGATCGAAGTCTTCTGGGGCGGGCATGCTGGGCTGGATGACTTCGGGGGAGATGGCGGCTGCGCAGAGGGAGGAGACTTTGAGCCCTGACGGGGCGGTTGTGACGATTTTGCAGGAGAGGAAGCCGGGTTCGTCGAGTTTGCCCTCGATTTTGAAGGTTCCGTCCTCACTGAGTTGAGCTTTGCCTTCGAGGAAGGGGGGCAGTCCGTCCTTTGAGAGTTGCCAGTCTGCAACGGAACCTTTGAGCGACTCGGCGGCGGGTTTGAAGTGGAAGGTGACGGTTTCGCCGGGCGAGTACCATGCTTCTGGACGGTCGGTTTGGGATTGGATGCGGGGAACTTCAACCTTTGATGTCGATTTAGTTTCTGTTTGGGCGGTTGGGTTTGGGTTGCCGAGGGAGCGGAGGGTTGCGAGGAGGAGGAGGCTAGCGAGGAGTGGGGGGCGCATGGATTATTGAGGTTAGCGTTCGACGGGTTCGCCGGCTTTTTTCCAACCGATGATGCCTGCGGAGAAATGTTTGACGTTGGTGTACCCGAGTTGGCGGGCGAGGTCAGCGGCTTCTCGGTAGGACCCGCAGTCTTCGTTGCTACAGTAGGCGACGATGAGTGCGGATTTATCTTTGGGGAGGAGTTTTGGGATGTCGGCTTCCTTTGCGATGAAGTCTATTGCTCCGGGGATGTGTCCGGCGCGGAAGGAGTCGGTGCCGTTGACATCGATGAGGGTGATTTTTCGTTCGGCGATGGCGCGTTTGAGTTCGTCGAGCGGGATATCGGGGTATTTATCTGCGGCGAGGGCGAGGGGCATGAAGGGGAGGGTGAGCGTGGCGAGCGCTTGGCGTCGGTTCATAGGCATGAGATGTTGGGCGAGGTGAGGCTTGGAGGGAAGAAAGACCAAAGGAATGATCCCTAGGTTTGACATCTTGGCTGGAGCGGTTAGTTTTCACGACCCATCGCGGCGCAAGTTGCGGTGATTTGGCGTTGGTTTCGAGCGAGAGAAGGTTCCTGAGAGGGTATTTCGAGAAAGCTCTGGGCTGGACGCCAGTTTTGCAGAAACATTTTCGATTTAACTCGCAGTCAATACGATATGAAACGCACCTATCAGCCCTCCAAGAGGACCCGCAAGCAGCAGTTTGGTTTCCGTGCGCGCATGAAGACCAAAAATGGTCGCGCGATTCTTTCTCGTCGTCGTCGTCACGGCCGCAAGCGGTTGTTGCCAAAGGGCGTGGAAGTTCATTTCGAGCGTCAGACGGACCAGAACAACAACGCGGCGCGTGCGTTGGTTCGCCGTAAGCAGCGTCGTGCGGCGGTTCGCGCTGCTGCGAGAGCGCCGAAGGCTGCTTGAGGGCGATTTTCCGAGTTTTGCTGAGGGTCTGCCGCTGTCGGCAGGCCCTTTTTTTTTGATAATGTTTTAGACGAGGTGGCGCGGTGGTTGCGGCGTGTTAGAGGTGGGAGTGGACGAAAAGATTTTTTGAATCAGGGTATATTTTTGGAGGTAACACATGACAGCGTTTCTTGAGTACGTATTGAAATCGTTGGTGGATTATCCGGAGGATGTTGTGGTGACGCGCTCTGTTTTTGGGGCAGCGCCTGGGGAGTCCATCACGCCTCGGGAGATTTATCAGGCGGAGGTGAGGCGTTCGGATGCGGGGAAAGTGATTGGCAAACAGGGGCAGACGATTGGTGCGATTCGCGCGTTGATGCAGGTGGGGGCTGAACGTTCGGGGCGGAAGGTGAGTTTTGAGTTGTTGGATTAGCAAGCAGAGCGGGGTGAGGTGTCGCGGAAGGGTCTGGTTGGTTTGCGGAGGCGGAAACTGGCGTAAGGGTGTACTTTGATGAGCAAATCTCTTGAGACGGACTTGGTGCGATTGGTTGGGCGTCAGCGGGTGAGTGTGGACGGGGAGGTGCGTCGGGAGCATGGGGGGGACCGCTGGTTTGCGAACTGTCTTCCGGAGGTGGTGGTTCAAGCGGGTTCGACGGAGGATGTTCGGAAGGTGATGCGCTATGCGGATCGGCATGGGGTTCCGGTGACGCCACGCGGGGCTGGAGTGGGCTATGTTGGGGGGTGTGTTCCTCTCCGAGGGGGGATTTCGTTGTCTGTTTCGGGGATGAAGGCTATCCGAGAAATCCATGTGGAGGATGGCGTTGCCGTGGTGGAGCCTGGGGTGATTACGGGGGTTTTGCAGGAGGAGGCTCGTCGGCGCGGGATGTTTTATCCGCCGGATCCGGCGAGTTTGGCTGAGTGCAGTTTGGGGGGTAATATTGCGACGAATGCGGGTGGTCCGAGGTGTTTGAAGTACGGGGTGACGAGGCACTACGTGTTGGGTCTTGAAGCGGTTCTTGCTGGT
>JBEEPE010000104.1:0-5005 GCA_041191265.1 Verrucomicrobiota bacterium | reverse complement strand
CCGTTCGCCGGGCCGACTAAACCTGTCTTTTGAATGTGAATGAATCGAATTCGATCATGGGTGATGACCGGCCCGGTCACTCCGTCGTAGATGACTAGGCAGCGCCAGTTGGGATTGGTTTGCTGCTCTAGTGAAACTAAGCTTTTGACGAGCGATGGACGATTGATTGATGGTATTATAAATGTGATTTCTTCACCCATCGGGACAAAGGGATATCGGTTAATGCAAAAAACCCCTACCATTAAAGGTAGGGGTTAGGAAACCTAGAACTTCTGTGAATACTACTGCCCTTGAATCAAGCGCAAGGCGATTTGAGAGGAGGTGTTCGCTTGGGCGAGCATCGCTGCTCCTGATTGGACAAGGATGTTGTTGCGTGCCAAGCGAGTTGTTTCGGAAGCAACGTCAACGTCGTAAATCCGGCTGTTGGCGGATTCAAGGTTATTCATATTCACGTTCAGCGAATCTAGGGCATACTGCAGGCGGGATGACTGAGCGCCGTTAGTGGCTCGCATTGTCGCGAGTTCTTGAAGTGCAGCTGTAACGATGGAAAGATTGTCTCCAGAGATAGAGGCTAGAGAGGTGTAGCTCAAAATCGACGAGAAGTTCGATTCTCCCACCAGATTCGACTGAGAGATGTCCATGCTCTGTGCTCCATCGTCGGTCAGGAAAACCTCCAAGGTGGTTCCGCCGGTGGGTCCGAACAACGAAATCCCATTGAACTCCGACTGATTGAACTGGGTAATCTGTGCTCTTAAGTTGTTGAACTCAGCATCGTAGTTGAGTTTGTCATCAGGCGATTTAGTAACGTCGCCGTACATGGTTGCCAGTTCCCCGATTCGGGAAAGTACATCCGTTGCGCCTTTCATCACGCCATCCTGCGTTTGGAGGAAGGAGAGTGCGTTCGAAATGTTGGTGGCTTGAGCTTGGCTGCGCTTGAGGGCGGCGGTCAGCTTCATTGATACTGCGAGGCCACCGGCGTCGTCGGAGGCTTCTGCGATGCGCGAACCGCTAGAGAGGCGGGCTAAGCTTTTCTGCAAAAGGGAGTTGCTCTTGCTGAGGTTGAGCGCCGAGAGGGACGCTGCCGTGTTCGTGTTAACTACGATACTCATGAGGATTGTTTGTGAGGTTGGAGACTTCCTTGTCTTTCCAGAGAAATACTCTGTTCAGGAATGTTATCGGGTGGGGTGAGGGAATCGTTTAGTACTTTTTTTGAGGAAAGTACAAAATTTTCAAAAAAACTCAAAATTGTCGGCTCGAAGCAGTCGGATTTCCGTACAAGCGAACAAACTCAGCGTCGCTCCTGAGCCATTCCGGGTCACGCAAATCTCCCAGACCAGGCGACACGTGAACCACGTTCAACGGGTACACCACCGATTGCATGCCGAGCCGCTTCGCATCCAACGACGCCGCGAGATCGTAATGATGGAACCGGAAGGCCCCGTTGAAGGACCATCCCGTTTTCAGCGCAGATTCGGTGTGGACCGCCAAAAAGAGGCCGTCCAACAAATCCACTGGGGCCGGCGTCGTTCCGTAGACGGACGTCGAGAAGCCGCTCCCATCCGACGAAGGATGCTGAACCGCACCACGCCAAGTGTCCTTCGCACACATCCGGTGCCAGAGGGTCGGTGACACGATGTTCGGGCGACTGCCGCCGGCGACCCCGATGAGTTCGGCACCGAATGCGTTCCGCGCACGGCTGAGCTTCGCGACGAGGTTCGCGTCGTCGAGGTAGACGTCGTCATGGCAGAAAATGACGAACTCGTAGCCCGCCCGAGCGTACTCGCGGAACTTTGCGTTGTAGACCTCCGGAAGGCCTTTCCGGTTCGCGTAAGTGATATCGAGGTCGATATTGCCTTTGCCCGCGCCCAAGACGGATTGAAAGCTGCGGAACAGCAGCAGTTGGTGGCGGTCTTTCTCCTCCTTCGCTGTCGCGCTGATGATGAGGACCCTTCCTGGAGTTTCGCGTCGCTGGCGGGATTCCGAACGCAAGAGGGCTAGTCCGCGTCGAGAGCACTCGGCGGCGCGGTCGGGGTCTCCCGCTGCTTTCAGCGTGTTCGCTAGCGCAAACTGAAGTGCGGAGCTTTCTCCACCGCCATGGTTCAGTGCCTCTTCCAGTGCCGAAGCCGCGTCGCTCAAGCCGCGTTGGACGACTGCGTTTGCTCGGTCCGCGGCGAGGCGCGGTGACGGAGTTCCCGGAAAGCGGACGGTCTCGAACGCCTCCGCGCACGACTTCCAATCGCCGCGCTGTTCGGCAACTTTCGCGTTCACCCAACTGCACCAACCTTGGGTGAGGGGACCGGTGTCCTTGACCAGTCGGCAAACGCTGCGAACGGCCGCAACGTGCTTGGCGGCAATCGCTACGGATTCGCCAAGGAGGGCGTCCCACGACGCGGCATGTGTCCAAGTCGCGGCGGCATCGGAGGGAGAACTGGCGTCGCCGAGGGCTTCGCGCAGCATTTGGGGCTCAATGCGGAATGCTTTTCCCAACGTTGCCTCCATCCAAGGGACGGCGTTCTCGGGATCCACTTCGGCAAAGCCTTTCGCCGTGTGAATCAGGAGTTTGGCGCCGCAGTGGATGGCCTGTGCAGCCAACGGATTAGCGTTCGCAAACGCAGCGTGGCCGAAACTGCTGAGGAGAGCGTGGTGCTCCATCCAGAGCCGACTCCCGTTCGGGTCCTCCGACACCGGAATGACGGGTACGCCTTGACGGACGAGATCGACGTATTCGCTGATGCTGCTCTCGTTTACCGCGAGGACGATGTCTGCCCAGCGGTCGGCTTTTCGGGCATGCCGGAGCATGGAGTCAGCCGAGCGCGGGTCGCTCGGGAAACAGACGAGCGCATCGGCAAGGGGGCGCGAGCTTTCGGACGCGATGGGCGTCAGGTAAAGGGCGGGAAAGCCGGTGCAATAGACTTCGGCTTCTGGCGCTTTTTCGCGATATGCGGCGGCACGGGCAGGACTGGCCGCTGCCACGACGTCTCCGGCCGACACTTGGTGAAGTGGTTCCTCCGTCGCAAGGTGGAAATCCCAGAGCCAGCCGGCTTCAATGAGTTTTTCGCGGGAGATTCCGCAGTACGCGTGCAGCAGTGAATGGATGCGCCCAGCTACATCAGCAACGGGGGCTCCGCCAGATTCTTGGACAAGTGCCATGTCCGCCTCCGAGCATCCTGAGTGCCATGT
This sequence comes from Verrucomicrobiota bacterium, assembly GCA_041191265.1. Classification (GTDB taxonomy): domain Bacteria; phylum Verrucomicrobiota; class Verrucomicrobiia; order Chthoniobacterales; family Chthoniobacteraceae; genus JBEEPE01. Next base: position 1,825 of record JBEEPE010000104.1, on the reverse strand, counting down.
GATGGGGGGTGGGGTGGACAGGGAAACCTCCTGAATCGCCGAGTGAGCACAGTTTTTGCGCAACGACAGCGCCTCATGGCGAGTCCGTTTCAGATTGTGGTTCAGGTGGAAGGAGGGGAACCGCAAGCGTACACATTCGGGGGAGGGGGACTGCTCCTCGGCGACTCGGACACCGCAGGGTTGCGGGTTCCGGGGTGGCGCGCTGAACATCTACAAGTCATTGTGGCTGTTGACCGATTGGAGGTTGATCCATGCGACACGGCCGAGGGCGTTCTGGTGAATGGGTATCCCATCGATGGAGCGGTCTGCGTGGAATATCCGGCTATTTTGACCTTTGGCCGCACCGCTGTGTGGGTGCTGGTGCCCGATGACGCAGGCGGGTCCGCCGAGGCGGCGCGTCCACTCGACATGGGAACGTTGGTGCCCGAGACGTGGCATGCGCCGGCGGATCGGCGTCCGTCGACGGACACGGCGGCGACGGTTGCGCCGGTTCGGAAGTCCGTTTTTGAGGCGCGGACGCGAATCATTGCGTCGATGGCGTCGCCGACGTTGCATTCGCAGCAGACGGTTCCGGTGCGGGGTGGGGGCGAGGCTGCGGGGGGAGGGCGGGACGCGAAGGAGGAGCATCCACCGGATAGCGCGGCGATTGACGGGCGGTATCGGTTGGCTGGACAGATCGCGCGTGGTGGGATGGGGCGGATTTACGAGGGGGTTGAGTTGCGTTTGAAGCGTCGGGTGGCGGTGAAGGTGAGTACGCTGGGGGACTCCGGAAATCCGAGGTTTGTGCGTGAAGCGGAGATTCTTGCGAATCTTGCGCATCCGAACATTGTGCCGATTCACGGGTTTGGGGTGGATACTTTCGGACGCGCTTGTTACACGATGAAGTTGGTGCGGGGGAGAACGTTGCAGGCGATCTTGGACGGGTTGCGCAACCGAGAGCCGGAAATGATGCGTCAGTTCACCCGAGACCGGTTACTCGACATTTTTCGCAAGATTTGCGACGCGATGGCGTTTTCGCATGCGGCGAACATCATTCATCGCGATTTGAAGCCGGAGAATGTGATGGTCGGGGAGTTCGGTGAGGTGCAGGTGATGGATTGGGGGCTGGCGAAGGAGGTGGGGGGTATCGAGCATGTGACAACCTCCGTTCGGCTGGAGGCTGAACCCGAAGATTTCGGACGAACACTGGAGGGGGAAGTGATGGGAACGCCGCAGTACATGTCGCCAGAGCAGGCGGAAGGGCGGGTGATGGAGCTCGATGTGCGCTCGGATATCTACAGCTTGGGGGCGTTACTTTATGCGGTTTTAACGCTGCGCGCGCCGGTAGACGGAGGCACGGTGGAGGAGGTTTTGACGAAGGTGAAGCGCGGGGAAATCACGTCGATGGTTTCGCCTTCCACGCGCTTTCGGGATATGCGTTTGCGGGCTGTGGTGGCTGCGCGCCGGATGCATGGGAACGTGCCCGACGCGCTGCAAGCGGTGGTTCGGCGTGCAATGCACCTGCGTCCGGTGGCTCGGTACCAGTCAGTGTCAGAGTTGAGTGCGGACATTGAGGCGTATCAGGGGGGATTTGCGACGCGGGCGGAGCGTGCGGGATTTTTCCGGCAGGTCTTTTTGTTGTTAAGACGGAATCGGACGGTGGCGATTGCGCATGTGGTGGTGATTGCGGTGTGCGGGTATTTTTTGTCGCGGATTATTGTTGGGGAGAGGCGGGCGTTGGAGGGGGCTCAGGTTGCGGAGCGGCAGGTGGTGCAGTTGAAGGAGGAGCGGGATGCGGCTCGGGAGGCTCTGATGCGGGTTCGTGCAGGGGGGGGCGTGCGGTGAT
>JBEEPE010000103.1:0-3875 GCA_041191265.1 Verrucomicrobiota bacterium | reverse complement strand
GTATCCGCTGTTGCCGACGTGGGAGGTGTTTTGTTTTTACCCAATGACCAAACGGAGGAACCCTGGGCAAAACTGGTTTGCTTCGTCGTTTGAGGAGCGCAAGCAGTTGATGTCGGGGCATGCACGGGTGGGGCGCCAGTATGCCGGAAAAATTTTGCAGCTGATTACGGGTTGTACGGGGTTGGACGATTGGGAGTGGGGGGTCACTTTGCTGGCGCACGACACGTTCTACGTGAAGGAGATTGTGTATAAGATGCGGTTTGACGAAGTGAGCGCGCAGTACGCGGATTTCGGTGAGTTTTACATTGGGATGGCGTTGCCTTTGGACGAGCTGTTCCGACGGTTGCTTTTGTGATGGGGCCTCGGCTGGAGGAGATTGGGATGCAGGTTGACGAGACAGTTTTGGCGCTGAAGCGGGAGGCGTTGCGCGTGCAGTTGCGCGAGGCGGCCCCTTTGATTGTTGCGTATTCTGGGGGTGTTGATAGCGCGTTTTTGCTGGCGGAAGCAGCGCGCGTTCTTGGAGATGGGGTGACGGGAGTGATTGCGGATAGTCCGAGTCTTCCGCGGAAAGCGTTGTCGGATGCGTTGGATTTGGCGCGTGCCTTGGGGGTTGCGGTGGAGGTTGTGTTGACGCGTGAGTTTGACAATCCGGAGTATCTCGCGAACCCGAACAACCGTTGCTACTTTTGCAAAGCGGAGTTGTTTCGGACGTTGGAGGAAATGGCGAAGGAGCGCGGGATTCCTTCGCTGGCGTATGGGGAGAACGCGGATGACATGGCGCAGGTGCGGCCGGGGCGGCGGGCTGCGGCGGAGTTTCGTGTGATGGCGCCGCTTCGGGATGTGGGGTTGACTAAGTTGGAGATTCGGAGGCTTTCGGCGGATTTGGGTTTGCCGACGGCGGATCGACCGGCGCAGCCGTGTTTATCGTCGCGAATACCGCATGGGACGCCTGTGACGCGTGATGCGTTGGCGATGGTGGAAGCGGCGGAGGAGTGGGTGCGAAGTTTGGGTTTCCGCGTCTTTCGTGTGAGACACTTGGTGGGTCCGGACCGGATTTCTTCAGGTGTGTTTGTGCCGGTGGGGGAGGAGTTGTATCCCAGAGCGCGCGTGCAGGTTGCGCCGGAGGAGATGTTTCGGGTGACGGGATTGGAAGGCCAGATTGAGGGGGGCTTGATGGCCGCGGGGTACCGGTCGGTGGAGATTGATCCGGCGGGTTATCGTGGGGCGTCCTGAGGAGTGGAAGTTGCTCTTCGGGAGGGGTGAACGGGAGATGAGCGCATGAAGGCAGCTTTTTTGGACAAACTGATTGAGCGGATTTCGCGGGTGGGCGCGGAGGACGTGCAGTCGTATTTGTTACAGTTGGCGCAGGAGAAAACGTTTTTGGAGACGATTTTCGATGCGTTGCACGAGGGGTTGATGGTGACGGATCCGGCCGGAGAGATCACTTATTTCAACCGAGCGGCGGGAGAGTTGTTCGGGATTGATTCGGAGTTAGCGGTTGGGAAGCCCGTGGGGGAAGTGTTGCGGGATGTGAACTGGTCGCGGGTGATGGAGGAGGGGGCAATTGTGACGCGGGAAATGGAGGTGTTTTATCCGGCGCATCGCTACATCAGTTTCTACGCGTTGCCGTTACGAGTGCCGGGGCGGGATGCAGATGTGGCGGGGTATTTGGTGACGTTGCGGGATGTGACGGAGACTCGTCGGCAAACGGAGGAGACGATTGAGAGTCGGCAGTTGACGACGTTGACCATGCTGGCGGCCGAGATCGCGCATGAGTTGGGGAACCCGTTGAACTCGTTGTCGATTCATCTCCAAGTATTGGAGCGGCGCTTGAAGCGGATGCCGGAGGGCTTGCAGGAGGAGTGTTTGCGTCACGCCGGAGTGATGGCGTCGGAGTTGAAGCGGTTGGACGGATTGGTTCGAAACTTTTTGGGGACGATTCGTCCGTCGATTTTGAATTTAGAGGTGACGGGTTTGAACGAGTTTCTGCATGAGAGTGTGGTGTTCATGGAGAAAGAGTTGGAGGAGAGGGAGATTGGGGTGCGGTTTGATTTGGAGGCGGAGTTGCCGTTTGTGGCGATTGATCGGGCGCAGATGAAAATGGCGGTGTTCAACGTGATTCGGAATGCGTTCCAAGCTATGCGGAACGGGGGCGAGTTGACGGTTTCAACCCGATTGGATGGGGATTTTGTGCGGGTGGCCTTTGAGGATACGGGGGGAGGGATTCCTGCGGAGCGGATGGGCCGAGTTTTTGAAGCGTATCATACGTCCAAGCCCGAGGGGACGGGTTTGGGGTTATTGGTGGTGCGGCAGATTCTTCATAAGCATGGGGGTGAGGTGGATTTGGTTTCACGGCAGGGTCTTGGGTTAGAGGTGAGCTTTCGGCTGCCGCTGCATGTGAAGCAGGTTCGTCAGTTGGCTTACGGGCCTGAGCCGCGGGGTGATGACCGGTTTGCGAAAGAGATGCCGGTGATTGAGGTGGAGGCGCGGCCGGTTGAGAAGGGGGAGGACGTAGAACCATGAAAACGAAACGGCTCTGGGCGGTGTTGCTGGTTGGGGTGCAGTTTGCGATTGGGGCGGTGTTTGCTCAGGGGCGGGATCCTGGGCCGATGACGGACCGGTTGAAGGGGATTTTGGATGTGGATCCGAACAAAAAGTTCGATTTGAGCAAGGCTCGGATCACCGGAAATGGAGTGGGGATTAAGGAGCAAAAAGTTTTCGAGGCAAAGGAGTTAGAGTCGAAGCGGTTTGAGGGGCTTAAATCCTTTTTTGCGAAGAAGGCCAACGAGGCAGATCGGGTGGGTGTCGGTTCGGATGTTCAGCGCAAACAGTTTGCGACTTCGCCGTATGCGGATGTTCGAAAGTTTTCTGCGGAGACCCTGCCGACGGTGATGGCGGATGCGAATGGGCGGAGGTTTGATTTGGGAAGCGCGACGGTGTCTCCCTTTGATGGGAAGAAGGCGGATACTGCCCTCTTTTCGAAGGTGGTTCCAACGCAGGTGGCGCAGGAGTCGGATTTGGTGAACAAGCCTTCGAAGCCTGGCGCGTTGAAGTCTTGGTCCTCTGCCTCTGGGCGTGTGTTGTCGGTGGATGAGGTGCGCGAGATTCTCAATCGGACCAAGTGACGCTGTGTTGGTGGATGCGGGTGTTTGTCGCACCGTGAGAAAAGCTTTTTCTATCGAAAAGGCGGGGTGATTCGGCGACGATTACCGACCGATTTATGGATCCTTCACAGACAGAGGCGGTGAACCGAGCGTTTGAGATTTTGGGTGAGCACTTCGATCATGTGGTGATTGCGGTGGGAACCTATGACGAGGACAAGCAGTACACGACGTCAGCCAGTTACACGGGGGGAGTCGCCGCAGCGGTTGGGCTCTGTCGTTTGTATGAGACGAAGTGGATGGACGAGCATTTGTGGGGTGGGGGCGAAGACACGGAGATTGAATAGGCAAAGGGACGGGTCTGTCCTCGGTAGACCTTTTTGAAACACCCTTCACCTCGGAATGGAACGCGGACCGCTGATTCTCTCGACCCTCTTCTTTCTCGCGGGCTTTGCGCAATCGATGTTCGCGCTCGGAGCGCGGATGCGCGGGGTGTCACGTTGGTATTTTCTTTCGATTGTTGGTGGGTTTGGGTTCCAGATTGCGTGGTTGGCAGAGCGAGGGGAGGTGCTGAGGCGCTGTCCGCTGACGTCCAGTTTCGATGTGCTGGTGTTTATTGCGTGGTCGATGGTGTTGTTTTACCTCGTGATTGGTCCGGTTTATCGGGTGTCGCTTCTCGGGTTATTCACGGCACCGGCTGCGTTTATTTTGCAGACGGTGGCGTTGCTGATGGGGGTTCCGGCGTTGGGTGAGATACGTCCTGCGACCAGTGGG
>JBEEPE010000102.1:0-6228 GCA_041191265.1 Verrucomicrobiota bacterium | reverse complement strand
CCAAACCGCGGCGGTAACGCCCGCGCGAACACGCGCAAATCCTGCACCGAGCCCCCCACAAACTCGCGCCCTTTCTCGCCACCGACTCGCACGGGTGCCGCATTCGCGAAGTGCGAAGCGCACTCGCCACGAGTGACTGCCTTCGGGGCGCCACCGTTCACGCCAATCCGAACACCGCTCGCCTTGCCACCTCCATCGTAGGCAACCAACACATAGTTCCATTGGCCCGGCTTCAGCCCGCTCCGTTGCGTCGCGACCCGTAACCCATTGCCGGAAGCCGTCTCTCCGATGTTGAACGAGACTTCGTTATTGGTCTCGAGATCAATTGCCCAGCCTGAGGTCTTCGGACCGTCTGGACGTTGGGAAACCATGGTCTGAACGGTTTTGCGTTCCTTCGCGGGCCACAACCAAAACCCAACCGAAAATCCTTTCCCGCCATCCAACTGCGAGCTCGGGACTTCCACGCTAACCGCCGCATCCCAAACCATCCGGGATCCCGTCTTCCCATCCTTCTCGCGAACTGGCTCAGCCGCCAGTTGCACCGTCCCCCTCGCGCCCGCCCGACTGACCGATAACTCGGTGCCTTGCGCCTCCGATAATGCAACGCGCAACACCTGACCCGCACCCGCCACCCGCGTCTCCAGCGTGCTGCTGTCCGCCGCACGTGCCCACGCATCGGCCTCGCCGCCCAGCGCTTTTCGCCGCTCTTGCATCCGACGATTTGCCTCCGCCTGCAACGCGGGAATCGCCGCCCAGCGCGACTTATCGGCGTCCAGCGGCAACACCATCACTGGCGCAGTATCGCGAATATTTCCGTCCAACGCCGCCTGCGTCGTGTTCCGGAAAAAAGCGGTCATGGAGTAAAAGTCCTTCGTCGTGATGGGATCCATCTTGTGGTCGTGACAGACCGCGCAGTTTGCGGTCAGTCCAAGCCAAACCCACGCAGTCGTTTCAACACGATCTCGCGCGTAGTTGAATAAGTTTTCTTCCGCGATCGTGCCGCCCTCGTTCGTGGTGATGTTGCAACGATGAAATCCCGTCGCAATCCGCTGCTCAGCGGTGGCGTCAGGCAACAAATCGCCCGCCAACTGTTCCACCGTAAATCGGTCGAACGGCACGTTTTGGTTGAATGCACCAATCACCCAGTCGCGGTAAGGCCAGATGTCGCGGAAGTTGTCGAAATGCAACCCGTGCGTGTCAGCGTACCGCGCGGCATCCAACCAGTACCGAGCCCGATGCTCTCCGTATCTCGGGGATGCAAACAGTCTGTCCAACCAACGCTCGTAGGCATCCGGACGCGTGTCTTTCACAAACTCATCCAATGCAGCGGGCTCCGGCGGAAGACCCGTAACGTCCAATGCGCTCCGACGACCGAGCGCGGCGCGATTCGCCTCCGGGGCAGGCTCCAAACCGGCCAACTCCAACCGCGCTAGCACAAACGCGTCGATGGGGTTGCGGACCCAGTTGCCACGGCGGACCGGCGGGACCGCGGCCCGTTCGGGCTTGAGGAAAGACCAGTGGGGCTGCCAAGGCGCCCCCTGTTCAATCCACCGTTTCACCAAGGCAATCTGCTCCGGCTTCAGTTCTTTATGCGACTCCGGCGGAGGCATCAGTTCATCGGCATCCTTTGTGATTAATCGACGGTACAGAAGCGACTTGTCCGGAACGCCTTTCACCACCACCTCCCCCTCGTCTCGCTTCGCAAAGATGCCGTCCTCGCGATCCAAGCGCAGCCCCGCTTTCCGCGACCCCGGATCCGGCCCGTGACAGTGAAAACAGGCGTCCGCCAAAATCGGACGGATATCGCGGTTGAAGCCAACCGTTGTTTCCGTCGCCTCGGTTGAGGCCGACGCACCGAGGACGAGAAGAGCGCTGAGCAACCGAGCCATGGTGGAAAGCCCGGCCGAGCGCGCCAGTGCAGCCAAAATCGGTCCGGTCAGCGGAGGTGTGAGGGATGAACTCATGGGATTGATGCGATGCGCTGGGACGACCGCTGAAAAGAAGATTTCTGTGGAGAAAAAATGCCGCAGTTGATCACCGTCACGGGAATCTCTGTTTGCTGGAAATCCATCGGGTGTCCGGTTGCCTGCCACTGCCGCACCACCTATTTTTATCCAATGTCCAAGAATGCCGCCGTCTCTCGCCTCGTCGAAGGGCCTTTCTCCGAATCCTCGGTCATCGAAGCCGCGCGCAGTGCCCTCGAGGAAATCGGGGGCAAAGTGTCGTTTGGCATCGTGTTCGCGAGCGCCGATTACCGAGCACACCTCACCGATTTCGCGGAACTACTCCAACTTCACGGCCACATCCCCCTCCTCGCGGGCTGCAGCGCCTCTGCCATCGCAGGTCCAGGCCGAGAATTGGAAGGGGGTCAGGGTTTCTCGTTGGCATTGTTTTACCTCCCCAAAACCTCCATTCGCCACTTCACGTTCAACGAAGACCAAAGCGACAACACGTCGAACTCCTCCGATTGGCACCGCATCAGTGGCGCCGCTCCGGACGATATCGATGCATGGCTTTTTCTGGGTGACCCACGCCGCGTAGCGCCGGATCCGTGGCTCGCAAACTGGAATGCCGCCTACCCCGGCATCCCCACCATCGGCGGCCTCGCGAGCGGCGGCGTTCGCGGCGACGACATCTTCCTGTTCTGCAACCGAAAAGAGGTCGAAGCCGGCGTCGCAATCGGCTTGAAAGGGGGGGTCAAGATTCGAACGGTCGTCAGCCAAGGTTGTCGCCCCATCGGAGAACCGCACGCCATCACGGGCGCCGCGAAGAATGTGATTACCGCCATCGGTTCACGTCCGGCTTACGAGGTTCTGAACGACTCTTTCTTGTCCATGACACCCGCCGAGAAAGCGCGCGCGGCCGGGAACATTTTCGCGGGCCTCGCCGTCAATGAGTACGTCGATAACTTCAAAACCGGCGATTTCCTCATCCGCCATCTCCTCGCAGCCGACCCAGAGAGCGGAGACGTCGTCGTCGCCGCGTTTCCGCGCGTCGGGCAGACATTGCAGTTCCAACTGCGGGACAAGAATTCGGCCGACGAAGAGTTGGACCGCCTTCTCGCCAAAGTCGCGCGTCGCAAGAGAAACCGCCCCTTTGCCTGCCTTCTCTTCGCCTGCGGTGGCCGCGGCGAAAGCCTGTTCGACGCGCAGCACCACGACGCAGCCGCGATTGAACGGCATCTCGGTCCAATCCCGCTCGCAGGTCTCTTTTGTAATGGAGAAATCGGTCCTGTCGGCGACCGCAACCACGTGCACGGTTACACCGCGGCCATTGCGCTATTCGAGTAATCGCAAGGGTACATTCGTTCCCCCCCCAACCCCAGAACCCCATGAATCGGAATCATTTCCTCCGCGTTCTTCTCCTCTCCCTCACCCTCACCCTCGCGCTCTTGCCGCGCGCCGCACGGGCGCAGTCGTTTGGCGATCTCGCCGAAGAGCCGAAAGTGGCTGCTTCCTTGATAGCAGACACCGTTGCGTTTCAGCCGGGGACCCCGTTTCGCGTGGGAGTAAAGATGAAGATGAAGGAGAAATGGCACACGTACTGGGCGTTCCCCGGCGACTCCGGATCTGCCCCCCGCGTGGAGTGGGACCTGCCGCAGGGTGCGACCGTCGAAGGCCCGCATTGGCCACTGCCACATCGATTGGCCGGACGCGGTGACGTCGTCACGTACACATACGAAGGCGAAGTCCTGCTGCCCTACACCGTCACGCTTCCCGCTTCGACGGAACCGGTAAACCTCAAGGGCTTGCTGAAGTGGTTCGCTTGCGAACGCACGTGCATCCCCGGAGAAACAGCTCTCTCCCTCGCGCTTCCTGCCGGCACACCCGCCCCCGCAAACACCGACCTGTTTTCAAAAACCGATCGTCTGCTGCCGCTGTCTTCCCCTGCGCCATTTGCGGCCGCATGGAAAAATCCGGCCCCGGACGTTGTAGAGATTTTGCTCACCGGCATTCCCGAACGTTACAAGGTCGAAGTCATGCCCATACCGCCGAAAGGTATTCAACCCGACGGCGGATCTTTTCAACGCGCGGGCGACGCCTTCACAGCACGGTTCAAGGTGGATGAACCGCTCCAGAATGCCACGGGGTGGCGAGCGCTCGTCGTCCTTGAAGAGGGCGAACGCAAGGGTTGGGAAATCGCAGCTTCACGGTTCGCTGATGCAAGCGCTCCCGCGACCGCTGAAAGTGAACCCGCGCCTTCCAGCGATCGTCCCCTGCTGATGGTGCTGCTCTCCGCGTTACTGGGCGGACTCATCATGAACTTCATGCCCTGCGTGCTGCCCGTCATCGCGCTGAAAGTGGCCTCCTTCAGCGAGCATGCCACTCGAGACCCTCGGCGCTCGTTCCGCATGGGTCTCGCATTCACTGGGGGAGCGCTCGTGTTCTTCCTCGGGCTCGCGCTCGGCGTTATCGCGCTGCGGTCGGCCGGAAAAAGCTTCGTATGGGGCTTCCAGTTCCAAAACCCGTGGATGCTCTCCAGCCTCGTGCTCGTCGTCTTCCTCTTCGGACTCAACCTGCTCGGCGTTTTTGAAATCGTCTTTCAGGGCGACGCCGCCGATCGCATGGGAGAAATGGCGGGGAAAGGCGGGTACACCGGCGCTTTCTTTCAAGGAATGTTCACCACGCTGCTCGGAACGTCCTGCACCGCTCCCTTCCTCGGGGCCACGCTGGGCTTCGCGGTGACGCAACCCGCGCCAATCGTGCTCCTGCTTTTCACGGCAGTATGTCTCGGGATGAGTTCGCCCTACTTGCTACTGTCCGCCAACCCGAGCTGGGTTCGCTTTCTGCCGAAGCCCGGAATGTGGATGGAACGACTAAAGCAGTTCACCGGTTTCATCATGCTCGCGGTCGCGGTTTGGTTGCTTGGCGTTCTTGGAGACAGTCGCGGCCCCGATGCGGCATTCGGTCTGTCTGCGACGCTTCTTGCTGCCGGATTTGGGGCTTGGCTGCTTGGCATCCTGAGAAACCGTGTACTCGGCTGGATCGCCCTGCTCGCTGCCATTTCACTCGGCGGCGGCACGTTCCTCGCTCCGGCCCTCGAACGCGCCTCTCTCGCGGGTTCTCAACCCGCCGCGTCGCACGGAGTGCTGTCATGGGAACCTTTTACCGAGGCGACGCTTGCGGAGGCTCGCAATGCTGGACAACCCGTGTTCGTCGACTTCACCGCTGCTTGGTGCGCCAACTGCAAATACAACGAGAAGACCACACTCGAGACCCCCGAAATCGCGAAAGCGTTCGCCGAGAAAAAAGTACGCCTTCTCAAAGCGGATTGGACCACCGAACCGCCCCACATCACCGCTTTTTTGAGAAAGTTCCAACGCATCAGCGTGCCGTTTTATTTGCTGTACCATCCGGGGAAAGAGGCGCCGGAAATCCTCCCAGAACTCCTCTCGAAATCATTGATGATTGAGACGCTTTCACGCTTACCCTGATTCTCCATGCCACTTCCCCAGCCACTCGAGTTGCCCGATCCCGCATCCTACGACGCCGTCATTTTTGATTGTGACGGAACCCTCGCTGACACGATGCCCGTTCACTACCAAGCATGGTGCAAGGCCCTCGGGGCCAATGCCCCCTTTTTCCCGGAACCCGTTTTCTACAGCTTGGGCGGCGTTCCCACGGTTCGTATCGTGGAGCTCCTGAATGAGCAGCACGGACTCACGCTTCCTCCCGACGCTACCGTCGAAATCAAGGAGCAACTCTTCCTTCAGCTGTGCTCCCACGTCGAACCCATCACGGAGGTCGTTGCCTTCGCGGAAAGTCTGCGCGGCAAGAAGCCCATCTCCGTGGCGTCAGGCGGACACCGCCACGTCGTCCACAACACCCTCCAAGCAATCAACGTATTCGACTGGTTCGAACATATCGTTACGGCGGAAGATTATAGCCGGGGCAAGCCCCATCCGGACCCCTTCCTTGTGGCAGCCGAACGCATGGGAGTTCCGCCAGAGCGCTGCCTCGTGTTCGAAGATTCGGTCACCGGCCTCGATGCGGCACGCGCCGCCAACATGCTCTCTGTGTTCGTGCCTGCGCCCATTCGCGCCTGACCTCACTTTTCGGCCACTTCCATGGAAAACGGGCTACTCGTCGAAACGCTGAAACGCCACTTCGGCTATCCGACGTTCCGCCCACTCCAGCAGGAAATCATCACAGCGTCCCTTGCCGGACGAGACGTCTTCGCTCTGCTCCCAACCGGCGGCGGAAAATCGTTGTGCTTCCAGTTGCCTGC
>JBEEPE010000101.1:0-2831 GCA_041191265.1 Verrucomicrobiota bacterium | reverse complement strand
CAACCTTCTGCGCAATGTCCGCAAGCCGACCGGAAATGGATTTCTGACGCCCCGTTGTTCCCCACCGAACCAAGGCAACCGGCGTCTCTGGGTCCATCCCATGCCGCTGTAACGCCTCCGTAATCGGCCCCAACCGCTCCACCCCCATCAACATCACCTTCGTCCCAGGCAACGCCGCCAGACGCGCGTAATCGAGCGCTGAGTCCTCCTTCGTCGGATCTTCGTGCCCCGTGAAAATCGTGAGCGACGAGGTGAAGTCCCGATGCGTCACCGGAATCCCCGCGTACGCAGGCGCCGCAATCGCCGAAGTCACCCCCGGAATCACCTCGAAATCTAATCCCGCCTCAACCAACGCTTCCGCCTCCTCGCCCCCCCTTCCAAATACGTACGGATCCCCACCCTTCAACCGCAAAACACGCTTTCCCTCCGCAGTTTTCTTAACCAACAACGCATTAATTTCGTCCTGCTTCAGCGTGTGTTGCCCCGCTTTCTTCCCCGCGTAAATCACCTCCGTCCCTGGCCGAACCCATTTCAACATTTCCGCATTGCAGAGGTAATCGAACACCACCACCTCAACCCGCTCGATGAGCTCGCGAACGCGCAGCGTCACTAACCCCAAATCACCGGGGCCCGCGCCCGCCAAATAACAAATCCCTCGTGCCGGTTCGCTGTCCTTTTTCCTGCTCATAACTCTCAGTGTGATTCAACCGCTCCGACGCCGGTTAAGCGACGGTAAAGCAACTCGGCAACCTCCTCCTCATCCGCCCCCTCACCCATCGCACGAACCGGCTCCGCGCCCTCCGCCGAAAAAAGCACGCCCTCCATCCGAATGCCGCCACCTTCTAAAAACCATGTGCGAACACCCACCGGCAACGTGCAATCCCCGCCCAAACGCCTCTGCAATCCCCGCTCCGCCCGCGCCTGCCGCATCGTCAACCCATCACCAATCGCCTCAACCACACCACGATGCACCACATCATCCCGCCGAATCTGAAGCGCGACAATCCCCTGCCCCATCGCGGGCAACATCGTGTCCGAAAGAGAAGAGACAAAAAACTCCCCAACCACCCCCTCCTCCTCCACCCGCAAAACCCCATTCGCAAAATCCATCCCCAGCCGATCAAGCCCCGCACGGGCCAACACGATCGCCGAGCAATCCGTTGATTCTCTCAGTTTACGCAAGCGCGTCTGAACGTTCCCCCGCCAATCCGTCACCCGCAAATCACCGCGCGCATGCTGAACCTGCCGAATCCTTCGAACCGAACTCGTCCCCACCATCGCCCCCTCCGGCAACCCCGCCAACCCACCACGCACCTTCGAAATCAGCACGTCATCCGTCGCGGCTCGCGGCAACACCGCCGCAATCTCAAGCCCCTCCGGTTCATTTCCCGGCAAATCCTTCAAGCTGTGGACTGCCACATCAATGCGCCCATCCATCAAGGCCCGTTCCAGCTCCCGCGTGAACAACCCCTTCCCCCCCGCAGGCTCAGCCTTCAAATCCAAATCCAGCTTCCGATCGCCGCGCGTCACAAACGTCTCCACCCGAATCGCTCGATCCGGAAACTTCTTGTCCAACGCACGCCGCACCAACTCCGTCTGCGCCAACGCCAACAAAGACGCCCTTGTCCCCAAAACAATCTCGTTATTCATACGCTTCGTGGCCCTTGATGACACTCATGCTCGATCCGGTTTCGCGGTGCCGTCCGCCACAGCACCACCCCGATCCACCCCCTCACGAACCGATGCCGCCCGTACCGCATCCGCACGCTTCCATTCCAAAAACTCCATCACGTGCCGGTCAATAATCCCCTCACACGCAGATAACTCACGACGCCGCTCCTCAATCGACCGATTCGCAATCTGCTGCAGCGAATCAATATCGTACAAATACACACCAGCCAGCGCATTAACCGACGGATCAATGTCGCGAGGAACTGCCAAATCGATGCAAAAAAGAGGGCGTCCCGGCCGCTCCGCCATCACCGGCTCCAACTGGGCACGCGTCACCACCGGATGTGGTGCTGCCGTCGATCCAATCAGAATATCCACCCCCTCAAACTCTTCCGTCCACCGATCAAAATGCACCGCCTTCCCTGCCATCTTCTGGGCCAACTCCTCCGCCCGCGGATACGACCGATTCGCAACAAACATGGTTCGCACCCCGCGCGCCTGCAATGCCCCAGCCGTCAGCTCTGCCGTCTCGCCCGCACCCAAAATCATCACCGTACAATCCTTCAACCTCCCAAAAATCTGTTCCGCTAACTCCACCGCAGCCGCACCCACCGAAACCGCTCCCCGCGTAATGAGCGTGTCCGTCCGCACCTCCTTCGCCACATTGAACGTCTTCTGAAACAACCGGTTCAAGAAACGCCCCGTCGACCCCGCCCCCTTCGCCGTCTCGTACGCCTTCTTAATCTGTCCAAAAATCTCCGTCTCCCCCAACACCATCGAATCCAACCCCGACGCAACCCGAAACAAATGGCGAATCGCTAGATCGCCATCCCGCATCACAAACGCATCGTAAAAGGAGCCCTCCGCATCCACTCCCGCGCGCTCACGCACAAACCCTTCCAACACGCGCTGCGCCGCCCCTTGCGACTCCGACGCCACGTAAATCTCCACGCGGTTGCACGTGGACAACACCAAAGCCTCCCCCCCCGCATCTCGCGCCAACCGAGTTCCCAGCTCGCCCGCCACGGATTCGGCAACAGCAAACCGCTCCCGCACCTCGACCGGCGCCGTGCGATGATTCAATCCGTAGCAGAGAATTTCCATGCGTTCTCCTCAGGGCAGCGCCAACTCAACCAAGCCCACGGTCACCAGCAGAACGA
>JBEEPE010000100.1:0-5160 GCA_041191265.1 Verrucomicrobiota bacterium | reverse complement strand
ATCAAGTCCGCGCCATGAATCGCTGGGACGATACGCTCATCCTTTTCGCCTCCGACAATGGCGCCAGTGCCGAAATCATGGTTCGCGGAAACGGACACGACACCACCGCTCCGATGGGCAGCGCCGCAACCTACCTCTGCCTCGGACCCGGATTCTCGACGGCGTGCAACACCCCCCATCGCCTCCACAAAACGTGGGTTCACGAGGGCGGCATCAGCACTCCGCTGATTGCCCATTGGCCCCGCAAAATCACGCAAGGCGGCCAGTTGCGTGAGAACCCAGCCCACCTGATTGACATCGTCCCAACGGCCCTTGAAGTCGCAGATGTCAAAAAACCCGCAGAGTGGAAAGGTGAACCCATTCCCAACGCCCCAGGAATCAGCCTCATCCCCAGCTTCTCATCCGCTGCCCCCTCCCCGCGTGCTCCCCTCTGGTGGCTCCACGAAGGTAACCGCGCTCTGCTCCACGACGGCTGGAAAATTGTGTCACGCAAGGACCAACCATGGGAACTGTACCGAGTTCAAAAGCCCAATCAGGAATCCGATGACCGCGCCGAAAGCGTTGATCTCGCCAATCAAGCGCCAGACAAAGTCGCGGAACTCTCCGCGATTTGGGAACGCATGACCCGATCCTTCATCGAACTCGCAAAACCCACTGCACAAACCGATTCACCAAAGCGGAAGTCCGGAAAACAACCGTAGCCCGTCACGCCGAAGGAGCCAGATGCCCCTCGTGGCGCCAACGGTTCCCCGTAAAAGCGGCGGCCTTTCACTTCCCAGCTTGGGGAATCACCCAGTTGGGAGAATCGATCCGCTCCGAACGGAACAATCCCTCCGCGCGCGCCACCAAATCCGCCCGCTGCGCCGCCAAATCCCGCGATTCCCCAATATCCTCCACCACATCGTAGACCTCCACCGGCGCATCCAAACGCCTCATCCGAATCGCTTTCCATCGTCCATCCATCAACACCGCTTGGCTAAACCCCCGCTCATAAAACTCCCAGTACAAATGCGTGTGCTCCGCCTGCCCCGTCTTCCCCAATAAATCCGGCACAAAACTCAACCCGTCCCGCCCCGCCGGAACCGGCACTCCCGCTAACTCCGCCGCCGTCGGCAAAAAGTCCGCAAACTGCGCCACATGCGCAGACTCCGTCTTCGCCGCCACACGCCCCGGCCACCACGCAATCGTGGGCACACGAATGCCGCCCTCCGTCAAATCGCGCTTCCATCCGCGCAAGGGCCCGTTCTTGTCGAAAATGTCCTCCGGCCCCTCGCCCCCCTCCACATGATGCCCGTTGTCTGAACTGAAAATCACCAACGTCCGCTCCGCGATTCCCAACTCCCGCAAACGCGCCAGCAACCGCCCCACGTACCCGTCCATCCGCTCCACCATCGCCGCATGCCCGCGCTGCGGGGCATTCCATGAACGGTCCCGATAGGAACCCTCGTCCGGCACCTCGTTCCCATTCTGCGAAACCTTCGTCGCCTCGTTATTCGCGTGCGGAATGACCATCGAATAGTAGAGGAAAAACGGCTCGTCCTTGCTGCGCTCCACGAACCGTAACGCCTCCTCCGCAAACAAATCATCCGCATACTCCACAGCCTTCAACGGCACCCCCATCGGATCATCTGGATTGTCCGACATCGACCGCACCACGTTCTTCAACGAAACCCGCTCACGACCTCGCCACAAAAAGTCAGGAAAATGGTTGTGCGCATGTTTGTGTGTCAGAAATCCGAAGAACTCATCAAACCCCTGCCGATCTGGATGCCCCTCCGTCTTCTCCGTGCCCAATCCCCACTTCCCAATGCACGCCGTGCGGTAACCCGCCCCCTTCAACACCTTCGCCACCGTCGGCTCATCCGCCCTCAAACTCGCCCCCTCCGCCAACGGATCACGGTTCCCGCGAATGGTGGCATGCCCATTATGAAGACCGGTCAGCAACACCGTCCGGGACGGAGCGCACACCGTATTCCCCGAATAAAACCGCGTCATCTTCCGCCCCTCCTCCGCCATACGGTCCAAATGCGGAGTGCGAATCATCTTTTGCCCAAAACACCCCAACTCCCCGAACCCCAAATCATCCACCAACACGAAAATGACGTTGGGTTTAGTACCCCGCCCCTCCACCGCAACGCCAACCGCATCCAACCCAACCCACATCAACAAAGCCAAAAAAAGAATCCCGCGAATCCGATACATCCAGCCCCAAAAAGCCTTTCCCGTGCCCCCCTCCCCGAAAAGCCCGTTCCCCCTCCCTCCCCGAAAAGCCCGCCCCCCCCTCCCTCCCCGCCCCCCGCCCTGCTCCCCCCGTTCCCCTCTCCTCTTTTCTTTCTTTTCGTTTCTTTTCTTTTCTTTCCCCTCCCCCTCCCCCTTCGTGCCTTCGCGTCTTCGTGTGCCCCTTCTCCCCTCTTTTCCCCTCTTTTCCCCTCTCCCCCCGCTTCCCCCCGAACCACATGGCACCCCGCTCGCTATAACCCTTCCCATGCACCTCCCCCCCCTCCTCCGAACGCTGCCCCTCCTCCTGTGCACCCTGCCGCTACCGTCCCTCCTCGGCCAAACCCCAGCCCCCACCACAGCCCTCGCCTCGCCCGACTCACCACTCCAGCAATACCTCGCCGCACGGGTCACCGAAGCCGAGACCCGCACACGGCGCGACCTCGAAAACCCCTCAACCTGGCCCACACGCGCCCCCAGCCTCCGCAAAGAACTCCTCGGCATGCTCGGCCTCGACCCCATGCCACCCCGCGGAGATCTTAAACCCGTGGTGACCGGACGCCTCGAGCACGAAGACTTCACCATAGAAAAACTTCATTTCCAATCGCTTCCCGGACTCTACGTCACCGGCAACCTCTACCTCCCCAAGCGCCGTAACGGAAAACTCCCCGCTATCCTGTACGTCTGCGGCCACAGCGTGATGAAGGAGGGGAACGTCTCGCTCGGCAACAAAACAGGATACCAGCACCACCCTGCATGGTTCGCTCGCAACGGCTTCGCGTGCCTCGCCATCGACACCATCCAACTCGGCGAAATCCCCGGACTGCATCACGGCACCCGTAATCTCGACCTGTGGTGGTGGAACTCCCGGGGATACACCCCCGCCGGCGTGGAAACATGGAACGGGATTCGGGCCCTCGACTACCTTTCGTCGCGTGAAGAAATCGATCCCGAACGCCTCGGCGTGACCGGTCGTTCCGGTGGTGGCGCCTACTCGTGGTACATCGCTGCGGCGGACGAACGCGTGAAAGCAGCCGTCCCCGTCGCCGGAATCACCGACCTCCGCAACCATGTGGTGGACAATGTCATCGACGGACATTGCGATTGCATGTTCCTGTTGAACACCAAGGGCTGGGATTTTGCGAAACTTGCCGCATTGGTTGCGCCGCGTCCGCTCTTGATTGCGAACACCGACAAGGACCCGATTTTCCCGGTGGACGGTGTGGAACGCATTCACCGGGATGTGGCGTCGATTTACCGAGGGCTTGGGGCGAAGGACAAGTTGGGGTTGCTGATCACGGAGGGGCCGCACAAGGACAACCAAGAGCTGCAGGCACCGGCGTTTCGTTGGTTCAAACGATTCCTCGACAACGCTCCTGACTATCCGGCTCCGGTTGCGGAAAAGTTGTTCCCACCGGCAAAGCTGCGGGTGTTCGACGAACTCCCGAAAGACGAACGAACCTCAACCACGCACGAGTGGTTTGTCCCGCCCGCCCCCTCCAGCGCCTCGGACAACTCGAGCGCCCCGAGCGCAGCCGCCCTCGCAGCGGAGTTGCGAAAGACGGTTTTCCCGCGCCTTGCGGAGGCGACTGCGGTGTGGCGGATGGTGAGCCAGTCGCAATCGGGAGCGCGAAAAACCGTGCTGCTCGCCGCCTCGACGGAACCGGCAGACCGTCCGGGAACCACGTCGGCGCTCCTGCTCGCTGGAACCAAATCCGACATCGAAGCCTTGATGGTGCGCCTGCTCCCAGCCCCCGCCCCCGTTGCAGCAGCGCCAGCCCCTCAAACGCCGCTGTCCGCAAACCCGGCACCCGCCACGCCCGACGGCAAGCCAGCGCTGTCCCCCTCCCCCTCGCCGCTGTCCGTACAAATCCGCGTCCGGTTCGGTGATCGGACGGACGCCGCACAACTCCTCGCCCAAACCGGCGCACCCGAATCTTCGGTAGTGGAAGCCGTCCTGATGGCTCGCGGTTCTGCGATGACCGGTCCGGAAGGATTTGAGCAACCGGCATGGAGCGGCACGGAGAAAGACGCGGCCCGCGTTCGACGCCGCTTCATGCTCCTTGGCGAAACGCTCGATTCCGTGCATGTCCGCGACCAAGTGTGCGTGGTTAACGCGTTAGCCCGCGCAACATCGCTGCGCATCGAGGTGACGGCGAGAGGCTCGGCGGTGACAAACGCGCTCCTCACGGCCTTACTGACCGCCAACCCGCTCACGTTGCGCCCCGAATCCCCGCAACTTCCCCCAACCGACAAGAACTCCCCCGACCACTTCAACCTCCTCCGTCAAACCACCCTCCAAACCCTCCAAACCGCCGCCCAGCAAAGGTGATGGCACAGAGGCAGTGCTCCCACTTCCTGCCACACCAGAGGAGCGCGCGAGCGGAAAAGCAAGGGTGAAACTGAGGTGGACCCCGAAATTTGGGCCAGGAGCTAAGCTAGTCGGTCCCGAATAAATCAGCAAAGCATTGATAGGCAATGTGATAACATGGCATTGCGACATGCCTTTTGCTCAGGATTGGGGGCGAAATCCACAAAAATCTGGGAAACAGCATGCTGCCAAAGGCCCCTCAAACCGCTCAAGGTGACCTCTTCAAATCCGAGCTCATCGCCATCATTGATTCCAACCACCCCTTGGTTCGCCTTGCCGACAAAATCGATTGGCAACAGTTCGAGAAGTCTCTCCATCCAACCTACGTCCCAGGAAAAGGTGCCCCTGCCATCAACACTCGGTTGATGGTCGCCCTGCACATCCTCAAGTTTCAACACAACCTCAGCGATCAAGCCGTCGTGGATCGCTGGGTTGATAACCCGTACTGGCAGTTTTTTAGCGGGATGCGTTTCTTCTCCCATCAACCGCCCGTAGATCCCTCCAGTATGACACGTTGGCGCACCCGCTTGGGCGAGAGCGGTTCGGAAGAGATTCTCAAAGCGAGTCTACAG
>JBEEPE010000099.1:0-3130 GCA_041191265.1 Verrucomicrobiota bacterium | reverse complement strand
TTGCCAAATCGATTCAAGCCCCTCGAAACTGGCCTGTTGCCCTCGGTTCCACACCGCTCGCATCTCAGTCCACCCGCTCGAGATCTCCACGCTGGTGAGCGTCCAGATGAAATCTCCACCCATGTCGCCCCCGCAGTGCGCCACCGTGTCCACTTCCGTCCAGCCAATCTCATGGGTCTGCCAACTCTTTGCTCGAACTTTCACAAGGGCTTTGACGGCACTCGCGGGTTTGGGCGGCCCTGCTCCACGCCTTCCTCCCCCTCTTGCCTCCATGCCTCCTACGCATCTTCTCGGTATACTCTTTTATGCTGCTTTCACTCATTCTCATGACTTGCGCCACAGTGTCCTCTTTTATGAGGCAACCGCACCTCGCTCGCCTTCTCAGATTTTCTTTTCGGTGTCCGCTTCAATGAGGCAACGCGCCGAGTTGCTACGTCTCACTTTATCATTCCCCAAACCGTCCCCCTCCACCAATCTCCCCCCCGAATCCCAATCCCTCATGCCTCTCCCCTTCTTCAGCGTCATCGTCACAACGCACAACCGCTCCAACATCCTCAAACGCTGCCTCCATTCCGTCCTCGCCAACACCTTCGCCGACCACGAAGTCATCCTCGTCGCCGATCATCCTGACCCCGCAACGTATGCGGTTGCCGCGGAACTCCTCCGCCCTCAGGACACCTTCATCCGGCGCCCCCCCGGCGGCGGTCCAGCCCAGAGCCGCAACCTCGGCCTGCAGCTCGTCCGCGGGAAATACGTGCTGTTCATCGACGATGACGACGCATTTCTCCCGCATTACTTCGGGGAACTCTACGCGGCCACGTTAAAACACCCCGGCCACGCCATCTTCACCAACCCGCGCGTCATCGAGGAAGACCGCAACCAGCTTGAGGCCCCTCCAATCAAAGTGACCGATCACTCCCTCAGTGAAGCCGACCTCTCGATGCTCTGGATTAAAAACTACATCCAAAACCACACCATCGCCTACCCACACTCTGCCGTTCGCGGACGGCAGCAAAGCCCCGCGCTAAGAAGCCTCGAAGACTGGGATTTTCTCCTCAACGTCGCGTCCGATACGCCGCTCATCCACCAACCCATCTTGGGCGCAATCACGTACAAAGACTTCGTGAACGACGGCACCCGCCGAAGCAGCTCCGAGCAAGCAAAAGGAATCAACGCGCTAGCGGACTACCTTCATATCTACCGTCGCTGGCCTGCACCCTCTCCTGAAATCCGCGAACTGCGCCAAGTATTCCTCTCTTCAAACGGGTTCACAGCACCCATTGAGTGGATTTGAGGGTAAATCCAAGCGCCTCAGACCAGCAGAAAATCGTCGTGACCTTCCGAGGTGTTGGAGGTGGTGCGCGGTACAGGGTTTGAACCTGTGACCCCCTGCGTGTGAAGCAGGTGCTCTACCGCTGAGCTAACCGCGCGAGAGACTCGAAAACGTACACGCCCGACCGGAGAGGGCCAGTCCTTTTTACAAGGCTCTCTCGGCACCGACGCACCCAAAGCGCCGGTGCCGAGGGAAACGAACGCCCTACGCCCCCCACGCAATCAACCGTAACTCATGCGCTTGCACCAGGTCCGGATGAGTTGGTATCACCCTCACATTCAGGCCGTACGAACCACTCTCCGTCGCAGGAACTGACCCGCGATAAAGATACCGTCCACCACTGCCCCCATCCGAAGCACGCTCCAATCTCACCGAAACCGGAGAGGTAATGTGCCCATTCACCTCCTCTCCGTAGTAGGCCTGCACCTCCACATCGCCGGGTTCAACCCGTCCCAGATTGACTGAAGCCGTCACCGGCAGTTCATCGCCAACTTGCACCTCCACCCCGTCCACTCCCGTGTCAATTCGCTCGACGCTCACGTCATCCCAGTGCGCGCGCATCTTGTCCTTCCACTCCGCCAAAGAGGCCGCCGCCTTACCTCCATTCGCGCCCAACCGAATGTGCGCCGCCGCCGCCAAATCGTACAACCGCTCGGCGTACTCACGCACCATCCGCTCCGTATTGTAAACCGGAGTGATCGAACGAATCGATTCACGCATCAACTGCAACCACGCCAGCGGCAACTGCCCGTCCGGCTTCGCGTAAAACAGCGGAACAACCTGATTCTCCAACACATGAAACAAACTCGCCACATCGACCTCGTTCTGAAACTCAGGCGAGCCATCCGTAATGTCCGGACCAATCGCCCATCCAGCCTTCCGATTCGTCCGATACGCCTCACACCACCAACCGTCCAAAACCGAGAGATTTAACCCCCCATTGGGCGGTAACTTCATCCCACTCGTTCCACTCGCCTCCAGCGGACGCAACGGATTATTCAACCACAAATCCACTCCCTGATACATTCGACGCCCAACGTAAGTATCATAATCCTCGATAAATACGATTCGGTTTTCAAACTCAGGCATCCGCGTGTACCGATAAACCTCCTGAATGAACGATTTACCCGGCTCATCCTTCGGATGCGCCTTACCCGCAAACACGAACTGGACCGGCCTCTCCGGATTTCCCAGCAACTTCAAGAGCCTCTCAGGATCCTTAAATAACAATGTCGCGCGCTTGTACGTCGCAAACCGACGCGCAAAACCAATCGTAAGGACCTCCGGATTTAGCATCCCCCCAACCGATCGTATCCGCTCGGGAGCCTCGCCTAAGCGATGATACCGCGAGGACACCCGCTTCCGAACAAACTCCACCAAACGGCGTTTCAACGCCTGATGCGTCTGCCACAACTCCTCGTCAGGAATGTCGTAAACCCCTCGCCAAAACTCAACGTCCACCAGCTTTTTCTCCCAGCCCGGCAAATATTTATCATACAGACTCGCAAACTCCGGCGCCATCCACGTCCTCGTATGAATGCCATTCGTCACGCTGGTAATCGGCACCTCATGCTCGGGAACTCCCGCCCAAACATCCTTCCACAATCCCTGCGACACATAACCGTGCAGCTCGCTGACGCCATTGGCATGACGACTCGATCTTAAGGCCAGAATCGTCATCGAGAACGGTTCCGACGGATCTTTTCGCGTCTGCCCAAAACTGCAGAACGTCGCAAAATCAATCCCCACCTGCGCGGGATAATGTGAGAAATACCTCTCCATCAACCCTAACGGAAA
>JBEEPE010000098.1:0-2885 GCA_041191265.1 Verrucomicrobiota bacterium | reverse complement strand
GATTCACCAGAATTTCCAACGCCTGCTGAATGATATCGTGCGTCTTCTTGCCCTTCATCTGGCAGATGAAGCCAACACCACACGCATCATGCTCGAACTGGGGATCATAGAGCCCCTGCTTTTCAGGTAGACCGGGATTATTCATTTCTTGTAGTTGCTGCTGTTTTTTAAATCCAGGGAGGAAACGAACCCCCGCGCGATGCAGTCAACCCACCCAAAATCCACAGGCTGACTCTTCGCCGGAAAATCCGTTCGTTTGCATACCGCAAATCGAATTCCATGTCCTAAACCGAAACATCCCCCCACCGCAAGCATCAAGAATCGGACACAAACAGACCCCGAAATGGCAAATCCAAGACA
This sequence comes from Verrucomicrobiota bacterium, assembly GCA_041191265.1. Lineage (GTDB taxonomy): Bacteria > Verrucomicrobiota > Verrucomicrobiia > Chthoniobacterales > Chthoniobacteraceae > JBEEPE01. The sequence continues at coordinate 2,525 of JBEEPE010000098.1, read as the reverse complement.
CTTTGACGACTTTTAACCATTCAACGGTTCAAAAGCAGACATCTCTGTCCGAAAAGGTCCTCAAAGGCCCGTTTCCGCAGACAAACATGCAGAAATCGGACACAGCGGTGACCGAAAAAAAACTCATTCTTTTCTCCCAGATTCGAAGCGATGCCCCCACCAGAGCGCGTTTGCCACCACTGACACTGAGGAGGCCGCCATCGCCAAGGAAGCTTGCACCGGAGTGAAGTCCCATCCGGTCACTCCCAGAAACACGCCCGCAGCCAAAGGGACGGTCAACAGGTTGTAGGTCACCGCAAAGACCAGGCTCTGCCGCACAGCTCGCTCCATCATTTGACCCAACGCCCGCGCTTCAAGGACCCCACCCAACCCTGGCCTCAACAACTCAACATGGGCAGAAACCCGCGCAACCCCCGAAGCCCCTCCCACCGCAATCCCAACGTCCGCACCCCGCAAAATCGCCGCATCGTTCACTCCGTCACCGACCATCGCAACAACGCCTCCGCAATCGCGAAATCTCCGACACAGGGCGAGCTTGTCCTCCGGACGCATCCCGGCATGACAACGTTCTGCCGCCAACCCTAGCCCCTCCCCCACCGCCAGCACCCGCTCCTCGACATCTCCGCTCGCAAGGTGAACACCGACGCCCTCCGAAACGAGTTGGCGCACCACCTCCCGCACCCCGAGCCTCATCCGTTCCGAAAAACGGGCGCGCCCCACGAACACGCCCGAAACCTCCATTCGGCTCCATCCGCCCACGTCCCGAATCAATCTCCACTGCTTCCCTTCGCGCTCACCCTCCACCCCTTCTCCGGGGACCTCCCTCGCACGAGAGAACGTAACCGGCGAAAGCCCCATCCCCGCCGCCACTCTTCTCACTGCCGCGGCAAACGGGTGCCTCGAAATGGCCTCCAATCCCACTGCATGCACCCAAAACTCGCGCTCGGTCCAGCCCTCAGCCAACTCCATCTCAGGAACCGTCTCGAGCGGCTCGGTCAGTGTCCCTGTCTTGTCGAAAATCACCTCCGTTACCCGTCCAAAACGCGCCAACCGTCCCGCGTCGCCGATCAACAGTCCCCGACGAACCCCAGCCCCCGTAGCCACGCGGTACACCATGGGAACCGCGAGCCCTAGGGCGCACGGACATCCCGCAACCAACACCGTTGCGGCCCTCATCAATGCAACATCCCACGGCTGACCACCCATCAAGCACCACCCCAAACCCGTCGCACCCGCCACCGCCAACAATCCCGCTGAAAAACCCGCCACCCAGCGCTCAACCCATCCGTGCCCTCGCCCATCGTCCGCTTCCGCCATCCGCATCAGCCCCCTCATGCGCTCCAACGTTCCCGAACGAACCGTTTCCGTGCTCCGCACTGTCACCTCGCCCTCCAGCACCATGGCACCCGCAATCACCTCAACGCTCGCCATCAATCGCCGCGGTTCAGATTCCCCCGTCAACCATCCCACATCCACAGAAGCCTCCCCCAACTCGACGACACCATCCAACGGAACCCGTTCGCCCGCCTTCACCACAAACCGTTCCCCAACCGCCACCGCATCCACTGCCATCCAGCTCAATCCTTCCGCCGAAAGCACCGAAACCAACGCGGGTTGAAGCCGGCCCAACTCCTCCACGACAGCACCCGCCCGACGGCGAAGACGCGACTCCATCCATCGTCCAAACATCTGAACAACCACGATTCCCGCAGCCGCCTCAAAATACACAGCCCCCCCACGCAACACGCCCACCAAGCTCACGCCCCACGCAATCAATCCGCCCGCCATCACCGTGACGTCCATGCTCAAGGAGCGCGCAGCTAACGTCCGCACCACGGATACCCAGCGCCTCCCAGCGCACCCAAACAAAATCCCACCCGAAAGAAGGGCTCCTATCCACCCCTCGCCCCACGCCCACCCATGCAACCCTCCCAAATGGGACAGCATCGTCCCAGCCATCAGGGGCAAAAACAGAACGCAGGCAAGCACCAGCTCCAGCACCTCTCTCCTTCCATCATCACCGAACGCCTCTTTCCCTGCCCGCTCAGCCGCTGCCACAAACTCCGAACAGGAGAAACCCAACGCAACAATCGCCTCCTCCACCCCTCGTACTTCAACCGACCCTCGAACAACCAAATCCCCCTCCACCCCCAGCACCACCGCATCAACCCCCGACAACCGTTCCAACGCCCCGCGAATCCGCGAAACACACCCCGCGCAATGGATTCCTCCAACGCGAAACCTTCTGTCAGAAACAACCGCCATAGTTCCTAGGCCCGCCCATCGCGCGTCTCGTCCAACAACCACCGCAAATACATCGGCGCCACCTGCTCCACCTCAAACACCACAAACGCCGGAACCTCATACGGATGCGTGCAAAGTGCCTCACGCACCTCATCCACCCGCAAAACCGTCGTCTTCATCAACAATCCGCACTCCTCAGCAACCTCCACCGCTCCTTTCCACCGGTAAACAGACCCCATCTCAGGATACAGGTTCCCGCAATCAACCACAACCGCCTCAAC
>JBEEPE010000097.1:0-9833 GCA_041191265.1 Verrucomicrobiota bacterium | reverse complement strand
TGCCACCCGGATGCGTCGGTGCGCGATGGAGCGCGCGATTTCATTCGAGGCACGATTTTGAAGGCAGCGGAGTTGGGAGCGCCCACCATTTTAGGGTCGATGCAGGGGCGAGTGGAACAGGGTGTAGAGCGGCATCAAGCGTTGGATTGGCTAGCAGAGGCGTTGCGGGAGTTTGGCGAGATAGCGTCGGATTGTGGACAGGTTTTCCTTTACGAACCGTTGAACCGGTATGAGACAAACCTATTTAACCGTCAGGGTGACGGGGCGGGATTTCTCAGAAATCGCGGTCTAACGGGGGTGTCGATTCTGGCAGATTTGTTTCACATGGGCATTGAGGAGAGTGACTCAGCCTCGGCGCTGGCAGGGATTGCGGATGTGCTGGGACATGTGCACTTCGCGGATTCGAATCGGCAGGCGGCAGGTGCGGGTCAGACGCGGTTCGAGCCGATTGTCAGACAACTGAAAGCGCAGGGGTATGCGGGCTACCTTTCAGCCGAGGTGTTTCCAATGCCTGACTCGTTGACGGCGGCGCGGTTGACCATTGAGCGCTTTCGTGAGTTGACCTCAAATCCCTAATTAACAACGGAATGCTCAAAACCTCTTTGATTCACGCGGAGATTCTATCGGTGCTCGCGAGGGCGGGGCACCACAGCAAGATTCTGATCGCGGACGGGAATTATCCTGCAAGCACCAAGAAAGGGCCGAATGCGGTGGTGGTGTCGATGAACCTGTCGCCCGGCGTGATCTCCTGCGAGCAGGCGTTAAAAGCTTTGCTTGAGACGGTTCCGGTGGATGCGGTGAATACGATGGGCATTCCTCCGGACGACTCGTACGCGCAGAGTGGCGAACCGCCGGTGTGGGCGGATTATCGGCGGGTGATTGCGGATGCGGGGCATGCGCTCGAGTTGAAGCCGATTGAGAAGTGGGCGTTTTACGATGCGGTGAACTCGGAGGATCATGTTTTGACGATTCAGACGGGCGACCAATCTCTGTGGGCGAATGTGTTGCTCACGATGGGGTGCCGGACGCGCTAGAGGTCTTTTGATTATGGAAACACGAGTGCTTGGTCGAACGGGGTTGAGGGTTCCGAGTTTGGCTTTCGGGGCGAGTTCTTTGGGACAGGAGTTTCGAAGTGTGACGTTGGACGAGGCGATGCGCTCGGTGCGCGTCGCGTTGGACTGCGGAATCAACTTGATCGATACGTCGCCGTTTTATGGGCGAGGCATGAGCGAAGTTCTCTTGGGCGTCGCGCTGCGCGGTGTGCCGCGCGAGTCATACACGTTATGCACGAAGCTTGGTCGGTATGATCTGACGCACTTCGATTTTTCGGCGAAGCGGGTTCGCGAGAGTGTGGATGTCTCGCTTCACCGCATGGGAACCGATCATTTGGACATCCTGTTGTGCCACGATATCGAGTTTGTTCCGATGCAGCAGATTGTGGATGAGACGTTGCCGGCGATGCGGACGTTGGTGGAAGCGGGCAAGGTGCGGTTTTTGGGAATCTCGGGTTATCCGATGAAGCTTTTTAAATTCGTGTTAGGTCAGACTGATTTGGACTGCGTTTTGTCGTACAACCAGTACACGCTTCAAAACACGCGATTTGCGGATGAGTTGCTTCCGGTGTTGGAGGAGCGGGGAGTGGGGGCGATGAATGCGGGGCCTTTTTCCGCGAGATTGCTGACAAATGCCCCATTGCCAGCATGGTTGAAGGAGCCTGAGTCCGTGAAGGATGCCGCGAGGGCGGCGGCTGCGTTGTGTCAGTCGCGGGGCGTCGATATTGCGAAGTTGGCGCTCCAGTTTTCGCTGTCGAATCCACGGATTGCGACGACGGTGGCTGGCTCTGCAAATCCTGAGAACATTCGCAACTGGGCGAAGTGGGCGGCTGAGCCGATGGATGAAGATTTGCTGCGTGAGGTACAGGCACTCTTTGCGCCGGTGAGGAACATCGGCCATCTCGAGGGATTGCCGGAGAATAACTGATTTTGAGAACGTTATGAAAGCACTACAACTTCCTGTCCCAGGGCAATGGGCTTTGATTGAGGTTCCTGAGCCATCGGCCCCAGCTCCGGGCAATGTCGTGGTTCGGATTCGTCAGGTGGGCGTTTGCGGTACGGACTATTCGGGCTACTTGGGCAAGATGCCGTTTTTTTCGTATCCGCGCATTCCCGGGCATGAGCTTGGTGTCGAGGTGGTTTCGGTTGGGGATGGAGTGACGAATGTTCGTGTGGGGGATCGGTGTTCGATTGAGCCGTACATCAACTGCGGGAACTGTCACTCCTGTCGTCGTGGCCACACGAACTGCTGCATGAACAACCAGACGTTGGGTGTGCATTGTGACGGTGGGTTGCAGCCGTTGTTTACGATTCCGGCTCGGAAGCTTCACGTTTCTGCGAAGCTTGGTTTCGATCAACTGGCTTTGGTGGAGACGCTGGCGATTGGGTGTCATGCGGTGAACCGGGGGGCGCCGGTGTCGGGGGATGTGGCGTTGGTGATTGGTGCGGGGCCGATTGGGCTGTCGGTGGTGGAGTTCACCAAGTTGTCGGGTGCGCGGACAGTGGTGATGGATGTGAATGAGCAACGACTCGCGTTTGTGCGTGATGTGATGGGGGTTCCCGACACGATTTTGGTGAAAGGAGATGGATCGGAGTTGAAGGCGTTGGAGGAAATGAGCGGCGGTGACTTGGCGCAGGTGGTGGTGGATGCGACGGGGAGCGATCGCTCGATGTCTGCCGCGTATCAGTACGTTGGCTTCGCGGGTCGGTTGGTTTTCGTTGGGATTACGCAGAACGAAGTGACGTTTGGGCATCCGCTGATGCACCGGCGTGAGATGACATTCCATGCGAGTCGTAACGCGTTGCCGGGAGATTTCACGCGGATCATTGGCTTGATTGAGGAAGGCAAAATCAACACGCAGCCGTGGATTACGCATCGGTTGGAATTTGAGGAAGTTCCAGCAAAGTTTCCGGCGTTGTTGGAGCCGACTTCAGGGGTTTTGAAGGCGGTCATTGCGGTTGGGGATTAGTGACGGGGCGATATGCGAATCGACGCGCACCAGCATTTTTGGAGGTACTCGGACGGGGAGTATCCGTGGATTCCTGCGGGGAGCGCGCTTCATCGGGATTGGCTTCCTTCAGATTTGGAGGCGATTCAACGTCCCCTTGGATTGGACGGCTCGGTTGCGGTGCAGGCGCGGCAGTCGTTGGAAGAGACTCGGTGGTTGTTGGAGTTGGCGGAGCGGTTTCCGCGTATTTTTGGGGTGGTGGGTTGGGTTGATTTGCGGTCGGAGGAGTTGGATCGTCAGTTGGACGCGTTTGTTCGGAGCCGGCGTTTTGTTGGGGTTCGTCATGTGGTGCAGGAGGAGTCGGACGGTTTTCTTTTGCGGGAAGGGGTGCTTGCGGGGCTGCGGCGGTTGGCGGAGCGCGGGGTGTGTTACGATGTGCTGGTGTTTGCGCGGCAGTTGCCGGATGTGCTTCGAATGATGGATGCCGTTGAGGGCTTGCGGATGGTGATTGATCACGGGGCGAAGCCGGACATCCGAGGGGGCGGATTTGACGAGTGGCGGCGATTGCTCGGGGAGGTTGCGGAGAGGCCGGACGTTTTTTGTAAGTTGTCGGGGCTTGTGACGGAGGCGGACTGGTCGGCGTGGTCGGTTGAGGGGTTGGAGCGTTATTTGGAGGCGATTTTCGAGGTGTTTGGACATAAGCGGGTGATGTGGGGGTCGGATTGGCCGGTGTGTCTGCATGCGGCGACTTATGCGGCGTGGTGGGAGGTCGCCTCGGAGTATGTGGCGCGGCGGTTCCCGAGGTCGGCGGACGATGTTTTTGGTGGTAATTGCTCGACGTTTTATCGCCTTGGTCAGGGAGTTTGCGGGCCTCTTTAGGCGATTCGTTTGGGCGGTCAAGTTTCGAGTGGCATTTTTTTGGTTTTGTGGTAGTTTGATGTCCTATGCCTATCACACGAAAAACAGCGTTTTCTCGTCGGCTTCCTGACCTTGTTACAGAGGAGCTCGCGGCTTTGCTCTCGTCACGGAGCAGCTATGAGTTCAAAGACATTTTCGAAAAGGTTTTCGAGAAGTTGAAGGCGAGGAACGCGGCGAGTGGCGGTGAGGAGATGTTGCGTTTGCGCTCTTACGAGAAGCTCCAGCATTTGGTGTCGATTGGGATGGTGAAGCGTGTGGGCAAAAAATTTAAGGGTGTGCCGAAGCTTTTGGCGACTTTGGAGACGACCCCACCGCCGCCGCCTGCGCCTCAGTTGACTGCTTAGCCGATCGCGCTGCTGCGACTCCTGTAGAGGAGTCTAGAGGTTAAATCTGAGACCCCGCTTCGGCGGGGTTTTTTTGTGGGCTGAGTTGGGGTGGCGATTACCCGTGAGCGAGGGAGTGTTTGCGCTGTGAAAACTGAGCGCTACCAGCATCGTTAGTGACTGTAAAGATGATGGTTATCGGGGTGTTAAACAGTGTCGTCATGCGTTGTTTGGGTGGTGGTTAAAAAAAGGGGTTAGACTCCGGCGTTTGGCGGGTTATTCCCAGTTGTGTTGTTTGTCTGGTTGTAGGTTCCCTCCGAGGCTCAGTTGAGCGAGCAGACTGAGGGCATGCCAGGTTTCAACCGATATTATTGCCCTCACCGATCGCCTCCATGAACAGATTCGTCTCCTCGATAGTTGCTGGTTTGCCCATCGCCGCTGCTTTGCTTTCGGCTTCGTCACTTGCCCAAGACTCTGTTGCGATTGAGATTAAATCTCTCGCTGCGCAGATGAAGTTCGATAAATCGGAGGTGGTTGTGCCTCCAGGGGCAAAGGTGACGGTGGTTTTTGACAACACAGACGAGATGCCGCACAACCTCGTGTTTTTTAGCCAACCTGGGGTGAACGCGGGCGATGCAGTCACCAAGATGTTGGAGAAGCCTGAGCAGGCGGTGGCGCGGGGATTTGTGCCTGAGGAAAAAGTGCTTGCTGCATCGAGGTTATTGAATCCGCATGAGAAGCAGACGTTTACGTTTACTGCGCCAGAGAAGTCCGGTTCGTATCCTTTCGCGTGCACTTTCCCAGGACACGCTCTGAGCATGGTTGGGAATCTTCGCGTGATGGCGGTGGGGCCCGTTTTCAAAGACTTGTCTTTCAGGGTTTTTAATGGGGCTTTCGAGAAGTTGCCGGATTTCGGAAAACTGACTCCGCATCGGTCAGGAAAGGTGGACGGGAATCTGATCCATCTGAACTTCGACGATTACAAAAACCAGTATGCGATGGTCTTTGAAGGGGTTCTCGAGGCGCCTTCCAATTCGGACTATACCTTTTACCTCGCGAGTGATGATGGGGGCCGGGTTTTGGTGGATGGCGAAAAGGTGGTGGAGCACGACGGGATTCACCCTCCGTCGATTAAAGAAAAGAAGAAGAAGCTCACGAAGGGTGAGCACAAGGTTCGGGTGGAGTACTTTCAAGCGGCAGGGGGGGCTGAGTTATACGTTGGTTGGAGCGGTCCGTTTGATGTAACGGCTTTGTCGAAGTGGACGCCGCCTGGGTACAAGCGCCCACACTCGCCAAAGGCTGATGAGAATGTGGGAATGCCGATTGACGTGAAGGACGAGGTGGTGATTTACCGGAACTTCATCACGGGCGTGGGCAATCGCGGGGTGGCGGTGGGGTACCCTGGGGGCCTGAACTTGGCTTGGAGCGCTGAGTCCTTCAGCCCGGTGCTGCTTTGGCGAGGTGCATTCATGGATGCCGCGCGGCACTGGAAAAATCGCGGAGGAGGCGCTCAACCTCCCGCGGGGTATGATGTCGTGAAGCCGGTGGACATTTCGTTGCCGTTTAGTGTGGCGGTCGATGGGAAACCGCAGTGGGAGAAGTATGAGTTCGGAGCGGAAACTTCGGGTTATCAATGGAAGGGGTACCGTTTGGATTCGAAGGGGGCTCCGACTTTCCGTTATGGCTGGGGTGGAGCGGAGGTTGAGGAATCGTTTAGCACTCGAGGCGCTGCTATGGATCCAAAGGCGACGTTGGTTCGGACGGTCAAGGTTTCGGGTAAGATCCCGGACCGCGCGTTTTTACGGATTGCGAGTGGTGTGGTAACTCCGGATGGGGATGGGTTTGTTGTGAAGAATGGCACGGTGGATTTGGGGGGTGGACGGAAATCGGAGAACACTTTCCGCGTAAAGGCGATTGGAGCGCAGACGGATGGGGCGAATGTGTACGTTCCGGTATCTGGCTCGATTGAGGTGGCCTATGGCTGGGTTCCGGTCGGAGTGCCCGGCGGAGCAATCCCGAAGCTTTGATTTTGAACAAGTTGCTATCGAACAAACTTTTCGTTTTATTCCATGAATAAGTATTTACCTCTCGCGGTTTTGATTTTGGCGGGGCCTGTTTCGGGGGTTCTCGCGGTGGAGCGGAACAAGAATGTGGACCCGGCGGAAGCCGAGTATTACGAGATTTCCACGTTTGTGACGCCTGACACAACGGCCATGGAGGTTGGGTCAGCGGAACTGCTGCCGGGCGGCAAGGTAGCGCTCGGTACGCGGCGTGGTGAGGTTTGGGTGGTGGACGGGGCTGCTTCAAAAGATGTGTCTTCAGCGAAGTTCACGCGATTTGCTGCCGGACAACACGAGGTACTCGGTCTGGCACATAAAGACGGCTGGATTTACGCGACGAACCGGTACGAAGTGCTTCGGATGAAAGACACGGACGGTGATGGTAAGGCGGATCTTTTCGAGACGGTTTGTGACAAATGGGGAGTTGGTGGGGATTATCACGAGTACGCGTTCGGGTCGCGGTTTGATAAAAATGGGGACCTTTGGGTCACGCTGTGCCTGACGGGGTCATTTTCGAGTCAGGTGCCGTTTCGCGGTTGGGCGGTGCGGGTGAAGCCGGATGGAACCATGGTGCCGACGTGCAGCGGGGTTCGTTCGCCTGGGGGAATCGGTTTTGATGCGGACGGAGAGGTCTATTACACTGACAATCAGGGACCTTGGCATGGCTCTTGTACGCTCCAGCATTTGGTTCCGGGCTCGTTTCAGGGGCATCCTGGTGGGTTTAAGTGGTATGAGAAGGCACCGAACATGGGGCCGGTTCCGGTTGAGCCGAACTCTCCGAGTCGTATGGTAACCGAGCGAGGGCGAATTAAGGAGTTGGTCCCCCCAGCGGTGTACATGGTGCATGGGCCGGGCAAGATTGGGAACAGCTCGTCTGGGATTGTTTGTGATCTTTCCAAGGGCAAGTTTGGTCCGTTTGAAAAGCAGCTTTTTGTGACGGACCAGAGTCACTCGAGCGTGTCGCGGGTTTGTCTGGAAACGGTGAACGGAGTGAAGCAGGGGGCAGTTTTTCCGTTTCTCAAGGGGCTTTCGTCAGGCCCGATTGGGGCGCGGATGGACGAGGAGGGTAACTTTTTCGTGGGTGGTTCCGATCGTGGATGGGGGGCGCGTGGCGGGAGACCGCACGCGTTCGAGCGTGTGAACTGGACGGGACGAGTGCCCTTTGAGGTGCACGAGATGCGGGCGAAGTCAGACGGGTTTGAGCTTACGTTTACCCATCCAGTTGATTCGGCGACGGCGGGTGATGTGAAGAGTTACTCAATGCGAGGGTTCACTTACATCTATCAGAGTTCGTATGGTAGCCCGGAAGTGGACGACACGACACCGGTGGTGAAATCTGCGACGGTGGGTGCTGATGGGAAGTCGGTGCGGTTGGTGGTGGAGGGACTGACAAAGGGCCACATCCACGAGTTGCACCTCGACGGCGTGAAATCTCGGGAGGGGAAAGGGGTCCTTCACCCCGTTGGTTACTACACGCTGAACGAGATACCCTCGAAGTAATCCTCTCCCAAATCGTCTGCGGTGCCTCGTCGGCACGGCGTCTTTCGGGGTTGGAAACTATTTCGAGAACCTGCGTGGAAAAAGTTGGCGTTGGCTTGCGTTGGGCACCCTCAGCGTTGGGGTGCCCTGCACGCGGCTCACCGGGGGTCGGATGAGGGTCTGTATCGTGCTGTCGATTTGCGCTTTAAGTCTAATTGATATAATTTGTCATGATGGATTTGATCTGACGTGGTCAAGTGGTTCTGTTGATTCCCATCATTACGACTGCAGCGGAGTTGGAGGTTTTGGATTCGAAATGGGGGTGATGATTCTTAGGCTGGGCTAAGATTGTCAGTGGACACTGTGGGGAGGGGGGGTAAGATACCGAATATGAATGTCTGTGGTTGGTCGAGACGGGTTTCGCGACGGGGCTTTCTTAGGGTTTCAGCAGTCGCGGTAGCAGGGGGAACGACATACACGCAGAACTTTGGCGCGGAATCCGACGGAATCGTCGCAACAACCACCATCGCAGCAGATGCAGTGCGACGCGTCATGGGGGGCGGTGTGGCCGTGAAGACGCTGATGGGCGCCGGGGTGGATCCGCATCTGTATCGGGCCCGTCCGTCGGACTTACTGGCAGTCAAGCGCGCTCGGGTTTTGGTGCACCACGGGCTCGGGCTGGAGGGGCGATTGGGCGAACTGGTAGCAGGCGCGGCAAAAGCGGCCGTGGTGGTCGATTTGGGAAAGGGGGTGCCTCGCGAACGACTGATTTTTCCGGAACCAAGTAGCGACGTTGCGGATCCGCATGTGTGGGGCGATCCCGTGGTGTGGACGGGCGTGGTGGAGCATTTAGCCCATGCGCTGGCAGGCGCAGGGGTAGTCGAGCGCGCTGTGGCTTCGGCGGGAGTCTCGGCGTTTCAGGCTGCCACCGAGCGGTTGGTGAAATGGGGGCGCGAAATCCTCGAGAAGATTCCGGAATCGGGGCGAGTGCTGGTGACTTCTCACGATGCGTTTAACTACTTGGGACGGGCGTTTGGGTTGAAGGTGGTGGGATTGCAGGGGTTGTCGACCGTGGCTGAGGCGGGTGTTGCGGATGTGAACCGGCTGACCGCGTTCATCCGGAAGCAGGGGGTTAAGGCGGTTTTTGTTGAGAGTTCCGTGCCCCCAGCAGCGATGAAGCGAATCGCGGAGTTGTCCGGCGTTAGGGTTGGCGGGGAGTTGTTTTCCGATTCGCTGGGTGCGTTTGACGGAAGCGTGGCGCGGTTTGGATCAGAGGAAGAGGCAACGGGGGGGTATCTGGGGATGATGCGCCACAACTTGCGGACGGTTGCGGAGGGGTTGGCATGACGAAGGGCGGAGCGAAATCGGTGCTCGAGGTCACCGGGCTGAGGGCAGGGTTTGGGGAAAGATTGGTGTTGGATGGGGTGGACGCGGTGTTTCCGGAGGGGAGTTTGACGGCGGTGATTGGTCCGAACGGTGCGGGGAAGTCGACTTTTGTTCGTGCGGTGTTGGGGTTGATGGAGGTGCGGGGCGGGGAGGTGCGTTGGAGTTTGAGGGAGGATGGACCGGGACTGGTTCGGGGGTATCGGAGTGTGGCTTATGTGCCACAACGGGAGGAGGTCGCGTGGGATTTTCCGGTGACGGTGGAGGAGGTGGTGAGGATGGGGCGCGAGATTCGCAAAGCGTGGTGGCGGCGACGGGATTTAGAGGATGTGGCGGCGGTGGAGGAGGCGTTGGAGAAAGTGAGGATGCACGAGTTGAGGGGGCGGCTGATTGGCGAGTTGTCTGGCGGGCAGCAGCAACGGGTTTTTTTGGCGCGGGCGTTGGCGCAGCGGGCGCAGGTGTTGATTTTAGACGAGCCGTTTGCGGGGGTGGATGCGACGACGGAGAGTTTGATTGCAGCGGAGTTACGAGGAGTGGTTTCGGCGGGAGCGACGGTGATTGCGGTGCATCACGACATGGGGACGTTGCGTCGCTATTTTGATCGTGCGTTGTTTTTGAGCGAGGGAAGGGTGGGTGCCCAGGGGGAGGTTGAATCGGTGTTTGGGAGTG
>JBEEPE010000096.1:0-27572 GCA_041191265.1 Verrucomicrobiota bacterium | reverse complement strand
GGGCCGGATGCCGTTTTTGCGGGGGTCGCTGCGAGTGTGGCGATTCTTGGCTCTGCACCATTACGAGAGGAATCTGTGGCAAACGTTCGGAGAGACGCGCCTGAGCGAATCAGTGCGGATTGTCCGCATTGCGGTTTCAGCCAGCTAGAGGCTGTGACGGCGCGGAGCACGTTTTGTCGGCGGTGTGGGGAGCATTTTTTGATTGAGCGTCTGCTTGCGAAGGAGGCGGCGAGTTTGCGTGGGCCGACGTTTCTGGATCGTTTGGGAAAGATTTTTACCCGCGAATCCAATCGTAACGTTGCGTGCTTTAGCTGCTTGCACCGTCACGAGGTGCCGAGTGACGCACATTCGAGCATGTGTCCGAAGTGTGGTTCGTACATTGACATTCGGGATTTTCGCATTGCGGGGCCGTTTGCGAGAACGATTCAGACGCAGGGCACGGTACATTTTGAGATTAAGTCGGATGCGGGTACGGCGAAGGTTTCGTGTGGCCACGCGGAGGTGGAGGGGCGATTTCGTGGGCGCATTCATTGCACGGGAAATGCGGCCTTTAAGTTGAAGGGGGCTTACCCGGGCGAGGTGGTGTCGGAGTTAATCACCGTGAGGAAGGGGGCCGAGGTAAAATTTGATTTTCCGATGCACACGGTGGACGCCGAGATTTGCGGGGGGGCGTCGGGAATCTTTGTTTGCGAGGGGCGATTGACGATTCAGAAAAAGGGGAACCTGAAAGGGACGGTTTACGCGCGGTCGATTTGTGTGGAGAAGGGCGGGTACTTTTCGGGGGATTTGATTATTGGACAGCCGATTCCTGAGGCGTTGCGGGTTGAACGGAAGCGGTTATGGGAACCGAAGACGGTGGGGCGGATTGAGACGCACACGGATCGGTATGGATTAAGCGATCACAGCGACGTTCCTCCGGAGATTTTTTCGCATCGTCCGCTTCCACCGGACGCCGAGGAGTAGTGGTCGTTTGACCGGAGGGGTTATGTTGGAGGTGGAGTGGAACAACGGGTTGGTGGTGAGTGGGTTCCCGTTGCGGGTGGACGCGCGCAAATCGGTGGCGGAGGCGATTGTGACGCATGCGCACGCGGACCATATTGCGGCGCATCGACGGGTGATTTGCACGGAGATGACTGCGTGTTTGATGCAACTGCGGGTTCGTGGCGCGCGCGAGTTTGAGACGTTGGCGTATGGCGCAGGGATGACTCGGGAGGGGTGGCAGGTGACCTTGCACTCGGCGGGGCACGTGCCGGGATCAGCGATGGTGTTGGTGGAGGGGGCGGAGGGTCGGGTTTTGTATACTGGGGATTTTAAATTGAGACAGGGGCTTGCTTGTCCTGTGGCGGACCCGCCTCGTGCGGATGTTTTGGTGATGGAGACGACGTTTGGCCTTCCTCGATACGTGATGCCGTCGGCGGAGGAGGTCATGGGGATGATGCGCCGATTTTGCGAACGGGCTTGGGAGGAGGGGCGGTGTCCGGTGTTGGCGGGGTACCCGTTGGGCAAGGCGCAGGAGATTATCCGGATTTTGCAAGAAGCGGGGTGGGTTCCCTGTTTGGATCGTCAGGTGTTGAGGACGACGGAGGTGGTGGCGGCGGGGGATTCGGGGTTTCCGCGACGTTTCGAGGGGTTGCCAGACGGGTGGCGGAATGGGGAGGGGTTGGTTGGGCGTGTCGTTGTGGGGACGCCGGCGTTTGCGCGCGCGGTGCGGGGAGCGCGTTTTTCGGTGGCGATGGTGTCGGGTTGGGGGATGGACGGTGGTTCGCGGTATCGTTATGGCGTGGAGGAGGTGATTCCGTTGAGTGACCATGCGGATTACCCCGATTTAGTGCGGTTGGTTGAGCGGGTGGCGCCGAGGAGGGTGTTCACGTTGCACGGTTTTTCGCGGGAGTTTGCGGCGGATTTGCGGCGGCGGGGGGTGGAGGCTTGGTGCTTGGCGGGCGGCGACCAGTTGGAGTTCGGGTGGGGATGAGCGGCGCGTAAGATGCTTTTTGTCGGGCTTTGTCATGAATAAGTCGCGTCCTGTCCTTTTGACCCTAGTGAGTTGGTGGTGCATTTTCGCGGCGTCTGCGAGTGTTGGGGTTTTGTTGGGGTTACAGTTTTTCGGTGAATCGGAGGCGGTTTCGGAGTTGTTGAGTCGGCTTTTCCGGTTGGACGTGGGTCCGGAGGGGTTGTTTCGGCAGGGATTGTCTGGGGCGTTGATGTTTTTCGATGGTGGGCCGTATTTGCGTTTGGCCTTGGCGTTGCACGCGATTTTTGCGGCGGCGTTTACGTTGAAGGGGGAGAAGTGGGCGAGGAATCTTTTGGCGGCGGTGATTGGGGTGAGTTGTTTGTTGGTGGTGAGCAAGGGGTTGGTTCCTGCGGCGATGCATGCTGGGTTTGCGGTGTTGTTGTTCTCGGTGATGTTCTCGGCGTCATCCGCAGAGTTTTTGACGGCCAAGCGCAATTTTTTGACGAAGGTCATTCGACTATTTTCGAAGAATCGGAAGGTGGCATTGAGCGGAATTGCGGTGGTTGCGATGGGGGGAGGGGTTTTGCTGGAGGGAGCTGGAGTGGATTGGTTTGAGCATGCGCGCGGGATTGTGACGGACTACCATTTCACCAAGCGCGGGGAGTTGCCGATTGGCGAGGAGGTGGTGATGGTTGGGATTAATGCGTCCACGTTTGACCAAGGGTTACTGAGCGGTCTGATGGCGAAGGGGGAGCACGAGGCGTTAAAAATGTTGCACGACAAGGCGCAGTACCCGTTAAACCGAGCGGTTTACGGGCATCTGGTGGAGCGCTTGTTTAGTTTGGGGGCGAAGGTGGTTGGCATCGACGTGGTCTTCCCGTCATCGAAGCCGGATGAGGACGCCTATTTTGTGGAGATGGTGAAGAAGTACAGTGGGCGGGTCGTGTTGGCGGAGACGAGTTTGGACGTGGAGGGGGGCAAACAGTTTTTGCCACCGAACCCGGAGTTGAGTGAGGCGGCGGGTGAAAACGGGGTGGGGTGGGTGACGGTGATTAAGAATCCGGTGGATAAGGTGGTTCGGTCGGTGCGGCATCAGACTTCGCGAGGGATTGAGTTAGGGCAGGGTGGTGAACCGGATTTGGTGTCATTTTCAGCGCGGTTGGCGAGTGCTGGGAATGGGGTGTCGATTCCGTCGGGAACGCAGCATTATTTGATCAACTATCGTGGGCCTGCGGGGCGGATTTCACGGATTGGGGTGCACGAATCGGATTCGAAGGAGGCGGCGATTGCGTTGGAGGAGGTGTTTGTTGATTCGGTGGTGAAGAGCGACCCGAAGTTTAGGGGGGGAGAGATTTTCAAGGACAAGATTGTGATTGTGGGGCCGTTTGCGGAAATCCTGCATGATGAGCAGGCGACTCCGTTTGGGACGATGCCTGGGCCGGAGATTCACGCGAACATTGTTTCGTCGTTGGTGGCTGGGGAGCATGTGAGGAATGCGCCACGGGGAATGACGTATTTGCTTGGCGGTGTTTTTACGTTGGTTGCGCTTTTGGTGGCGATTTTTACGCAGAGGGTGATTGTGCGGGTGGGGGTGTCGGCGGTGATTTTTGGGGCGGTATTCGGGGCGAGCGTGATGGTTTTTTCGAAGGCGGGCATTTTGTTGGATCTTGTGCCGGTGATTGTGCCTGGGGGGCTCCATTTCTTGGTGACCTTGATTTTGGATTTGTCGGCGGAGCAGTTGGAGCGAAGCCATGTGAAGTCGGTTTTGGACAAGTACGTGTCCAAGAACGTGGCGAATGTGGTGGTGGAGCAGGTGGACGACTTTGATAAAGCGTTGAGGGGTCAGACGAAGCCGGTGACGGTTTTGTTTTCGGACATTCGGGGTTTTACGACGATGTCGGAGAGTCGGTCGCCGGAGACGTTGGTTGCGCAGTTGAACGAGTACTTTGGGCCGATGGTGGATGCGGTTTTGAAGGAGGACGGGACCCTGCAAAAGTTCATTGGGGACGCGATTATGGCGGTGTGGGGGGATACGCATTCACGGGGGTTGGAATCGGATGCGGCGCGTGCGATTCGCGCGGCTTTGGTGATGCGGGACGCGTTGAAGCGGTTGAATGAGGGGTGGAAGGACAACCCGGATCGGTTGCAGTTATCGATTGGGGTTGGGGTGAATCATGGTCGGGTGGTGGTGGGGGAGTTGGGGCATCAGCAGCGGATGGAGTTTACGGTGTTGGGGGATGGGGTGAATTTGGCGGCGCGGTTGGAGAGTTCGACGAAGCAGTACGGGTGCGACATTTTGGTGGGGCAGACGGCGTACGAACTGACGAGAAACGATTTTGTTTTCCGTCGGGTGGACAATGCGAAGTTCAAGGGGAAGACGGCGCCGATTGAGGTTTTCACCCCGTTGGGGTTAGCTGGCGCGGTGGTGCCGGAGTGGATGCAGGCGTACGACCGGGCGTTGGACGCGTTTCGGGCGGGGCGTTTTGAAGAGGCGAAGGGAATGTTTTCCGAGGCGGAGGGCGCGTCGGGAGGAGAAGATTTTCTGTGTGAGATGTATGTGAAGCGGTGCGAGAAGCTGATTGCGGAACCGCCGGAAGGCTGGGACGGTTCTTGGACATTGACTGAAAAATAGTCCAATGGCGTTGCATTTGCTTCAAGTGGACGTGTTCGCAGCTATTTAGCCCTTCACCTTTTTTGTACTACATGAAATCAAAACTCATATTGGCCACTTCGGTGGCGGTGGTTTTAGGGATGCCTGGGACAACGGCTTGGTCGGCTGGGGCGCCGCTGACGGAGTCGAAGTTTATTGAGGTCGTTGGGAGTGTTCAGGTGGTTGGGGCTGGGGGTGCGGTTCGGAACGCCAAGGCGGGTGACGTTTTCAAGGCTCCGGATTCCATTCAAACGGGGGCTAACTCGCGTGCGGAGCTAGTCGCTGAGGACAAGACGGTGACGAGGGTTGGAGCGAACACTGCGTTTTCTTTTGCGGGTTCGGGACGTGAGGTGAATCTGAAGAAAGGATCGCTCCTGTTTCATTCGCCGACGGGCAAGGGTGGAGGGACGGTGAAAAGTGAGGGGGCTACGGCGGCTGTTTTGGGGACGACGCTTGCGGTGAGCGCGACGCAGGCGGGTGGATTTAAGGTGATGACGTTGGAGGGGAAGGCCTCGGTTCAGCAGCCGGGCGCCCCAGCTGTCTCTTTGGGGGCGGGGCAGATGACGTTTGCTACTCCGGGGCAGCCATTGGCTCAACCTTTGAACTTTTCCGTTTCTGGAACGGCGGGCGGATCAAAGCTTGTGAACGGGTTTTCTCAGCCCCTTGCTTCCATGCCGAAGATTGAGGCCGCGATTGCGCGGCAGCAAGCGGAGTTGGAAAAGGGGGGGTTAGTCGCAACTGGTTTGTTTATTGGAGATTCTGCGGACAAAGCGTTCAAGGTGGATTCGACGGTGGTTGCCACGTACGTCCAAGCGAAACAGGACGAAAGCAAGCGAACGGATGATAAGTTTGATTTGGCGTATCTTCAGGCAACGACCTCTGCGTTGGCGATTATCGACCAGATTGCGGCGCCGAGTCCTTCGATTTTCCTCCTTGATGGGAAGGGGCGGGCGGAGTCTGGGTTGTTGTTGCCGAGGACGGTGGGTGCCTTGGCTGGGCGAATCTCCGACGGACAGACCACCCAGCTCAGTTTGGGTGACACGGTCGTCATCTCTCCGAATGAGGGTCTTCTTTCTGTTTTGCCGTCGGCGCCGGTCGATCATGTGGTCATCGCGTCGATGCGATCGATGGAGATTGGGGTAGACAACTTGGTGGTGTGGCCGATGGAGGACCTTGTTGGGGGCGATAATCGGCGTCCGGTTCATTTTGTGGCAGGTACGACGTTGCTTTTTGGTAAACCGGCGGAGTCTGGCGTGCTTTCGGGGGACTCTGTTTCGACGTCGCGCGGGTTAATCCGGATTGATGCTGATTTGCCGGAGGTTGGTTTTTATCAGCTGGGATCGGGGTTGGATGCCGCGACGCTGGCTGCGAAGGGTGGGGGATCCAAGGCTCCACTGAAGATTTCTTCGGTGATCGTATCGAACCTGTATCAGGCGGAGTTTGCGACGTCGTTCGAGTCGACGCAGGAATCGCGTGTGTTGGCGCCGGTTGCTTCGGAGATTGGTATTTCGTCAGGTGAAGTGACGTCCACGGTGGACCAGTTGATTCCGGCGGGCGCTACCATCTCGGTTTCTGACGGGGTGGCAACGTTGTCGACGGCGCCTTTTTTTTCGAGTGAGCTGAAAGGCCGACTCAATCGGTTAGGGGCTGAGTACGGCTTGGTGAAAGACGGAGTTTACTCTGCTGAGGTGGTGTTATCGGTTGGGGGCTTGCAGCAGCGGTTTCGTTTGACGGACGGGTCCACTAATCTCACGCCAGTGGGTTCTGTAGCGGGCTTGCAGGAGGGTTGGCGAATCAGTGCTCCGGTTTTTGGAGGGGAATCTGCGGTTGTGAAAAAAGTGCTTGGGGAATCGGATTTGGCGGGGGGCAGAGTTCAGGTGAATCTCGATGCGACACAGACTGGGGTGGAGGTCGCGCAGGTGTCAGGCGCGGGAGGCTTAGTGATTTCGGCCCCTTCCGTTGAGCTCTCGACTGTGGGGTTGGTTGCCTCGGGCTGGATTTCGATTAGTGCTTCGGGAGATGTGACCATTAAGGATTCGAAAGTTTCTGATCCGCAGGGAGATGGTCAGTTTGGGTTGGCTGCCTTGGGGAACGCTCATCCTGAATCGTTGGATGGTGTATTAAGTATCCGCTCCAAGGCTGGATCGATTCTGATTAACTCGACGGATTTGACGGGCGATTCGGTTTCTTTGGATGCGGAATCTAAACTTAGTTTAGGGCAATCGACCTCTGCGCCCTCTCCGTCATCTGTGCCGGATGCCGCCATTGATGTGGATGACGAGTTGAGCTTGCTGGTCACGATGACGCCGAGCTCGCAGGGTTCCTCGGGGGAATCCGTTGCGAAAATCATTGGAGATACGCTTGATATTTATGGGACAGGGTTCCTGTCGTACGACTTGGTGTCCCTTACGGCGCGCGGGGGTAGTGATAATGTTGATGTCATTAAACTAGATAAGAGCTTCATCCGATCGGACACGGTGGTTCTTGATGGTCGGAAAGGCAATATCCGGATTGGTGGTCCTGTTCCGGAATCTTCCTCTATTCGGGAAGTCTCGATTGACGAGTTAGAGACGCGAGTGAAGGTCATTTGGAACAAGGAAGAGTACGGTTCGAAGTTTACTGCAACGGCAGGAAACGAGTTGTCGGTAATGAAGACCTTCTTTGATGTGGGTGAGGTAAACCTCTCCGCGAAGACGGTTGTTGTTGCGGACACGAAGTTCCGCGAGGGTTCACAGGTTAACTTCGCCTCGGAGAAAGGTCTTTTGGCGGACAATCCGAACTCGGGGAAGCCCAAGCAGTTGGGATATGTAAACCTAATTAGAAATGTGTTTTATGGGGAGAATCTGATTACTTCGGACAAGGTGAGTCAGTGGACTGATGCTCAGAGAAAGAGCATCCACGTCAGTAAGCTGAAGTAGCACTGGGGACCGTTTGCTTAGACCGTTTGCTTAGATTGTGATATGGATATGAAGAAAAGGTGGATTTTTGCGGTTCTTTGCTCGGGTTTTGTGATTGACGCCTCGGCTCAGCAGGTCGGGGCTAATGCGACACGGTTGGAGGGCGTGGGGAGGCAGGGCCAAAATCAAGCGGTGACTCAGCGCGCCGAGGAGGTTCGATCTGATGCGGCGGGTGGGGCTCAGGAGGGAGTTGCCCCCGAGTTGTTTCCAGGGGAATCTGACGATCTCGGGCCTCAGCAGTTGCTGCTCAAGAAGCCACGTCCGAAGATGTTTGAACTGAGCACGGAAACTCAGGCCGTGTTTTCTTCGAATGCGTTGCTTTCGGAGACAGGCCACCGCGGGGTGGGAGTGTTTGTTCAGAGTGCGTCGCTCACTTTTGCACCTCGTCCGTTGGAAATTGGTGATGTCAAACTCGCGTTCAGAACGGGTTATCGGCAGCAGTTTTGGTTCTACGAGCCGACGACCAAGAATCTGAACTCGCTGGACTTCGCCTTTTCTGGCGTTTTCACGTCCTTGCGCGCGATTTTATCGGACGAATGGTCGGTGAACTTGGGAATGGATTACTCTCGGGTCCTTGGGTTCTCGGACCGCTCGAACTGGAGATCTTCGCCGGAGAACTACGTGGATTGGACTCCGTCCATCTCGGTGGATTACTCGAAGAAAGTGGCGGAGAAGGTTGGTTTTTCGGCCTCTTGGATCACGTCCGTTCATTGGACTGATTCTGCGAGTTGGAGGGGGAGGGCGACAGACCGCGACAATGATCGGATTGACCACTCGGTGGTTGTTTCTCTGTCTTGGCAAGCGGCCCCGAAGTTGGTTGTACAACCGAACGTGCGGGTGCAACGGGTGGATTACTTTGAGGGAAAGCGTGCGGATTGGTTTTTGTCGGCTGGCCTTGGGCTGATTGTCCCATTGACGGAGGCTTTCTCGGTGCGGGCGAATCTTTCAATAGAGCAGCGTGAATCGAACGACGTGCTTTTTGGTACGCCGGACTACCGTAAGTTGGATGCGTCTTTGAGCCTGAGCGGGCTCTTGCGTTTCTGATTTTCTTCGATTGGTCGGGTAGCGGCGATTGAGGAGGAGTGAGGCTTGTGATTTGTTGGATTGTCTGTTTCTCCAACGGTCGTTGCCAACGGGGGCTGAATTAAGCAGGTTATGGGGAATCTTTTCCTGCATGCGCGTATCGCTTTTTATTCCGTGTTTTATTGAGACGCTTTTCCCTCGGGTGGGCATGGCGATGGTGAGAGTGCTCGAGAGGTTAGGGCACACGGTGGATTTCCCTGAGGCGCAGACCTGTTGCGGTCAACCGCCGTTCAACTCTGGCTATTGGGATGAGGCGCGTGGCGTCGCGGAAAAACAAATGGAGGCGTTTCGGGATGCTGAGGTGGTGGTTTCGGCGTCGGGTTCTTGCGGGAGCATGTTTCGCGTGTTCTACCCCGAGTTGTTTCATCATCACGAGCGGGAGGCGGAAGCGAAGTCATTGGCTGGCAAAACGTGGGAGTTTTCTGAGTTTTTGGTGAACAAGTTGGGGGTTCGTGACGTGGGCGCGAGGTTTGAGGGTAAGGCGACGTTCCATGATGGTTGTCACGGGCTTCGTGAGCTCGGAACGAAGGCGGCGCCGCGCGAACTGTTGAAGCATGTGAAGGGATTGGAGTTGGTGGAGAGGGGGGAGGCTGAGACGTGTTGCGGGTTTGGGGGGACCTTCGCCGTGAAGTATTCGGAGATTTCGACGGCGATGGCTCAGGTGAAGTGTCACTCCATCCGAGAGACCGGCGCGGATGTTGTCATCAGCAACGACTCGAGCTGTTTGATGCAGATCCAAGGGTACATGGATCGTCACTTTGGCACAGTGAAGTGCCGTCACTTGGCCGAAATTCTTGATGCACGATGAGCGCGACGACTGAAGAACAACCGGTCCGGCAGTTTCACGCGGATGCCGCGATGACGACGACTGATGAGCCGAGGCGCGCTGCGGTTCGGCGGGCGTTGAAGAACTACGAGGTGGCGCGGGATCGAACGAAGTCCACGTTCACGGATTGGAAGCAGGCGCGTGCGGCGGCTTCGACGGTGAAGCACGAGGCGGTGAATCATTTGGATCGGTATCTGGCGGAGTTTGAGGAACGTTTCACGGCCCGAGGCGGGAAGGTTTTTTGGGCTCGGGACAGTCGGCAGGCGCGCGATTACATTGTGCAGTTGGCGCGGGAGCGCGGGGTGCGTTCGATTGTGAAGTCGAAGGCGATGACGGGTGAGGAGATTCACTTAAACCAAGCGTTGGAAGCGGAGGGGTTTGGGGTGGTGGAGAGTGACTTGGGTGAGTTCATTCAGCAGTTGAAGGGTGAGGCGCCGTACCATTTTGTGTTCCCGTGCATGCATTTGCGACGGGACGAGATTAGTGATTTGTTCAATACCAAGCTTGGGACGGAGAAGACCGACAGCCCTGAGGAGCTGACGATGATTGCGCGGAGGTTTCTTCGTCAGGCCTACGTGGAGGCGGACATGGGCATTTCTGGGGGAAACTTTATCGTTGCGGATGCGGGGATGATTTCGATCACGGAGAATGAGGGGAACGCGCGATTGACGGTTGGTGTGCCGAAGATTCATGTGGCCTTGATTGGGATTGAGAAGGTGGTTCCCCGTTTGGCGGATCTGGCGTTGTTTCTTCCGATGTTGGCGACGGCTGGTACGGGTCAGCACATGACGGGGTACAACTCGATGTATGGCGGTCCGCGGCAGGAGGGTGAGGTGGATGGGCCGGAAGAGTTTCATGTGGTTTTTTTGGACAACCACCGCACGCGGTTGTTGGCGGATCCCGAGCAGCGGGACGCGTTGCACTGTATTCGGTGTGGGGCGTGTCTGAACGTGTGTCCGATTTTCAAGAATATCGGGGGTCACACCTATGGGACGACCTATCAGGGACCGATTGGATCGGTCATCACCCCGCATTTCCGCGGGCTCCAGGATTGGAAGCATCTTTCTGGCGCGTCATCACTTTGTGGGGCTTGCACGGAGACGTGCCCGGTAGGGATCGATATTCATCATCACCTGCTTCACAATCGGCGTAACGCGGCGGCGTCGGGTCCGATGCCGGGGGAGTCGGCAGTTTGGAAGGCCTTTCGCTGGGTGATGCGGAAGCCGGGCCTTTACCGGTTTGGGTTGAAGTTTGCGCCGTGGATGATGCGCGTTCGGTCATGGCTTCATCGGACGGTGGTGGATCCGGCCGCGGGCTGGACGGCGTCTCGGGAGTTGCCTGAGGTGGAACCGCAGACCTTTCGCGATTTGTTGAGGGCGCATCGGGCGTCGAGCGGATTGCGGGCTGAAGAAGGAGTGAAGGGGGCGCCCGTTGCGGAGGAGCGGCGGCCGGGGCCGGTTAAATCGAAGAACAAGAAAAGCCGTCACTGAGTGCCAGCATGGATACATTGAACGATAGCAAACGGTTGAGCGTTGGTCAGATGGGGGCGGGGGATCGCTTGGGTACGTTTGCGAGGATTCGGGAGGCGTTGCGAGTGGAGGCTCCCCTGAAGCATCCTGCGGAACGCTCTGCGGGAGGGGAGCCGACAACGGCGCATTTTCGCGAGTGGCTTCCGCAGGTGGGAGATGGAGGGGATGACCGTTTGGCGCTCTTTGAGCGGCTGTCGGCGGTGTTAAAAACGGAGCTGGTTCAGTGCTCTGACCTTTCGAGTGCGGCGGACAAGTTCTTGGAGATGGGGCGGGAGTTGGGGTGGACTCGATTGGCCTACCAAGAGGATGGGACGCTTGAACCGCTGATTTCTCGGTTTCGTGTTTCTCAGCCCACGGCATCACTGCTTCGCGTGGAGGCTGGGTACGACAAGATGGCTTTGGAGCAGGCGCAGGTGGGGCTGACAGTTTGTGAACTGTTGGTGGCTCAGACGGGATCGGTGTGTGTCACCAGCCTGCAGTCTGGTGGGCGTGTTTTGAGTGTGTTGCCTGAGCACCATGTGGTGGTGGCTTACCGATCGCAGATTGTTGGTGATTTGTCTGACGCGTACGCGGAGTTGGCCCGCCGCTATCCGAAAGGTTACCCGAGCATGATTTCGTTCATTACGGGGCCGAGCCGCACGGGGGATATCGAGCGGATTCTTGTGTTAGGGGCGCATGGCCCAAAGCGTTTGACGGTTCTGTTGGTGGATTGAGTGGGGGGCTGCCGGTTTAATCGGCCAGCAGCTTTTTCATGGCATCTAGCAAGATTTTCTCGGATTCGGGTGATACGTTTGAGGCGGTGGGTCCGACTTCGTATCCCCCCTGCTTGTACGATTCGGCGGTTCCGATGTAGGCAGGTCCGTAATCGCCATAGGCAGCCATCATCACTTGACCGTTGGCTTGAAGCTTTTGAGCGGCAAGTTGATATTCAACGAACAGTTCGCCTGGCATGTGTATCATCCGAGCGCTGCCGACTTTGAGGCAGGTGAGATCGAGAGGCTTTCCGGACTCCGTGCGCTCCACCCACGCGAGTTGGTCTGCAAACGAGACGTAGCCTTTGGGCGGGGTCGTTCGAAGTTGTTGGATCAGCGTGTCTTTGGAAAGGTGTGGAGCCAGAGGTAATCGGACTTCCTCTCTCGCCCAGCCGACTTCTTCGCTTTGAAGGAGGTGCTTTTCGGTTCCTCGGAGCGCGTCGCGCATTCCATCGGCCAAGCGGGTTGCGAGTGCCATGCGGTTTTCCCTTGAGCCGTCATTGAACTTTCCCGCGGTTACGTTTCCGCCAGCTCCGTTGAAGTGAACGTGGAGCGTGGATGGCATGTCTTGTCCGCGGATGAATCGAGCGATTCCGGGGAAGTCGGGGGAGGGAATCCCGAGACGATAGTAGCTTTGCGGGTGGCAGGCGTAGGCAGTGAGAACGGCCACGGGCGCCTCACCGTCCCAGAAGCTTAGACTGGTGAGGAAGGGATCGATATTTCCCGTTGGTTCGGAACGAACAGCTGGATCTTTTGTTGCGGAGTAGCGGGTCGCTCTGACGCGTCCATCTGGCCCCACGATGCGTCGTGCGCTGGCAATGTCGCGTACTTCGGCACGTCCCCAACCCCAGTGCGAAACTGGGCGTGCGTTGGGGAGAGCCGTTTTGATGGCGGCGGATGCGCGCGCGATGACTTCGCGATGGAAGGATCCTTCGAAGCGGTTGAAGCCACCGATTCCGAGTTGTTTGACTAACCGCTCGGCGGTGAAGTCGCAACCGGGCGCGTCGTGTTGATGGAGCGCGTGAACCGCGACTCGGTCGGGGGTTGTTCCCGCTGCGGCGGCGAGGGCTGATCGGAACGCATCGTGGCCTTCATTGGCAATGCCGATCCAATCCACGGCGCACAGGACAATGGGGGTTTCAGGGCCGATGATGACGATGCCTCGGCAACGCAGGGTGAGCTCATCGATTCGCTTAACGGGGTCATACGCCATCGCTGACCCGAGCGGTGGCGTTGCATCCACGTCGAACGTCGCGATGGAGACGGGTGCCGCGTGCGTGATTGCCGTCGGGAGGATGGCGAGGAGGAATGCGATGACGAGGCGGGTCATGGTGCTGGGTGGTTAGGGTTTTGGGAGGCGGCAGCTCTGCCAGGCTAGGAAGCGCCACCCGTCTTTTTCCTCGCGCCATACGGCGAGGAAGCCGAGTTCTGCGTCTACTTCGCCGGTCGCGATGGTGACGCGGGTCCGCGCGCGACCGGTCATCAGGGCGATACCTGGGGAGGGGAAGGTGAAGTTCCGCTCACGATAGACGAACTCGTGGTACTGCATTTTTTTTGAGGTAACGCCCTCGATGAAGGAGTCGCGGGTATCGATGATTCCGTTGGAGTGAGCGTAACGAAGTTCGGAGGCGAACGTTTTTTGCATCCCGGCGGCATTGCCTTTGATGATGGATTGAACGCGTTCGTCGTCTGTTTTTGCGAGCGTTTCCGCTGGGGTAGCGGCGTGCAATGAGAGCGGGTAGCGGGTAAGGGAAGCGGTGAGGGCAACGAGCGCTGCGCGGCGGTGGATTTTTTCCATGAGTTTAGGGGTGCAGTTCGCGGGCCAAGGTTTTGAAGTGCGCGGGACGACACGTCGATTGGGCGTGGGAGATGCTAAAAAAAGCTTATATGAAAGTGTCTCCCCTTGTTTGCTCTTTGGCTTTTTCGGTTGCGGTGTCGGTGAATCTTTTGGGTGAGGATTGGATGCAGTGGCGTGGTCCGCGTTTCGATGGGTCTTCTGCTGAGAAGGGATTGCCTGCGAAGTTCTCTCTGGAGGAGGGGGTGAGTTGGTCCTTTGCGATGACGGGGCCGAGTGCATCGACGCCGGTTGTTGCGGGGAATCGGGTTTTTGTTTCAACGGCGGATGCGGAGAATCAATCGCTCCACGCGGTGTGTCTGGACCGTTCGACAGGTAAGGTTCTGTGGCAGAACAAGGTGGCCGATGGGTTAAAGCGGGATGATCGCAGTAACTATGCGTCACCGTCTCCGGTGACGGACGGGAAGTCGGTGTATTTCTTTTACGGTAACGGGGATTTCGCGGCGTTTGATGTGTCGGGCAAACCGTTGTGGAAGAAAAACATTCAAGAGGAGGAGGGAGACTTTGCGTTTCAGTGGACGTTTTCGGCGAGTCCGTTGCTTTTTGAGGGGCGGTTATACGTTCAGGTTTTGCAACGGGATCAGCCGGTTCATGGGAAGGGGAAGGAGGGGGGAGAATCATTCCTTTTGGCCGTTGATCCGGGAACGGGTAAGACGCAGTGGCGTCATGTGCGTAAGACGGAGGCGCAGGCGGAGTCTCGTGAGGCGTTTAGTACGCCCATGCCTTATCAGGTGGATGGGAAATGGCAGATTTTGGTGGTGGGCGGGGACATGGTGAGCGGTCACGACCCCGTCACGGGAGCGGAGATTTGGCGTTGGGGGACGTGGAATCCGAATCGGATTGGTCATTGGAGGTTGGTACCGTCGCCGGTGGCTGGTGCGGGTGTTGTGTTGTCGTGTGCTCCGAAGAAGGAGCCGGTTTATGCGGTGAAACCGGGGCGCGGGGTTTTGGATGACAAGGCGTTGGTTTGGAAGAGTGCGGAGCGTGGCATTACTTCGGATGTTCCGACCCCCGCATTTGCCGAGGGGGATTTCTTTGTGTTGTCGGATGTGGCGAAGACGTTGGCGAGGGTGGCTCCGGACGGAAAGGTGAAGTGGAGTGTTGAGACACCAGGGCGCGCGAAGTACGAGGCGTCACCGTTGGTGGGCGATGGAAAGGTCTATACTGTGAACTTCCTCGGCGAAGTGGTGGTGTTTGATGCTGCGAATGGGGCAGTGTTGCATCAGGCAAACTTTGGA
Source organism: Verrucomicrobiota bacterium (assembly GCA_041191265.1). Lineage (GTDB taxonomy): Bacteria > Verrucomicrobiota > Verrucomicrobiia > Chthoniobacterales > Chthoniobacteraceae > JBEEPE01. The sequence goes on along the minus strand of JBEEPE010000096.1, from coordinate 12,731 downwards.
ACGAAAGAGGACAAAGTGGTTCGGTCTGCAATCGTTGCCTCGGGCGGTCAACTCTTCCTGCGGACCGATACCCGATTGTTCTGCATCGGGAAAGAGAAGCGCTGAGTGCTGTTCAGGGCTAATCCCCCCTCGATTGAGGGGGGTTGCCGTTGCGTCAGGCGCGGCGTTGGGCGAGGACGGGTGTGTCGCGCGGAGGGTTGGGCACGGGGTCCGGCGACGGGCGGACGGGCGGACGGGCGGACGGGGCGGACGGGCGGACGGGCGGACGGGCGGACGGGGCGCGGGGGTCCGGTGGTTATTTCGTCGCTTGCGCTCCTCAAACCACCGGCTACAGGGTTTCATGCCTCCGGCATGAAGAGTGGGGGAATCTGTTATTGTGTTATTGGCAGGCTTCGCAGGTTCCGCCATTGCGCATGGCATCGATGGAACACGCCGTTTTTTCGGCTTCCGTAAACTCTTTGGCGGGGCGGCGGTCGTGGTTCGCGTTGTCGATGGCGCTTCGATTGAGGGTACGTAGATAGTAGGTGGTTTTGAGGCCACGCTCCCAAGCTTCGCGGTACATGAAGCTGGCAGCTCGTGCGTCGGGCTCGGCAAGCCAGAGGTTTGTGCTCTGCGCTTGGTCCAACCACTTCTGGCGGACAGCGGCGCATTGAAGAATCCACGTGTACTCGATTTCGAAAGCAGTTTTGTACAGGGCCTTGAGTTCGGGCGGGATGCGGTCGATGTGCTGGATAGAGCCGTCGAAGTATTTCAAATCCTTCAACATTTGCTCATCCCAGAGGTCTCGTGATTGGAGGTCTCGGACGAGGAAATCGTTCGTTCGGACGAATTCACCAGACAGGTTGGATTTCGCGTGGATGTGTTTGTAGTTGGGCTCAACGCACGGGTTGCATCCCATGATGTTGGAGATGGTTGCCGTCGGGGCAATCGCGAGACAGTTCGAGTTGCGCATCCCGTGGGTCGCGATTTTCTGGCGCAGCTCTTCCCACGGCATACGGTGTTTTCGATCGACCAAGACGGGTACGCCGCGCTCTTGCTCGAGCAGGGCGAGGGTGTCGAGCGGCATCATCCCGCGATCCCACTTCGAGCCTTTGTAGGTTTGATAGGTTCCGCGTTCTTCTGCCAGTTTGTTCGAGGCTTCGTAGGCGTAGTACGCAATCGCCTCCATCATCTCGTCGTTGAAATCAACGGCTTCCGGAGAGTCGAAAGAGACGCGTTTCATGTAGAGGGCGTCTTGCAGCCCCATGACGCCCATGCCAACGGGACGATGACGCATGTTCGACCGTTCTGCGGCGTCGACTGGGTAGAAGTTAATGTCGATGACGTTATCGAGCATCCGCATCAGCACCTCGATGGTGGATTGGAGCTTTGTGTGGTCGAGAGCGCCAGTTTCCGTGAGGTGGTTGGCGATGTTAACCGAGGCAAGGTTGCAAACGGCGACTTCGTCGGAACTCGTATTGAGGGTGATCTCCGTGCACAGATTGGAGTTATGGATGACTCCCGCGTGATCTTGGGGTGAACGCAGATTGCACGGATCTTTGAAGGTGAGCCATGGGTGGCCCGTTTCAAAGAGCGTCTCGAGCATCTTTCTCCATAGCGTGAGGATGCGCACCTCGCGGCTGTAGATTTTGCCCTCTTTCGCGAGGCGCTCGTATTCGAGGTAGCGGTCTTCGAACTTTTGTCCGAACAGCTCGGGCAGGTCGGGGGTTTCGTTCGTGCGGAACAGAGTCCAGGTGGCGTCTTTCGGGAGACGACCGTCCGAAATTTCCTTGAGCCGTTTCATGAACAGGTCAGGAATCCAGTGGGCCGTGTTCATGTTGTGGGTGCGGCGGCGTTCATCACCCGTTTCCTTTCGGAGTTCGAGAAACTCCTCGATGTCCATGTGCCACAGTTCGAGGTAGCTGCAGAGTGCGCCTGGTCGTTTACCGCCTTGATTGACCGCTAGGGCGATATCATTGGAGACCTTGAGGAAAGGAACAACTCCACTGGATTCGCCGTTGGTCCCGTGGATATGGGCGCCGGTACCGCGAACGGCAGTCCAAGAGCAGCCCAGCCCGCCGGCCCATTTTGAGAGGTGCGCAAAACGGTTCCAGGTTTCCGTGATGTCTTCGATGGAATCGCCGCAATAGAGCAGGTAGCAACTCGACAGCTGGGAGCGGGGAGTTCCTGCGTTGAAGAGGGTTGGCGTGGAGGAACAGGCGCGGCGCGTTTTGTAGAGGGAGTAGAACTCGACGGCGCGTGTCTCGCGGTCCTTTTCGAGGATGGACAACCCCATGGAGACCCGCATCCAGAAGATTTGGGGAGCTTCGAGGCGTCGTTTTTTTCCGGTTGTCGTGTCTCGGTTGAGGATTAGGTAGCGATCGTACAGGGTTTGGATGCCGAGGAAATCGAACTGCAAGTCGGCGAATGGATCGAGAGCGTCCGCGATTTTGCGCAAATCCATTTCGGCGAGGCGTGGGTCGAGGCGTCCGATTTCCACTCCTTTGGGGATGTACGCGAGGAAGGCCTTACGGTGGGCATCCTTCAGGCCTTGGGGACCGTCGGAGATTTTCCAGTCGAGGGTTTCTTCGTAGATGTAGGTTAGCAGGATGCGGCCAGCGAACAGGCGGGAGTCGGCGTCGACGTCCAGCAGGTTCTTGGCGTTCATGATAATCGTCTCTTTGCGCTCCTCGGGACTGAGCGAGATGGAGGTTGAGCGCAGGAGACGGCCCACGAGTTCGTTGTCGGAGAGGCGCGTAGCGAGGCCGATTTTCGCGAAGGACACACGTTGCCGGATGTCTTGGAGTTGTTCGATGGACGCGAGTTCGAGCTGCTCTGCATCGTGCAAATGCACTTGTGAGTGCTCAATTTCGCGTTGGGCAGCGCGTTTGGCTCGGTATTTTCCGTAGGCTAAAGCGACGCGGCTGTGGCCGAGTTCGAGGAGGAGTTCCTCCACCATGTCTTGGAGTTGCTCGATGTGGACAAAGAGAGGGCGCTCCTTCTTCATCCGAAACTCGATTTCCGCTCGGATTTGTCGGCCGATGGCCTCATCTGCCCCCACGACTGCGCATGCCGCTGAGACGGCGCGGTCGATTTTGTGACCGATCCAAGGAACGATGTGCGGTTTACGATTCAGCGACTCCGGGGTGTCTCTTCGGATAACCTTTGGGAAACCTTCGGAATCGGTGAGTTGTTGTGGTGGTTCGTTGTGTAGCGAGAAAACAGAAGACATGGGTTGGGCTGCAGAGGGGGTGGAGATTTTCGAACGAAAGATGGGTTAGACGGAGGGAAAACGGGACCTGCGAAAAAGCGGGCTAGCTGAGAAGCTCTCGGAGAGGAGATGCCTCAGATGAGATCGTCCTCGCTGGAATTTTTTACGCTTCCGCTCGTTTGGTATTCGGTGACGCGGGTTTCAAAGAAGTTTTTCTCTTTGCGCAAGAAAATGACTTCGTCGAGCCAGAGGAACGGGTTGTCACGGACTTGTGACAGGCTTGGCAACCCGATGGAGTTGAGTCGACGGTCGGCGTTGAAGTCGACGTAGTCGAGGAACTCCTTCTGTTGCATTCCTGCTGTGTCTTCGGGGAGGCAATCGCGGACAAAATCTTTTTCGAGGGCGACGCCTTCACGCATGAACTCGATGAGGTCTTTCTGGAAGTCCGGGGTCCAGATATCGGGATTTTCCTCGATGAGTTGGGAGAGAATGAATCGTCCGAGGGCGATGTGATTTGATTCGTCGCGAAGCGTGTATTGGAACATTTGTCCGATGCCGGTCATCTTATTTTGCCGGTGCAGGGAGAGGATCATCGCGAAGAGGGCGTAAAACTGGGTGCCCTCCATGACTTGAGTGATTCCGAAGATGGCTTTGGCGAACTTTTGTTTGTTTGCGGTGATGGTGAGATCAATCCCCATCTTGAGGGAGGGGATGTGACGGGTGATGAACGCGTTCTTCGCCTTGATGGACGGGATGTCGTTGAACTTTGCGGTGACCTCATCGAGATCGATGTTGAGGCTGCCGATGATGTGGAGGAGGGAATCCATGTGGATGGACTCTTCCGCGATGTGGCGCAGGGAGGCGTGCTTGAGTTCGGCGGCGGTGAGGTTGTCTTCGATGACGTGGAGGACGCTGTCTCCGACGATGCCTTCGGCGGCGGAGAAGTAGCCCACGCCCATTTCAATGATCCATCGTTCTTTGGAGCTGAGGGCGCCGGTGTTCCACTGGAGTGCGTCTTTCGACATGTCGATGACGTCGGGTTCCCAGTGATTTGCCTTCATCTGTTTGTAGATGCGGTAGGCTTCGTGGTACTTGAGGGGAAGAACGTTGAGTTCTGCGGAACGGTGTCCGTTGATGACGCGTTTGCCGGCGACCCGTTCGCGGGCTTTGGTTTTGTCGAGGCGGAACGTTTTGTTCCGGAACTGGTAGACGACGACGTTACCGTCCTCTTTGGCCGAGATTTCTCCGTCGGAGCTGGAGAAGTTGAGCGGATCGAGGATGGGGGATTCGGTGGTGTTTGGGGCTTCGAGCAAGGAGGCAGACATACGGGATAAGTTACGGAGTGGGCGGGACGGGTTTCGGACGGGAACGGGTTTTGGAGAACGGGTTTTGGGCGAAAGGAAGGAACTTTTCGAGGCGGTCGAACCCCAGATTTACCCGAAGATTTGGCGTGGCAACGGACGAGATTTCTCGGTCGTTACCGACGGATTTTTCGGTTCATTTGCGGTTTGACAAAGGCGAGGCATTGGCTGGAGCGAGTGAATACAAGACTTCCCGGCAAAACCACTTCAGAGAGTGGTGCTGACGGCGGCAGACACAACCTATAGTGGTTTTGGGTGAGCCACAGTCAAGTGGGCGGGCGTTTTTTTGCGGGGGAAAGTTGCCTCGGATAAAATAATGGGGGGATGGAAACGGGCTTATCTTGACTCCTCCATTTGTGCGGTTCTTTCGTGGGGAGGCTAAATGGCAAGCGACGGGTAGGGACGGTGATATTTTTGGGGATGAGTCTTAATTGGGTTCCTCGCTGCCTTTGCTGTTTCTGGAGTTCTGCGTGGTGCATCAAACAAACGCTTGCGTGTCGCGTTCAGGCGGGTAGGGAAGTGAGGATTCATCCGCTTTTGACGGGAACTGTTTTTTTCTGATGACGCTTGGACACCTTTTGAACACTCACCGCATTGTGCCCGAGTTATCGGCGGGCGATCGGTGGGGTGTGCTTGAGGAGTTGGTTGATGTGCTTGTTGCTGAGGGGCGCGTTGAGTTGTCAAACCGTGGTTCGGTGTTGGCTGCGCTTCGGTTACGGGAGGAGACGATGAGTACTGGGATTGGGTTCGGAGTGGCGATACCCCATGCTTCGTCGGAGCACGTTCGTGAAGTGGTTGCGGTTTTTGGGAGGTCTGCCTCGGGCGTTGATTTTGGCGCGCTGGATGGCGCTGCGGTGAAGTTCGTGGTGATGTTTATCGTTCCTAAAAACCAGTTCCAGGCGCACTTGCGGACACTGGCAGCGATTGCCAAATTTCTGAATGACAGGATGGTGCGTGATCGTTTGGCTCAAGCGCAGGGTAGGGAGGACATCCTCGCTATTTTCTCTGCGGGTCGTTGAGGGGGGATTTGCCAGCATCGGTAATTTACTCGAAATGAGGATGAAACTCAGCAAGTCTGGCGGGAGATGACGTTTTGCAGAGACTTGTATCTCAGTTGTTTGGTTTCGGTGCTGGCTGTGTTGCCTCACGCGTTTTCGCAGGAAGGTGCGGTTGAGAGAAAGGATCGGCCGCGGCGGGAGTTGTTTATGGTGGGGGAAGGGAGACCTGATTCGTTGAAGCGGATGTCTGGGGCGGAGCGGGATGAGGTGGTGCGTATTCAGATTTTGTTGGATGAGGCGGGGTTTGCTCCTGGGAAGATTGATGGGGTTCCGGGGGAGTTTATGGACAAGGCGGGGATGCGTTACATGGCGGCTCAAAAACCTGATGGGGACTCGGGACTTTGGGATTTGCGATTGCCAAAGGAGCGGGGCACGTACACGGCGCATCGGATTGCCGCGAGGGATGTTGAGACGATTGGAGTGCTACCAACTCAGCCTGAGGCGCAATCGAAAATGAAGATTTTGCCGTACGGGTCGGTGCTCGAGTTTTTGACGGAACGTTACCACTGTTCGCCTGTTTTGCTGGCTGCGTTGAATCCCACCTTGGATTTGGAGCGGTTAAAACTGGGTGATGTGGTGATTGTTCCTAGTGTTCAGCCGTTTTTGATCGAGGAGGTTCCTCCGCAGGGCAACTACCCTGAGATGAAGGGGCATGCAGGTCGGAGTGTGCGTGTTTCGATCAAGGAGCGAATGCTTGAGGTAAGCGAGGGTGGGCAGTTGATTGCGAGCTTTCCGGTGACGACAGGGAGCGCTGCGACCCCGACTCCGGTGGGGAAATGGAAGATTCTCGGGCGGAGTAGTCGTCCTGTTTTCCGCTGGGACGAGGGTGTTCTGAATCACGGGGTGCGGACGGACAGTTTTTTTATGCTGCCTCCGGGCCCGAACAATCCTGTGGGAGTGGTTTGGGTTGCCTTGAACCGAAGCGGCATTGGGATTCATGGAACCAACAACCCGCAGACAATCGGTCGCTCGGCGAGTCACGGTTGCATCCGGTTGGCGAACTGGGACGCGGTGCGATTCGTGGAGATGGTGACGGAGGGGGTTCCTGTCACGATTGAATGAGCGCTCTCGCAGGGCCCTCTTCCTGCGGGCTTTCGGGTGATTTGGGGTCAGGAAAAGAGGTCTCGGATGATTCTCGCTTTTTCGACGCCGGTCAGGCGTTGGTCGAGGCCTTGGAAGGGGTAGACGAGTTGCTCGTGATTGAGTCCGATGGCGTGAAGAAGGGTGGCGTGGAAGTCGCGGATGCTGACTTTGTTTACGGCGGCCTTGTTGCCGATTTCGTCCGTTTCGCCGTACCGTGTTCCGCCTTTGACTCCGCCGCCGGCCATCCACAGCGTGAATGCGTTGGGGTTGTGGTCGCGGCCGGGTTTCTCCCCTTTTTGGGAGATGGGTAGTCGCCCGAACTCACCTCCACACACAATCAGTGTTTCGTCCAAAAGTCCGCGTTGGTGGAGGTCTTGGATGAGGGCTGCGAAGGGTTGGTCGGTTTCTTTCGCGAAGCCGGAGTGATTGCCGACGAGGTCGCGATGACAATCCCACGACAACTGGTTGTCCATACCGCCGCTGTAAATTTGGATGAACCGGGTGCCGCGTTCCACGAGGCGGCGCGCGGTCAGGCACTGGCTGGCGATGTGGGCGCAGTGGGGTTGGTCGAGTCCGTAAAGCTCTCGAATGTGGCTGGGTTCTTTTGATAGATCAAATGCTTCTGGGGCTGCACTTTGCATGCGGTACGCTAGTTCGAAGCTCTCCAATCTTGCGTCGAGTTCAGGCGACGCTGGGAGTTGCGAGGCGGACGCCTTGTTTAGCTGGGCGAAGAGGTCGAGTTGGCGTCGTTGCCGTTCGGGGGTCATCTCCTTCACGGGCTTTAAGTTAGCGATGGCCTCGCCTTTTGGATTGAGCCAAGTGCCTTGGAAGACGGCGGGGAGGAAGCCTGCAGTCCAGTTGCTGGCGTTGCCTTTGGGTAATCCGCGGTCTTTTGGATCGCTCATCACGATAAAAGCGGGCAAGTCAGCGCTCGCGGAGCCGAGGCCATACGTGATCCATGAGCCGACGCTGGGATTTCCCATGCGGGTGACCCCGGTGTTCATCATGAAGAGGGCTGGCGAATGGTTATTGGAGTCGGTGTGCATCGAGTGGATGAACGACATACGGTCCATGTGTTTGGACAGGTGAGGAAAGAGGCTGGACGCCCATCCGCCGCTTTGGCCGTGTTGGCTCCATTCGAACGGGGATCCCATGAGCGGGCCGACGGATCCTGGGAAGAAGCCTGTCTTCGGGTCGAATCCTTCGAGTGTCTGGCCGTTGCGCTTGGTGAGTTCGGGCTTGTGATCCCAGGTGTCGACCTGGCTTTGTCCGCCGTTCATGAACAGCCAGATGATGGAGCGCGCTTTGGCTTTGTGATGGGGTTGCCGGGCCTGGGCGGAGGGATGGTTCGCGCCGAATGCTTCCTTTTGGAGAAGATGGTTTGCGGCAATTGCGCCAAAACCGGCACCTGCCATGTTCAATAAACTCCTGCGATCGAGGGAATGGTGGAAGGGGTACATGGGCTAGGGAAGGTAGACGAACTCGTTTAATGCGAGCAGGTTTTGGCAGAGGTCTGCGAGTTGGGTGAGGGTGTCTGGTGTCGACGTGAGAAAGCGGTTTGCGATTTCCATTTCTTGGTCTGTTGGTCGGCGCGTGAGGGATTCTTGGTAGGCTGCTGTGATGAGGTCGGTCGGTTTTGCGGACGGGCCTGCTTTCTGGGAGATGCGAGAGGCGAGTGCGTTTGCCCATTTACGGGCGTGCGGGCTGTTGAGTTGGAAGAGCGCTTGGGGCGCAACCACGGTGGATGGGCGATTGCCCTGACTCGTGAGCGGTTCCGGAGCGTCGAACGCCACCATCGACGGAATCAGGCGGCTTCGCTTCACGGTGAAATAGATACTGCGGCGGGTGGATCCCTCGTCGAGCGTGCCGGGGCCGAACGGTCGGGGGTCGAGCGTGCCAGATACTTTTAGGGCGGCATCGCGGACGATTTCGGCTTCCAGACGACGCACGGGATAACGCGTGAGAAGAGTGTTGTCTGGATCCTTGTCGCGAGATTCCTGCGAGGGGGACGAGGATTGTTGATAGGCTGCGCTGGTGAGGATGATGCGGTGGATGGATTTGAGGCTTCCTTCGTTGCGTAAAAGTTCGTTGGCGAGCCATTCCAGAAGTTCTGGATGCGCGGGCGCGGTACCGGTTTTGCCGAAATCGTTTGGGGTTGGAACGATGCCTTGTCCGAAGTGGTGCTGCCAGATGCGGTTGACGATGACGCGGGCGGCGAGTGCTCCAGCGCCCGACTGTGTGTCGGTGATCCAGTTTGCGAGGGCGGTTCTTCGGCCAGAGAACTTTGCTCCGTCGGGGACTGGGGTTTGCCATTTCGTCGCTGCGGCGCCTGTGCGACTAAGGATTTGGAGGAATCCTTGGTCAATGACGCGCACTTTTTGATTAGCGTCACCGCGTTTGAGGAGGTGGGTTTCTTTCAAGAAAGGCGCGCCCTGCGAGTGCATGACGATGGGCTGAAATCCTTCTGCGCAAACAAGTACGGGTTCACCGGGCTTGGGGGTGGTTTTTTCGAGGGCGACGAGTTGGGCGGACTCTTTTGACCATGCCTGCTGATCTGTTTTCCACGCATCGAACAGGGTGGTTTCCTCTTCTGGGGTCAATGGTCGACTCTGCTTTGCCTGTAACAGGCTTTTGATGCGTCCATCCACGGGCTTTTGATGCAGCGAGGGGGCTCCCCCAACGAATGCGCCGATTCTTGGACGGGCGATGTTGTGTCCGGTGTTCACTGCGAAGTGCAGCCGAATCACCATTTCCTCCTCTCCTGAAAGGGCTTGTGGTTCGCGGAGGACGAAAATGGCGCTTTGATCCTTTCCGATTCCGCCGTTGTCGACGGCCCAACCGGTTGAAGGGTTGTCATCGAGCGCTGATTGGACGGATAGTCCGCCGGTATTTTGTTGGTGGGTGGCCTCCGCGGAATCGAACTGCGGTTTGAGGGGGGATTTACCTTTTTGTGTGATTTCTAACTCGATGCGGCTGAGGGCAAAGTTGCCGTTGGGGGCGCGTCCAGGCCCCTTGGCTTTTCCGGAAGAATCTGCGAGGGCGTCGAGGCGGATGCCGGTGAGGTTTCCGGCAGGCGCGGCGCATCGAATGGTGTAGGTGTCCACTCTGGGATTGGTTCCTTCTGCGACGAATGAGCCATCAGGTTGCGGGCGGAACGTGGCTCCGCCGGACGAGGTGATTTCGCGGACGGCGAGTGACGTTAGCGCACTTTGTGGTGGTTCAGATTTTGCGAGCCATGTTGAGAAATCCTTTGCGCGAAGGGATTTCTCTACCTGTTGAAGGCGCGTTTTTTGGGATTTTATTTTCTCCTCATGGGTAGCGATTGCTTTTGCGTGCGAGTCTTTGTCGAGAACAAGGTCCACATTCGAGCGCACGGTCGTGGTGAAGGTGGAAAGCATCCGGTAGTAATCCTCGGTGGGAATCGGGTCGAACTTGTGGTCGTGGCAACGGGCGCAGCCGACGGTGAGTCCGAGGAAAGCGCTGGCGGTGGTGGACAGCATGTCGTCCATGGCGTCGTAGCGAGTCCGTTCAACCTCATTGGCCGTGATTTGTGTTGGAAAAACGCCGGCGCCAAGGAAGCCCGTGGCCATCATTGCCTGCGGGTTGGTGGGTTCGATTTCATCGCCCGCGATTTGCCACTTCACGAAGGTGGGGTAGGGCATGTCGGCGTTGAGTGCCTTGATGACAAAGTCGCGGTAGTGGAAGGCGTAGGGGCGGTCGTAATCGTGTTCGAAACCGCTGCTTTCTGCGAAGCGCGCGACGTCCAGCCAGTGGCGCGCCCACCGTTCGCCGTAGGCGGGTGACGCGAGTTGTTGGTCGACGAGTTTTTCCCATTTGTTGGGGTTCGTATCTGCGAGGAAGGCGTCGACTGCTTCTGGTGAGGGTGGGAATCCTGTGACGTCGAGGAAGAGGCGTCGGACAAGGGTTCGCGGGTTTGCGGCGGGAGCGGCGGTGATTGATTTTGCGGTGCGCGCCTTTTGGAGGAAGGCGTCGATGGGGTGCGCGTGTTGTTTTGGCGGAATCGCTTGTGCGGGGACGGCGACGGGTTGGAGGGGTTGGAATGCCCACCATTTTCGATCGTCTTCGGTGACGGTGGATCGGTCGCGTGCGCTGGCTTTTCCTGCGATGAGGGGTTGGTCGTAGGGAGCGCCGGAGGCGACCCATTGTTCGAGGAGTTCGATGGTTGCGCTGGGAAGCTTGGGTTTTTCGTCGGGCATTGCGGGATCCACCTCGTGCCGAACCAGCTTCAGCATCAGGCTGTTTTTTTCGTCGAACGGGATGACGGCGGGGCCTTCGGAGCCGCCTTTGAGGAGGGATTCGCGGGTGGCGATGTCGAGATCGGCTTTGGTTTTGCGGCCGCCGTGGCAATCGAGACAGTGCTCTTTGAGGGTGGGCGCAACTTTTTCTCGGAAGAGGCGGAGCCCTTTTTCCATACGCGCGGCGTGGTCGGGAGGAAGTTCTGCAGCATGCAGGGGGAGGCTGAGGGATGCTGCGAGGAGAGACAGTGTACGAGGGGTGGCGCGCATGGGGTCCGGGGGGAGTTAAGGGGAGTGTTGGCCTTTAATGCGGGGCGAAGGCGCGGCCTTAGCGTGTGGGCGGCGCGATGCCCGCTTGTTTCCGCTTTTGTTGGAGGGCTGTTTCGATTTGGGGGAGGGCGAGGCAGTTCATGACGTCTCCTTTGGTCAACCCGCCTTTGCGAGCGATGTTGGTTCCGAAGCTGAGGTTTTGGAACTGAGAGACGTGATGGGCATCAGGGTTGATGACGCAGCGCACGCCTTTTCGTTTTGCGAGGGGCCAGAAGCGCCAGTCCATGTCGAGGCGCCGTCCATTTCCGTTAAGTTCGATCCAGGTGCCCGTGCGTGCGGCGGCGTCGATAACACGCGGGATATCGAGGGCGTAGGCTTCGCGGGTGAGAAGGAGGCGACCCGTGAGGTGGCCAAGCATGGTCACGTGCGGGTTTTCTAGGGCGCGGATGATGCGTTCGGTCATCGCGGACTCGCTCATTTCGAAGGCGTTGTGGACGGAGGCGACGACGTAGTCGAGTTGGGCGAGGATTTCGTTGGGGTAATCGAGGGAGCCGTCTTTAAGGATGTCGCATTCGACGCCCGTGAAGATGCGGAAGTCGGGTCCGAGTTCGGTGTTGAGCTGGTGAATTGCTTGAACTTGTTCGAGCAGTTGGGCTTCGGAAAGGCCGCGTGCTTGAACGGAGCTGCGGGAGTGATCGGAGATGCCGAGGTATTGGAGGCCGTGGTCGAGGGCGGCGTCGACCATTTCGCGGAGGGAGGATCGTCCGTCGCTGGCGGTGGTGTGGCAGTGGAAGGTGCCGCGCAGGTTATCGAGGTGAACGAGGCGCGGGAGGGAATGGGTTTCCGCGGCTTCGACTTCACCGGTGGCTTCGCGGAGCTCGGGTTCGATGAAATCGAGTCCGAGTGCGCGGTAAAGGTCCGCTTCGGTGTGGATATTGTCTGGGGGGAGTGGTGCGTCGGGCTGTTTAGGGTCTTGTGCGAGGCGGTACTCGTTCAGGGTCCAGCCTTTGTCCAGCGCGCGTCCGCGGATGAGGATGTTGTGTTCTTTGGAGCCGGTGAAGTAGTTGAGGGCGAAGGGGAACTGGGGGTTTGAGACGACGCGGAGGTCGGCTTGGATTCCGATTTTGAGGCGAACGCTGGATTTGGTGGGGCCTTGGACGAGGATGGATTCGACTTGGGGGTGGGATGTGAAGAACGCCATGACGGGTGCGGGCGTGTTGGAGGACACGATGAAGTCGATGTCGCGAACGATTTCTTTGCGGCGCCGATAGCTCCCTGCGATTTCGACTTGGATGACTTCGTCGAGATCGCGGAGTTGTTCGCGGAGGTGTTCGGCGAGGGGGGCGATTTGATGGAAGCGGAACGAGTTAGCGTAGCGTTTTCGGGCTTCGAGGGATTCGAGGAGATTGGCGGCTGTTTTTACGCCGAATCCTTTCAGGGCGGCGATGGAGCCATCTTTAGCGGCGGTTTCGAGGGACTCGAGGGTTGTGATGTTGAGTTGTTCCCAGAGGAC
>JBEEPE010000095.1:0-4996 GCA_041191265.1 Verrucomicrobiota bacterium | reverse complement strand
CCACGAGTTGGGAGCAGACTGCTTTGATGTCGCGCAACGCGTCTTTTCCGACGGAGCGGCTTGGTTCTCCGAGGGCGTCGGCTTTGCGGTATTTTGCAGGACCGACTTTTAGAAAATGGCTTTGACGCGCGTTATTGGTGAAAAGATGAGATTCCCACCTAAATGCGGTGCCAAGTAACTAGGTGAATAGTGTAGCTGGCACGTCAAGTGCTATCGGGGATGCATGAAAACTCGTTTTTCTTCAATGGTTCGCGATTGTGTTGCGAAGGCCGATTGATAGCATGTAGCGGCATGGTGAAATAGTGTTCTGGTTCGCTGTTTTTATGTCTAATGCTCCATTAATCACTGAAAAAGTCCTACACGAGAAATCGATTTTCGTCGATAAACTCAACGCGGATGCTGGAGGTTGCCGATGAACGAGAGGATTGATTCGTCAGGAAACGCTGTTGTCTGACCGTATGGCTGAAATTTCGTTTAGTTTGGGCGATGGAACTTTGTCTTTTGAGTTGGGGCGTAAGGTGACGAAGGAGGACTTGTACGGAAGGTTGCGGAAAGTGGTAACGAAGGGTGATGAGATTCTCTTGAGGGGGTATTTGACATCCGACGGGCATCCGGTGCTCGCCTCGCGGATTTCCAGTGTGGGTTTGGACCCTGAGGGAAGTCCTGTGGAAGATGAGTCCATCCTGTATGATGGGCAGGAGCGCGCGTTGCTGGCGTCATCTTTCGACGAGCCTGCGCCGTTGGCGCCTGCTGATGTTCTAAGTTTGGTTGGGTTCTGTGTGACTGATGTTTATCCGCTAATGGGGCAAGGATTGCCCTCTGGAGTGTACTCAACTTGGTTCTCCTATCGGAAATCAGCCGAGCGAAAAGAAGCGTTTATTCAGGCAAGGGAAGACGGGGTTTTTCTCCTCGTCGGGCACTCGAAAGTTTGTCCGCTTGTGGGGCTTTCGGTCCCTTACGAGTTGTTTGATGCGAACGATGGAGGCGAATTGGAAGAAGACGAAGATGAGATGGATTTTGCGATGATGTAATACCTATGAGCACCATCATCCATCTAGAGTACGAGGGAAAGGCCGCTCGATTTATTCTTCAGGCGCCGAAACGAAAGAACCCTCCGCCTTTCGTAGAGAGGTCGACGCCTTCGGGTAGGATATCAAGATTCCGCGTGATGAGCGCAGGAACGAAGCCCGAACCGGCGGGCCTGTCCGCCGATGAAATCGCGCTGGGTGATCCGGAGCTGGATCTAGCGCGGGCTGGTTGCATTGCGGATTCGGATTTATTGAGTCCTGCCTACCTGAATGCGCGCGGTGAGGTGGTTCGGGATTTTGAGGAGATTGAGGTGGTAGAGGCGGTAGACGGTACGGAGAAAGAGCGGCGTCCTCGTACGCGTCGGGATGCCAACATTAATGACGTCCGCGCGTTAAGGGTCGGCAAGATGATGCCATGGGTGGATGCGTTCAGTAGCTTTGTGTTTCGGACAACCTATCAGATTGTTCACTCAGATGGGTTGGGGCATGAGTTTTTACTCCGATTGGCTGGGTTGCTTCATCGCGAAAAGTCGGTGGCGGTCATTGGCGCCGGCCAGAAGGGAAATGCACCGCTGGTTCTACGGGAGAAGGGGAGTCCTTATCGTGGGTTTCTGTTTGGCGAGGTGGATGGCGACTCCTACCGGTTGCTTCTGTTGCTTTCCAATCAAGAGCTCAAACTTCCTGTTTAATCTTATGGTGATTGATACATCCAAGTTCGTTAAGCGGTCAGGCGATTACTTAATGGCCCAGTGCAATGGGATTTCGGATGCGATGTTACTTGGTGCGGCGACGAGGTACGAAGAGGCGTTGAGTCGATCCTTTAAAGGGGTGACTCCTGCGGAAATACCGATGCGGTTTCACGGCATCAAGCGGCTGCACTGGTCCGAGAAGTATGACGGAGAAGGGTGTTTGCTGTTTTTTGACGTGACGATGGGCTGTGTGCTTTTTGCTGCACCGTCTGGCCGAGCCCGAATCGGGCTGAAATGCTTGAAGCGTGCTGGGGAAGCGTTATCTGGTGCTGGTGTAAAAAAAGCCCTTTTTCGCGGAGAGCTCTATCTGCCTACGCCGAGCGGGAAGCCGCGAACCGGAGTTGCGGACGTTACCCGTGCATCGTTTTCAAAAAAGGAGGGTGATGCCGACGCTTTGGCGATTGCGTTGTTTGACGTCCTCATGCTGGACGGAAAGGACCTGCGTGAGGAGGGTGACGCTTTCGAGACTGAGTGGAACAAAATCGGCGCGTTGTTTGGCGATGATTTCTCGACGGGAGTGCACCGCGCGCGTGGGGGGTGGTGCCGAGGAGAGGAGTTAGGGAAGGTTTTTGAAGAGGTGTTGGGGGAGGGCGGTGAAGGAGTGGTTGTTCGGCATGAGAGAGAGCGAGATTACACTAAAATTAAGCCTCGGTTGACAATCGACGGCGCGGTTCTGGGGTATGTCGAGGGGTCCTTCGACGGAAAGATTGGAACGCGAAACTTGTTGGTTGGGTTGAATCATCCGACGGAGAACGGTAAGACCGTTTTTCAGTCACTGGCCAGAACTGGGGTAGGGCTAGATGACAAAATGGCCGTGGCATTGCTGGAGCGTTTAAGGGGATTAAAGGTTGAGTCTCCTCTTTTGCTGAATGACTCCGAAGGGCGTGAGGTGCATTTTGTAAAACCGAGTCTCGTAGTTGAGTTGGAAGGAGAGGATTGGGTTTACCAGCGATCCGATGGGCGACCGGTTAAATCCCAAGCCTTTTGTTGGGATGAGAAGGGGAGTTCGTGGTCTTACGCTGGGGTGGCGAATTTTCCGAGGTTGGTTTTTCCGGCGATTGCCAAGCTTCGAGACGATAAGGTCGTCTCTGAGGGAGGGGCGCGGTTGGGGCAGTTACAGGTAGCGGTGCCGCTACCGGGGGGAACTGACGGTTCCCCAGAGCCTGAGGTTATTGAGCGTAAGGTCTACCGGAAAGGAAAGGATGCTGTGAGGAAGTTTGTTTTAGTGAGGCGCGGGGGGGAAGAGGTCGTGCCGTTTGTTCTTGTTTTCACGGATTTTTCCGCTGGGCGAAAAGATTCTTTGAAGGTGACAACCGAATATGCATTTGTTGAGGAACGGGCTCAGGCTCTTCTCAAGGCAAGAATTACAGAAAACATAAAAAAGGGATGGGAGTTGGTGTAAATCATACCGAGCGCACATTTTTTCTGCTCGGGTCGAGATTCGGACGTATTAAGAGGAGGTGATCGTTTTTGGGGTGGAAGGAGAACTGGCGGAGAACCGGGTGGATAATCGGTGGTCCTCGCGCGCGAGGCGCTTAATATCCTCACTGAGATCTAGTCCTTGAAGCTGTTCGTCTGGGATGGCTAGCGCCCAGAGAAAAGCATTGAAGTCCTTGTCTTTTTCTGGGTTTTCCAAGGCGTCAAAGTGCACCAGAAGATGATGTTTCAAGCGAAGATTATCGCGGGAAGATTTGTCGGTGGAACCGCTCCAACGCCAGCCGTCCATAACCTTCTCGGCCATCCATCGCATGTGCTCGCATCGGGAAAGATGTTTTAGGAGTTCGACGTCGGGAGTGCCCTCTCGGTGTTCCCATGCCACGCGTTTGACTTCGTGATGCATTGCGAGGAGTCGGTTACTTTCTCGCACTCGCTCTGAGAGTTGGTTCCAGTCCTCCGGGAGGTCCCCAGGCGCTGTTCCGTAGGCATGTTTCTTTTCTTTTTCGTTCTTTTCTTTTTCGTTTTTGAAGTAAATGGCGTGACAGATTTTTGCTCGGTTTTCGATGTCGATTTCGGTTGGATCACTCGACCCAAGACCAAGTTTGAAGATGTTCTCGATGACGAAGTCATCGCTCCTCCGCTGAATAGCAGGCATTTCAATCGAGTTGCTCTCCGACTGAACGCAGGCGCGGACGCGGTGGCTTGGGATGGTGCTGCGCATCCAGCAGCGTTCGGCCGCCTCTAGCGTTTCGATGTCGTCGTCCAGCGCGAAAATAGCGAAATCTGGGAAGCTGGGAGCGTGTTCGGGGAAGGTTCGGCTGGCGGAGCTGCGGTGCCAGTGCAAGTCGACCACCAGACTTGTGGCCGGAAAACGGTCGTTGAACGAGTCTTCCTCCTCTTGAGTAGCGTTAGTCAGTTCGAGCGTCGGGCGTTTGTCACCGGCAATCTGGAGGTTCAGGGCAGCGGCGCGGATGAGTTCTTGGCGGGTGTTGGGACTCGCCTCAATGAGAAGGCGGACGCCATTTGAGCGAAGGTTTGCGCTTCTGATGGCGTCACACGCCAATGTCAGGGTGAGATTTCTGGCGGCGCGGCTTAGGTAACTGTCGAGGCGGATTTGGGAGCGAAGTCTGTCCAAATAGAATGAGCGCCACGCCCAGGATTCGATGCCAGCGCTCAGGGTGCATCCCTTGTTCATTTTTTCCGCCTCCGCGCAGATGGAAAGGTTCTTCTCATCGTTTCCAGTGACCGCAACGAGCGTGCGTGCACGACGGACTCCGGCACGCTCCAGCACTGATTCATCGAGGGCGTTGCCGTTCACGATGCTCAGCGTGATTCCTTCCGTTTCAGCGAGGTTGCGGAGCTCACCAAGGGCGGGGTTATGTTCGTCGAGCTCGATGACAACGACCTGCCGATTGCTACTTTTTTCGCTCGTGAACGCCCGGGCAATTTCGCTCCCCCGATTGCCGACTCCGCAGACGATTGCGTGTCCGTTGAGGGATGCTAGGCGTCTGCGTTCACGGAAATCCGACATGAGCGAGGTCAGGGTTGCGTAAACGCCCCCGATAACGGCTGCGACGGCGAGCCAGCGGGAGATTTCAATGAACAAGGGCGTGTTCTTTTCCTCCACAACGCCAGATCCCATGGAGAACAGTTGCGCCGATTTGTAGAGTGAAGTGAACCATCCCTGATCAGGATCGAGGTCGTGGAACCCTAGAGATC
Organism: Verrucomicrobiota bacterium; assembly: GCA_041191265.1. Classification (GTDB taxonomy): domain Bacteria; phylum Verrucomicrobiota; class Verrucomicrobiia; order Chthoniobacterales; family Chthoniobacteraceae; genus JBEEPE01. The sequence goes on along the minus strand of JBEEPE010000095.1, from coordinate 63 downwards.
CCAGAAGAAGCGTTGTGCATGATGCGAGCGCAACGAGGAGGAGAGAGCGGCTGGTCTGCATGA
>JBEEPE010000094.1:0-4972 GCA_041191265.1 Verrucomicrobiota bacterium | reverse complement strand
GAGTGCGGAATGACTGCCATCGGCCAGAGCGCGCATGAGCGCGATGTCCTCTTGATCGGAGTCAGTGGGTCCTTCCGGGGGTTCTTTCACGTGGGGGGGCGCTCGATGTTAACCGGAACCGGCTGGAGGCGAGCGCGCAAAAAGAGAGAACACGCGAGGTGGCACCTCGGTTGCGCAAAAAGAGGGTTAGCGGCGAATCTCGAGCAAGTGTCCGACGACTTCTCCGGGGCGAAACTCGACGAAGTTTTGGTGGCCTTGCCAGTGGAAGGTTTGATTGGTGATGGCGTCGCGCACGTCGAATCCTTCGTTGGGGTTTCGTCGGAGAAGATCTGACGGGGTTTCGATGAGGCCGGACTGGGTGTGGAAGGGGTCGAGGGTGACGACGACGAGGGTGAGGGTGGGTGAATCGTCGGAAAACTTGGCGAACGCGAGAATGTTGGGGTTGTCGGAGTGGAGGAAGCGGAGGTTGCGGAGTTGTTGGAGTTCGGGGTGGGAATCCCGGAAGCTGTTCAGCTTGCGGAGCAGGTCTTTGATGTTGCCGGGCGCGTTCCAGTCGCGTTGTTTCCACTGGTACTTTTCGCTGTCGAGGTACTCTTCTTTGTTTGGAACAGCCGCATTTTCGCAGAGTTCAAAGCCTGAATAGATGCCGTAGACGGGGGATAGGGTGGACGCGAGGATTGCGCGGATTTCGAAGGCGGGGCGTCCGCCTGTTTGGAGAAAAAACGGGAGGATGTCGGGCGTGTTTGGCCAGAGGTTGGGGCGGAAGACCTCGGCTTGGGCGGTGGTGGTGAGTTCGGTGAAGTAGTCGCGGAGTTCGGCGGGGGAGTTTCGCCACGTGAAGTAGGTGTAGCTTTGGGTGAACCCGGCTTTTGCGAGGACGTGCATCATTTTGGGGCGGGTGAATGCCTCGGACAAAAAGATGGCGTCAGGGTATTCCGACTGGAGGGTGGAGATCATGTACTCCCAGAGCGCGACGGGTTTGGTGTGGGGATTGTCGACGCGGAAGATGCGGACGCCCTTGGTGCACCAGAAGCGGACGACGTCCGTGAGCTCTTTCCAGAGATTTCGCCAGTCGGGGTTATGGAAGTTGAGGGGGTAGACGTCCTGATATTTTTTGGGGGGATTCTCGGCGTATTTGATGGAGCCGTCGGGACGTTTGAAGAACCAGTCGGGGTGTTCGTGAACGTAGGGATGGTCGGGGGAGCAGTTGATGGCAAAGTCGAGTGCGACTTCCATCCCGCGGGCGCGGATTTCTTCGACCAGCCACGTGAAATCTTCGAGCGTGCCGAGTTCTGGCGCGACGTCGCGGTGTCCGCCCCCGTTGGGGCAGTTTTGGTTACGGTTTCCGATGGCGTAGGGGACGCCGGGTTCTCCGGGTTCGCAGGTGAGGGAGTTGTTGCGTCCTTTTCGGGCGGTGACGCCAATCGGGTGGATGGGCGGGAAATAGATGACGTTGAATCCCATGGATTTGGCGTCTTCGACGCGGGGCAGGCATTCGCGGAATGTTGCGCCGCGATGGCTTTCGCCGGTTGCGGAACGTGGGAAAAACTCGTACCACGCCGCACAGAGGGCTTCTCGGCGATCCACCACCACGAGGGGGTATCGGGATGAGGAGGATTTGCGCAATGGCGGAGCGTCGACCAGCGCGCGGACTTCGCAGAGATCGAGGGTCCATTCGGTGGCGAGTTCGAGATCCGCGAACGCGTCCATGAGGGATTCGAGGGCAGGTTCGTGAGCGAGGGTATCGGCCTGCGAGGGGGCGGAGTTTGCGAGTTCTCCGGCTTTTTCTCGCAGGGTTTTCGCAGAGTCGGGACTGGTTTTTTGGGCACGTTCGGCGGCGGCTTCGATGAGGAGTACGCCTTCTTTGGTTTCGAGAGAGAGGTCGGTTTGGCCAGCGCGGAGTTTGGTGCGAAACTCGTGGGACCATGAGCGGAAGGTGTCGGGCCACGCCTCGATTGTGATTTCGAACGTGGCGTTTTGGAGGAGGGTGCACGAGCCCTGCCAGCGGTCGTTGCCGTTGGGGATGGCCGTCATGGGGGCGGTGTTCCACTTGCGTTTGCCTTGTTCACGCCATTTGAGGCGTGCGCCGACGATGTCGTGTCCGTCCTTGTAGATATCGGCTTCGACGCGGAGTTCCTCGCCGACGACGCGTTTGACGGGGAATCGTCCGCTGTTGATGGCCGGGCTGACGTTCTCGATGATGACGGGGTAAGGGTGCCGATCCATGGGAAACAGGGTGGCTGAAGGGCGGGGATGGTCGAAGGAGAAAGTGGGGAAAAAGGGTTGTGGGGCGCTGATGCAGACAGCGGTGCAGGCGGCTGTGGCGAGTCGTTTGGCGCATGACTCTGTCTTGGGGCGGAGGGCCATCCGGAATGGCAGGAGTCTGAGCCCAAAGCGTTCACGCAGACGGGTGCGCATCGGGTGATTAGGGTGAGTTGGAATGATGCGATGAAGTTTTGCGGATGGTTGAGCAATCTGAGCGGGAAGAGATGATGGTCGTCGAAGAACTAGGACGGGGAAGCGGCGGACAGGAATGTCCGCCCTCCGAGGGGGCGGACAGATTGTATGGTGGCCCAGTGGGGGAGGGGATGGCAGCGTTCCGCCTGGGGGGTGAGGCGGACATTCTTGGGCGCTGTCTGCGGTCCGACTTTTGCGCGTCAGGGTCTGTTGGGCTTCGGTTGGTGGGTGATGATTTCGGAAAGTAAAGGATATAAGTCTATGAAAAAGAAAGATGTGTGGTTGTTTTTGCGGAGTGTAGCTTTGTTTTTTGCCCTGTGGGGTGGTGGGGGTGGAGGCGCGGTTGCGGCGGATCGTCCGCCGAACATTGTGTTCATTTTGGCGGATGATCTTGGTTACGGGGATTTGGGATGTTTTGGTCAGAAGCGGATTCGGACGCCGCATCTGGATCGGATGGCTGCGGAGGGGATGCGTTTGACGCGGCACTATTCTGGGAACGCGGTGTGTGCTCCGTCGCGGTGCGTGTTGATGACGGGACGTCATCCGGGCCATGCGTTTGTTCGGGACAACCGGCAGTTTAGCAAGGGGACGGAGGGGCAGTATCCGGTGCCGGAGGGGACGGTGACGATTGCGCGGCTGTTGCGGGAGCGTGGGTATGCGACGGGTGGGTTTGGAAAATGGGGGTTGGGCGGGCCGGGGACGTCGGGAGAGCCGTTGCGACAGGGGTTTGACCGGTGGTTTGGGTATAACTGTCAGGCGGTGGCTCATAACTTTTACCCGACGCATTTGTGGGACGATGGGCGGCAGGTGGCGCTGAAGAATCCGGCGTTTCCGGCGCATGACCGGTTGAAGGAGGGAGAATCTGCGGGGGATGCGGCGTCTTATGCGCGGTTTAGCGGGCGAGAATACTCGGCGGATTTGATTGCGGAGAAGGCGTTGGATTTTGTTCGGACGAATCGGGAGCGACCGTTCTTTTTGTACTGGCCGACGACGGTTCCGCATTTGGCGTTGCAGGTTCCGGAAGATTCGTTGCGCGAGTACGATGGGCAATTTGAGGAGGAGCCGTATCCGGGCGGGAAGGGGTATTTGCCGCAGCGACGTCCGCGCTCGGCTTATGCGGCGATGGTGACACGGATGGATCGCGAGATTGGGCGGATGATGGCGTTGGTGTCGGAGTTGGGGTTGGACGAGAAGACGTTGTTTGTTTTCTCGAGCGACAACGGTCCGTTGAACGGAATGCTTCAAGGCTTGGGAGGCACGGATTCGGCGTATTTTGAATCAGCCGGAGGGTTACGCGATGGGAAGGGGACGTTGTGGGAGGGTGGTTTTCGGGTACCGACGATTGTGCGGTGGAAGGGGACGGTGGCAGCGGGCGGTGAGTCGGCTTGGGTGAGTGGGTTTGAGGATTGGATGCCGACGTTGGTTGAGGTGGCGGGGGGGCGGGCGCCGGAGGGGGTGGATGGAGTCAGTTTGCTTCCGACCTTGCGAGGAGAAGCGCGGGGGGTGCGGCCGTTTTTGTATCGGGAGTTTCCGGGGTATCTCGGGTATCAGGTGGTGGTGATGGATCGATGGAAGGCGGTTCGCAGGAATCTTTCGTCGAGGAAGGGGACGCGGCCCGGGGACTGGGAGTTGTACGATGTGGTTGGAGATCGTTCTGAGGAGAAGGATGTTGCGTCTGATCACCCAGAAATTGTTGCGCGGGCGAAGGAGATTGCTGCTAGGGAGCATGTGGCTTCGGCGGAGTTTCCGTTCCCCGTGCTGGATCGGTGAGTTGTTAACCGGAGGATGTTGAGCATGAACGTGACGAGGAGAACGGTCGTTGGAGTTTTGTCGGGCGCGGTGTTTGGGCGCTGGGGGATGTTGCGCGGGGTCGAGGGCACCCCGGTGGCCACGTATTCGGTGGTGGGATTTGACGAGCGAACGGGGGATTTGGGGGTGGCGGTGCAGAGCAAGTTTTTTGGGGTGGGGAGTGTGGTGCCGTGGGCGAAGGCGGGTGTGGGTGCGGTGGCGACGCAGTCGTATGCGAACACGGATTACGGTCCGGAAGGGCTGCGGATGTTGGCGGACGGGAAGAATCCGGACGCGGTGGTTAGTGCATTGACGGCGTCTGATCCTGACCGCGAACTGCGGCAGGTGGGGGTTGTGGATGCGCAGGGGCGTGCGGCCTCGTTTACGGGGCGTGAGTGTTTGGTGTGGGCGGGGCACCGGGTTGGGAGGCATTACGCGGCGCAGGGGAACATTCTGGCGGGGGAGGCGGTGGTGACGGCGATGGCGGAGGCGTTTGAGGCGGGGCGCGATTCGGGGGAGGGGGCGTTGTGCGACTGGTTACTGGCCGCGTTGGTTGCGGCGGAGGGAAAGGGAGGCGACGTGCGTGGGCGGCAGTCCTCGGCGTTGCTGGTGGTCCGGAAAGGAGGCGGATACGGGGGTAAATCGGACCGGTTTGTGGATTTGCGGGTGGAGGATCATGTTGAGCCGAACGCTGAGTTGGGGCGTTTGCTCGGGTTGCACAAACGGT
>JBEEPE010000093.1:0-3235 GCA_041191265.1 Verrucomicrobiota bacterium | reverse complement strand
AACACCCGGCCATGCAAACCGTTGGACAACTCAGACACTTCCTCGCCGACCGTGGATGGTCTTGTGAACGACTCAGCAACCACGTTGCCGTCTCCAACATGACATGGCGGCGACTCCTGCGACTTCCGGACAGCGAACCCATTCCGCAAAAATATCGGCCGCACCTCGAACCGCTTTCCGACCCTGAATCCAATCCCCCTGCCCAAGAAGGTGTTCCCGACCCAGTAGCCCTCGTCATTTCAGGTTTGGGGGGAACACGAGCGAACGCTCTCCGCCACCTCTCCACCTGTGGCCGCAACGAGTCCGCCCCCGAGACGCTCTGGAGCCGAATCACCAAAATCTCGGCGGACCTCGTCATTCCGACACTCCTGACCCAGCTAGTCTCCGAACTCAGGCCTTTATTAAAGAAAGCCTCCCGTTCCGGACGCGTCCTCGTTCTCGGCGCACTCACCTACTTCCTCAACCCGTTCGACCTCATCGCCGACCACCTCATCGCGATTGGCCTGCTCGACGACATCGGCGTCATGATGCTCGTCAAATCCCACCTCACCTCCCGCAAAACACCCTAAGAGTGGCGGCGAATCTCACTCGGCCCGTCGACAAACCGTGAAGGCATTCGAGAGACGCTCGCGGAGATGTTCATCACGAAAAGTAGCAATCATCCGCTCGACCTCAACTGGCCGGATGAAGTGATGTTTCAACATCCCTCGGATGAACGTGATGTCCTTTGGTCGTGAAGCCGCCAGCTTTGCGATGGTCAAATCAACAGGATCAATGCACCACCCCGTTGCTCCCCCCGTGTTTTCATTACTAACCGGCGTTAGGCGCGTCTCCCAATCGTCCGGGAGAAGTGCAGTGTCTGGGCTAACCCCGTCAGCGAAGTACCCGAAAGTCTCGTTAAACTGGGAGTAACGCCCAAGCGAGCCCTCAATCTCCTCACTCAGTTCCGGTCGGAACCTAGGGTAAATATCCAGCTCCATGGACTGACGCAGTTCGCGCGGCGCATCAGGATGTTTTCCGAGCACCGATTGACTGCCGATAATAATAAAATCCCTCTCACCGGTGTGCCCTCTAGAGGCGCGAAGCAGGTGTTCGAGTTCGGAACGGTTCATACTTTTCCAAAATCGCGCGGCGCTGATGGTCGGGCATCAGCATCGAAAACGGCGCGCTTTGTCGGAGGCGCTCAGCCTCGTCACTGCGGCTCATCAGCACCGCAAGCACGCCATCGACGCCACCAGTTTCAATGATATCGAGCCATTCCCGTAGGGATTCCTTGTTCTGATCGGAATACTTTGGATCAGCCAACTTACGTTCAACCCAGGCCTGAGCGAGCTGTAGTTTTTCAGGCGCCGCCCGCAGGGTGTCCGCAATGACGTGATCCATTTCGAAGTTTCGCTCATCGATGACTTCGTGCCAGTTCACACCATCACTGTATCCGTTCGATTTAATCCGGCAAACAGCTAAACCCGAGGAATCTGCCACCCTCGGCAAAACGCATTCATCCAGCACGCTTCAAATCCCGATGCAGCACCCCCTTCGAATGCGCAAACGCCATGGCATCGCAAACCTTCCGAAACACCATCAGCAACTTCGCCCGCGTAAACTCCGCCACCGCCGCATCCTCCCCCTCCCGAACCGCATTCAACACCGACTGCAACGTGCGACCCTTCACCAACTTCATCGAATAAAACGGCCGCCCCGCTGAATCCACCCCAAGGTTGTAAATCGGCACAATGTTCGGATGCGCCTGCAAGCCACTCCCCCAACGCGATGAACAAATGCCCAGCGTGCCTCTAAAAAACACGCCACGACTCCCATCCCTAGGAACATGACTTGGTCGCCGTCCGCACCCGTTACTTATTGAGGGGTTCCTTCGCTAAACGAAAACCGATGTATGCGCGCCGCTCAGACTTCAAGACCGAACGCGCATCAACCGTCTTGGTGCGATTGCTGTCGCCGGCCCAGTTACATCCTCGATAGACCCGTTGATTTACGCGATCGCCCTTCAACTCATAATCCCACATAAACTCACTAACATTGCCTCCCAAATCATAAAATCCGAGTGCATTTGGTTTAAATGTGCCAACTGGCGACGTGCCAAGAAAACCATCCGTGCCTCCAACCCCGTTTCCTCGGCCTGTTACCGGATCTATATTATAGTTTCCATCCTCAGGCCTAGGCGGAAAGTGATTACCCCACGGGTAAGTAACTGGACCGATAGCCTTGTCCCACTCCTTGCTAGTCGGCAACCTCCAAGTCTCGCCAGTGACCCCGCTGAGCCATTGGCAAAACGCTTCGACTTCGTCCCAAGAAACATTTACCACAGGATGAGAGTCATCCTGTGAAAACTTTTGCGCCTCTGGTTGTTGCCACTTCGATAAACCCTCCGCTCGTAAGTAGTCCTTCCAAACACCAACTGTCATCTGGGTTTTACCCAAAACAATATTTGTATCTGGAACTTTTAAAAGACCTTCATTCAACACACTCAGCAAATGAGGCAGCACGGTCAAATCTTTGATCTGCTTTCCCTGCGTGTCCCAATACTTCTCCAAACGAGAAGACACCACCACAGCTTCATAGTTACGTCCTTGAGCATTCAAAATCTCGACCAGGCGTGCTGTCGCCTTTTCAGAACCTATACTTCCAATAACGTCAATCAACTTAAGTGTTTCTGTTAAGTTTTGGACTGCTTTCTCGTCCCCGATCGCTAATCGGTACTCACGGACTGCCTCACTCAATCGCATCTGAACTTGGAGCACATTTCCACGAATCCGGTGAAATGCCGAACTTTCAGGACGAAGGCTCACCGCACTGTCAATCGCATCCATAGCATCCTGAAAATCCCCTTTTTTTAAGAGTTCTTCAGCCCTAGCCGCAAAGATAGGTGCACTAGACCACAACTTTTTTATCGCCCGATTAGCCCGCTGCCCATCCACCACCACCTTCGCCCCCAACACCAACAGCACCGCTGCTGCCCCGGCCAACACCCGGTTCCGCCCAACCCACAACCGCACCCGCCGCATCACCCCCGCTCCCTCCGCGCTCGTCGCAAACCCGCCCACATACGCATCCAAATCCGCTACCAACTCCCCAACTCCCCGATACCGCCCCTCCTTCTCCCTCGCCATAGCCTTCATCACCACCGCACGCAACGCCTCCGGAACCTCCACCGGCATCGGCTCAGGCCGTCCCCCAATCCCCTTCGTCATCCGCGTCGCCGTCCCAATCGGACTCA
>JBEEPE010000092.1:0-3040 GCA_041191265.1 Verrucomicrobiota bacterium | reverse complement strand
GAGGCCATGCAGGAACGGCGCGTCACCGTTGCCGGTCGCCCCTATCACCTCGACCTCCCCTTCTTCGTCCTCGCAACCCAAAACCCCGTCGAACAGGAAGGCACCTACCCACTGCCAGAAGCTCAGCTCGATCGGTTCATGTTCATGATCGGCGTGGATTATCCCACGCGAGATGAAGAAATCCGCATCGCTCGCAGCACCACCGGAGGCGCGCAAGCCAAACTCCAACACGTCCTCGACGGAGCCCAAGTCCTCGCCTATCAGGATCTCATCCGACGCGTCCCCGTCCCAGACCATCTGTACGAGTTCGCTGTGGACCTCGTCCGCAGCACCCGCCCCGCCGACCCCGCAACGCCCGACTGGATCAAGCCGCTCGTCGGCTGGGGCGCCGGCCCACGCGCCGTCCAATACCTCATCTTGGGCGCCAAAGCGCGCGCCGCCCTCCACGGAAGTTACATGGTCCGTCGCGAAGACATCACTCAGGTGGCTGACCCCGTGCTGCGCCATCGCGTCATGACCACCTTCACGGCTGAAAGCGAGGGCATCTCAAGCCGCGAAGTCACCAAACGCCTCATCGAATCTTTGGACCGCTAGTCTCGGCCAACCCATGAGCGCGAACCGTTCGTTTCTCGAACCCAAGGTGTTGGGGCGTCTCGCAGCGCTGCCCCTGCACGCGCGCCAAGCCATGCTCGGAAACGTTTCGGGCAAGCACCGCAGCCCCGTGAAAGGCTCGTCCCTCGAGTTCGCTCAATACCGAAAATACGTTCCCGGCGACGACACTCGCCGTCTCGACTGGCGAACCTGGGGCCGCACAGACCGCTTCTTCATCAAAGAGTTCGAAGCCGATACCAACCTCCGGCTCTGTCTGCTCATCGACACCAGCGGTTCCATGGGCTTCGGCCCCGAAGGAGCCACCCGCCTCGATTACGCCCGAAAAATCGCGGGCTCGCTGGCCTACCTCGCCGCAAAACAGGGCGACGCCGTCGGCCTCTGGGGCATGTCCGAAAAACCCGTCGAAATCCGTCCAAAACGGGGCGCTTCCCACCTCGGTCTCGTCCTCGACCAAATCGGCTCCCTCAAACCCGTCGGCGGAACACCCCTCATCCAAGCCCTTCACGATGCCGCCGAACGCATCCGCCAACGCGCCCTCGTCCTCGTTTTCTCCGATCTGTTCGTGCCAACAGACGAACTCCGCAACGCCGTCCAACACCTCCGATTCCGAAAACACGATGTCGGAATAATCCACCTTCTCGACCGTCAAGAACTCGACTTCCCCTTCGAACGTCCCACCCGCTTCGTCGATATGGAAGGCAACGAAGCCTTCCCCGTTGACCCCTCACTCATCGCACGCAACTACCGCGATGCCGTCGGCGAATACCTCCGAGAAATTGACACCCTCGCCCGAACCACCGGCGTAGACTATCACCGCGTCCTTCTCCAAGACTCTTACGAGGAGCTTCTTGTGCGCTTTCTCATCCGGCGCACTCCGAAGGGTAAACGATGACATTCCTCGAACCGGCTCTGCTCGCCCTCCTCCCGCTCGCCGCCCTGCCGGTGGTCATCCACCTCATCCATCAGATGCGGCGCAAGCCCGTCCCGTGGGCCGCCATGATGTTCCTGCTGCGCGCCCAGCGCATGGACCGAGGCCTCTCCCGCCTTCGCCAAATCCTCATTCTCGCCTGCCGCGTTCTCGCGGTAGCCGGCATCCTCTTCGTCGTCACACGTCCCCTCGCCGGCGGATGGCTCGGCCTAACCGGAGGCGCCCCCGATACCGTCCTCATCCTGCTCGACCGCTCCGCCAGCATGGAGCAACACCCACCCACCGCACCCGCCAGTAAACGCCAAGCCGGTCTCCGAAATCTCGCCAAAGCCCTCCGCGATACCGTCGGCACACGATCCCGCCTCTTCCTCCTCGAAAGCGCCACGCCGGAACCCGTCACCCTCGAACGCCCAGAATCCCTCACCGACATCCCCGCAACCAGCGCCACCGACACCCGCGCCGACATCCCAGCACTCCTCCAATCCGCCCTCGACTTCATCACCACCAACCGCTCCGGCCGCACCGACGTGTGGCTCCTCAGCGACCTCCAACGGTCCGACTGGGCCCGCCAGGACGGACGCTGGGACGCCCTCCGAAAGGCGTTCGCCGGACTCAATGCCGTCCGCTTCCACCTGCTCTCTTACCCAGAAACACCCACGGCAGACGCAGGAATCCGCATCACCCGCATCCACCGAACCGCGACTGCCTCAAAAGCAGAACTCCTTCTCGACTTGGAACTTTCGCAATCGTCCAGCGAGACCTCGTCCAACAACACCGTCGACCTGCGCGTCGTGGTCAATGGCGTCACCTCTACCCGACAACTCACGATCAACGATCGTCAAACCTCCGTCCGCGGCTTCTCCATCCCCATCGACGTCGCCGCAAAACGTGGCTGGGGCCGTCTCGAACTACCCGCCGATTCCAACCCCGCAAACAACCTCTTCCACTTCGTGTACGACGAAGCCCCAACCCTCCGCTCCGTCGTCCTCACCGATGATGACGCCGTCGCCGAACCGCTCGTGGCCGTCCTGTCAGCCTCCGCCGACGAATCCCGCAATTACGCCTGCGATCGCCTCCCCTCGAAACGCGCCCACGAAATCGCGTGGGACGAAACCGCACTCATCGTCTGGCACGCCACGCCCCCCGAACCCGACTCCCCCCTGCACCGCCAACTCCTCACGCACATCCGCAACGGACGTCGCCTGCTCTTTCTCCCCGTTGCAGACGCCTCCTCCCCATCCTTTGCCGGTCTCGCTTGGGGCAAACCAACAGCGCTGGATCAACCGCTCTCGCCCGCAACCTGGCGCAATGACCACGATTTGTTGGCCAACACCAAGGACGGTTCCGCGCTTCCGGTCGGCGACCTCGAGGTTCGCAAATTCACCTCCGTCCAAGGCAACGGAATCCCGCTCGCCCAACTTCCAAACAACCAGACCATCCTCCAACGCTCCGCGACCGAAAACGGCGTCTACTTCCTCGGCGTCCTTCCGTCACCTGGCG
>JBEEPE010000091.1:0-7734 GCA_041191265.1 Verrucomicrobiota bacterium | reverse complement strand
TCTTCGTCTGCGAAATGATTGATTACTCCGAGCGACGCGATGAAACCCCGCACCTCGGCCGTATTTCTGTCCTCGAAGACAGAGACAACGACGGCGTATTCGAGTCATCTGCCGTCTTTGCAGACAACCTCGCGTGGCCCACCGGATTGATTTGGGCAAACGGAGGTCTCTACGTTGCAACGACTCCCGACATTGTTCGGTTCGAGGATCGCGATAACGACAACCACGCAGAATACCGAGAAGTGGTGTTCACAGGATTCGGAACTGGGCTCAAGCTGCTCAATGTTCAGAGCATGTTAAACAGCCTGCAGTGGGGACAGGACAATCGAGTCCACGTGCTTGCAGGAGGCGGAAACCGAGGAGTGATTTCTTCCCCGAAAAATCCGGCCCGCCCCCCTGAAGAACTTTCCGGACGCGATTTCTGGTTTGATCCCCTCACGCATGACTTCGGCTTCGAAAGTGGCGGCGCGCAGTACGGGATGTCGTTCGACGATTATGGTCGAAAGTTTGCCTGTTCGAACTCCGACCACCTTCAACACTGGGTCGCCGATGACCGTCTCCTGCCGAAAGGAATGCAGTCGCCTCGACACAGCGTCGCAGCGGACGGCGGGGCCGCTGAAGTATTCCGCATCAGCCCGGATGAACCGTGGCGTATCATGCGCACTCGCTGGCGCGTTGCGGGCGTTGTGAAGGGCGCGGTTGAGGGTGGAGGTCGCGTCAGCGGTTATTTCACCGGCGCAACCGGCACCACCGTTTACCGCGGGGACGCATTCGGCCCCGCGTTTTCGAACAATACTTTCACCGGCGACGCAGGAGGACAACTCGTTCACCGTAAGGTTATTTCATCCGCTCCGGATGGAGTAACTCTCATCGGTTCGCGGCCTGCCGACGAAACGAAGCGGGAGTTTGCAGCGTCCACAGACACGTGGGTTCGCGTTGTGAACTTCGCGAATGCTCCCGATGGCTGCCTCTACCTCTGCGACATGTACCGCGAAGTCATCGAGCACCCTTGGAGCATCCCCGACGAAATCAAAAAACATCTCGACCTCAACAGCGGCAATGATCGAGGACGTCTGTGGAGAATCACCCCTGACAAAGGACGCCCCGTGCGCGGTTCGGCCGTAAATCTAGCGGCAGCCAGTACGGCCCAGTTGGTCGACACGCTCACTCACCCAAATGGATGGCACCGCGACACCGCCCATCGTCTGCTGGCCGAACGCCGTGATCCCTCCTCGGAAGCCCCCCTCCGCGCACTCCTCTCAACTGGGTCTACCGTCACTTGCCTCCACGCCATCGGAGCACTCGACGCCATTGGCAAGCTGAGCTCAACGGATTTGGAAACCCTCGCGGCAACTCCCTCGAACCATCCCTCCGTTCGCGAACGTGCGGTTACCCTGCTGGTTGCACGCAAGGCGCTTTCAAAACAATCCGTCGCCGCACTGGCTGAGTCCGATTCCTCGCGCCTCCGATTCGTCGCAGCCGCAGCCGCTGCGCAGCTCCCCGCCAACGTGCGCGCCTCGCTCCTCGCAGCAATCATCCGAAAAAATGATTCGTCGACGTGGACACAATCCGCCCTCTTGCAAAGTGCTGATACGGAACTCTTCAACGAACTGGCGCCTACCCTCCGGAACCTGCCACGAACCGTGGCATCCGCACTTCTCGCGACGGTCGCAAAAACCGATTCCGCACCCGCAACGCGCCAGGCACTCATTCGTGCCGTCACGGCACCAACCCTCGACGAAACCCTGTTCCTTGAACTCGCAAAAGCCTTCCGCGATGCGGGTGTCTCGATCGCCGAAGTCGACTCCGACGGGAACGCTGCAGCCGTGTTCGAAGCAGCGCATCGCATTGCCCTCGACCGCGCCGCGTCTAATCGCCCTTCCGCAATCCGGCTCTTGGCGCTTTGGAAACATCCAAAATCCCTCGAAGCCATCCGCGCGTGTTTACGAGAGACGTCTGCCTCGGACATCCAGACCGCAGCGGTCCAATCGCTCCTCCAGTCCGACCGCGTCGAACCGATGATGGAGCTTCTGCCGGTTTGGCAAACGTTACCCCCCTCCACGCGCGCCATCGCCCTCGATGGACTAATCTCACGCGAAACGCGGATTCCCGCACTTCTAACGGAGCTCAAAAGTAAATCCATCGCCCCTGCGGAACTCAGCGCGGCACAAATCCAGACTCTCGTTTCCCACAAAAACGTTCAGATTGCTGCGCTTGCAAAAGTCTCGCTGGCAGAGGTTCTCCCTCCGGCGCGAGAGGAAGTCCTCAAAGCCTACGCGCCAGCAGTCAGTAAAAAGGGCAACGCCAGTAAGGGCCGCCTGATTTTTCAGTCACGCTGCATGGTTTGCCACAAGGCCGGATCGGAGGGATTCCAAGTTGGGCCCGACCTCGTCACCGTGAAAAACCGCGGCCGAGACGCTCTTCTCACGGCGATTCTGGACCCTAACCGCGAGGTGGCGGCTCAGTACATCGGCTACACCGTAAACAAACGCGATGGCTCAACTCTGGAAGGCTTAATGACCGACGATTCGGCAAACGGCTTCAACTTGACCGTGATGGGCGGCGCATCAATTCCGCTGAAACGCAGCGAAATCAAGGGAACCGCTTCCTCCGGCAAAAGTCTGATGCCGGAAGGTTTGGAGAAGGGACTCTCTGCCGATGATGTGGCTGATTTGCTCGAGTTTATCGAAGCTTTGCCCTGAACAATGAAGCGCTTCGCCGAAGTTTTGAACGTGCGAAGGTGCGGAACAGGTGTAGTAAACCTCGCGTAGAGTTTCACCCGTTGCCCAGCGATATCGCGCTGGGAAACAAGAACTCAGAATGGATTCCCCCGCCATGTTCGGATCAGTCCTCCACCCCAGTCCCACTGGGGTAACTGAATCTTTCGCCGCCACGCGCGCAAGAACCGGACGACTCGTCGGACTACTCCTCGCCTCCTCGCTTCTTCTCACCGAAGGTCAGTCGCAAACGCTGCCTGAGCGCAGTTTGCTGGAAGATTACGCAGTCCGTCACTGGGATCACTTGAAGGGCCTCCCAGAATCCGTCGTCACCGGTCTGTGCTTTGATCAAGCAGGCTTTCTCTGGCTCTCAACCACAAGCCAGTTGGTGAGATTTGATGGCGTCGATTTCATGGTCTGGAGCAGGGAGGAATGGCCCGGGAAACCGCCCGCGCTCTTCAATCACCTCGCCTCAGACAAAGCAGGAAATCTCTGGCTATCCGGCGTAAACGGCGTCCTCCGCTTGGGGCCATCGAACTCCAAAGCATGGCCATCGTTTGACATGGCCGGCACCCCAGAGGAAACCATCGCGACGGGGTTTGGTCCCCGCGGTGAAGTTTACTCGCGGAGACGCCATCACGAGTCAGTCAGTGCGCCCTCCCCGCTCCGCCTCGAGAACGAAGTCTGGGTGCCCGTTCTCCCTGCAGACGACAAACCCGGCGATGCATGGAAGCAGATTGATCCCGACCGCTGGCGCCTCGCTGCGTTTCCATCGCCGCCGCCTCCTCCAGTCACTGCGTCCGGAGAGCCAGCGGTTTTTTTGACCGATCGGGAAGGCACTGCCGGCGTGTTCACCCCAGAGGCTGCCTACGTTTTCACGGGGGGCACGTGGTTGCCCATGCGCAACCCACATGGCACCGCGGCACGCCCCTTCCCTGAGTCGTTTTTTTATCATCAACGCACGCTCTGGACAGGGGGCGTAGAAGGCGTGTTCGCGAACTCACCCACCCACCTTTACCGCATCACAGGCCGAGAGGGAAACGCTCCCGTCGATAACCGCTGCCTCCTCGTCGATGGAAGCGGAACCATCTGGGCAGGAGGAGGAACTGGGCTATTTAGGTTTCAGCGGAAAGTCGCCGCAAATCTCCCACCACCCGAACCAGAAACCCGCTTCAGTGTCGTGACAACAACCCGCTCCGGGCGCGTCCTGGCTGGGACGGAATCCGGAGTGGTCTACGACATCTCCAACGGGACGGCGTTCGAAGTCGCTCACATCGAAGGCAGTATCTCTGCGGTGGTCGAAGGGACGGACAATTCCCTCTGGATTGGAACCCGAGGCAATCACCTGCTTCATGTTGGAAACGATTCGATCGAATCAAAGGCGACGTCCAACGAAGAACGTCGCACGAGCCGCGTGATTTTGAGCCTTCACCGCGATACAAAAAACCAGCTGTGGGCCGGTTGTGTAGATGGCCTACTCAAACTTCTCCCCGAAGGCACCCTCTCCCCGAATGCCGGCATCCCAGCCATTTTTGATCGGCTCGATCCTGTGGGCTGCATGGCAGAGTCGGTCGATGGCACACTTTGGTTTGGATTTCAACGGGCTGGTCTCGGGGTTCTCACGCCAGATGGAGCCGCCTCTTTCCTGACGGAGGAAGATGGCCTCCCCTCCACCTCCATTCTTGCACTGCACCTCGACAAACAAAATCGACTTTGGATCAGCACGTTGAAAGGCCTTGCCGTTTTGGAAAATGGCACGCTCAGAAGGCTAGGACAGATTCCGGGACTCGGGAGCGTACCCGCGCTCCAGTTGATTACCGACCAAAGAAACCTTTGGATTGGGACGCGAGAAGGGTTGCTTCGAATCAAGTTCACAGACCTTCCCTTGGGTCATACCCCCCCTCAATCGCGAGGCGTTCTGCGGATAACGTCAGCGGCCGGACTGGCGTCTGATGAATGCCTCGGCGGAACCGGTCAACTGGCAACCCTGATGCCTGACGGACGACCTGCATTTATCACCGCTGCAGGTATTTCGAGTATACGATCCGATGCTCCCGAGGACTCGCAACCGGTAAAGCCGAGAATCGAAGCGCTCATCACGGAATCTTCCTCGCTTTTACCCACTTCACCTCTCGAAGGGCTCGGTACAGAGCAATCCCTCCCACCGGGCACTCGGTGGATGGAAATCCTGTTCACCGCACCGGATTTTGGTCATCTCGACGAGACCGTATTCCGGCATCGGCTTTCGGGGCTCGACTCCGAATGGTCCCAGCCATCCACGATGCGTCGAGCCTCCTTCCAAAACCTCCCCGCAGGCGATTACCGATTTGAGGTTCAAGCAGGGACTCCGTCCGGCGATTGGCATCCCGATCCGGCAAAGATTTCCATCCGGGTTCCCCCTCCCTTCTCGCAATCCCCCCTGTTCCTCAGCGCCATCGGCGCTCTCACACTGGCTGGGGCAACTCTCTTGATCCGGCTCATCATCCGAATCCGACTCGCACGCCTCCTGGCCGGAGAGCGACTCATCAACGAAGAACGCCAGCGCATCTCCCGGGACTTGCATGACGAAATTGGGGCAAAACTCACGCGGATTGGCCTTCTTTCGTCGCTTTGCAAAACCGGACCGGAAAACCGGCGCAGCGATCGCCTGCTCGAAATGGAAAACAGCGTCGCTCAGGTGCAACGCGCCTTTCAAGAAACCCTCTGGGCAGTGAACCCAAGACACGACTCAGCTTCAGGGCTCGCTCATTTCGCCTGCAAGTATTTGGAAGACTTCCTCGAAGGATCCCCCGTCCGCCCTGTCACAGAAATCGGACAGGGGCTTGATGAAATCCACCTCACCCCCACGTTTCGTCGGGAATCCCTGCTCATCATCAAACAGGCCGTCAGCAACGCGCTCGCACACGCGAACCCCAAGTTTATCACTGTCTCCTTTGCGAAGGTGGCAGGAGCGCTCACTGTCACGATTCGCGATGACGGCTTAGGCTTCTCCTTAGGTTCCGCACCACGCGAACAATCAGGCCTCGGCGAGGGTATCCGCAGTATGAAGGATCGGTGCAGCGCGCTCGGCGGCACATTTTCCCTAACCAGTGAACCGGGCTCCGGAACCCAGATTACCCTCGAATGGAGGCTGCCTCTCAGAAGCTAACTCGAAGCTAAATCAACCCTATGTCCCCCCAAAAACTCCGCATCGCCATCGTTGAAGACCAAAAAGACCTCGGCGAAACCCTTGCCGACTTTTTCAACGCTCATCCCGAAATGTCCTGCGTCGCCAACTTCTCCAGCGCTGAGGAGGCGCTCCAGCACCTCGCGTCAAAACGACCCGACATCCTGATTCTGGACATCAACCTCCCAGGAATGACCGGAACCGCTGCGATTCCCGGATTTCTCGCTCAACTTCCGAACTTAAAAATCTTGATGCACACGGTGCACGACGATTCTGAACAACTGTTTGCCTCCATCAAGGCAGGGGCCACCGGCTACCTCCTTAAATCGTCACGACCCGAGAGATTGCTGGAGGCCGTCACCGAAGCCGCCGTGGGCGGCGCCCCACTCTCGCCGGCACTCGCGCGGCGGATGGTCGATTTTTTCCGTCAGCAAGCCCCCCCGACTAATCCGTTGGATGCCTTGACCGCTCGGGAACGGGAAATCTTGGAGCAGCTGGCAAAGGGGCAACTCTACAAGGAAATCTCCGCGGACCTCGGACTGAGCTACAGCACCGTCCGCACCCACATCGAGCACATCTACCAGAAACTTCGCGTGAACACCAAAGCCGCAGCCGTTGCCCAGTTCAACGAGCATCAAGGCTGAGCCTGCCCAAAAGATTCGGCCCAAAAGATTGGCAAACCAGCGCCCTCAGTTCGTTCTTCAACCAAACCATGCTTCAGAGATTTTGCGTTGCACCATGGGAGGTTTGCCAGATACTTCCCGAACGTCTCGGGAGAAGAAAAACCCGTCTCCAATAAGAGAATCCCCTCCTTCGAATCCTCATGTCTCCCGTGCGCCGAAGTATTCCGAACATCGTCCACGCCCTTTTGATTTGCCTACTCGCTTCAGGTGGCACTTCGGCGCGCGGAGGAAGTATTGCTGGTTGGGGACGCGGATCTGAAGGACAGATTGGGCACGGTATGCGCGAACTCGTCCGAGACCCCGCGACCGGCGTGGTAATCTCCACCCGCGGCGAGATTCCACTCAGTCCAAATCAACCCGTGTTGGTCGATTTACCCGAGAGCGTAGGAATTTCGCGAGAAGACACCGCTCACTTTGAATCGCTCGGCATTCAGAAAGACGATATCAAACAACTCAGCGCTGGACGGGAACATACCCTACTCCTGACGACGCGCGGCCATGTCTACGTTTGGGGAAACTCAACAAGAAAACTCGGACGCGGCAGACTAGGTGACTCCACAGCCCCTGCTGATCGACGTTCCCCCACCCGAATCCCCCCTGAACGCTTCGAAGACCGGAAGATTGTACAAGTTGCGGCGGGCGACTTTCACAGCCTCGCAGTCGACGAAACTGGGCAAGTCTGGGGTTGGGGAGACAACTCCTCGGGCCAACTAGGAATGGATGGAATCCCAGTGGACACTCAAGGCAGACTATGGGAAGCGGGCCCCTCAACGACTCCAACTCTTCAGAAAGAGTCGGTCCTTGTTCCAATCAAGCTTTGCGTTAGGCAGCCTGAGACCAATGTCGTAATTCCTCTCAAAGTACCTTCAGTGATACTCAGAAGAGCACTAACGGGTCGCTTTGTCTCCCAGCCACGTCCATTCATTGCAGCGGGAGAAAAGCACTCTTTGGTGATTGCAGAGGCTAATGGCGTCAGTAGCCCATGGTGCGTCTACGCCTTCGGCGACAACACGGACGGACAGACAACTTCATCGTCCGGCCATCCCGTACTCATTTCGGCCGACGGAGTGCCCATCTCGCCAACTTGGGTGATTGCCGGGCCGAAATCATCGCTCGCGTTTGAGGACGCAAACCTGATTGGGGACTGGGGCTTCAACTCGGGAACCCG
>JBEEPE010000090.1:0-3664 GCA_041191265.1 Verrucomicrobiota bacterium | reverse complement strand
ATGAATATTTTGGTGATTGGCGGGGGCGGGCGGGAGCACGCGCTAGTGTGGAAGTTGAAGCAGTCTCCTTCGGTGGGGCGTCTCTTTTGTGCGCGCGGGAATCCTGGGATTGCGCAGGTGGCGGAGTGTGTGGACATCGCGCCGATGGACCATGCGGCCTTGATTGCGTTTGCGCGTGAGAATGAGGTTGGGTTGACGGTGGTTGGTCCGGACGACGTGATTGCGTCGGGGATTATTGATGCATTTGAGGCGGCTGGGTTGCGTGCGTTTGGGCCGCGTCAGGCTGCGGCGCGACTGGAGAGTTCGAAGGTATTTGCGAAGTCGTTTATGGAGCGGCACGGCATTCCGACGGCTCGGAGCGGGAGTTTTGATTCGTATGAGGCGGCGTTGGCGTTTTTGCCTGAGGTGGGCTTGCCAGCGGTGATTAAGGCGGACGGATTAGCCTTGGGAAAAGGGGTGATGATTGCGACGACGCGTGCGGAGGCGGAGGCGGCGTTGGCGTCGATTATGGTGGAGCGGCGATTTGGCGGGGCGGGGGACCAGGTGGTGATTGAGGAGTTTCTGGAGGGGTTTGAGTGTTCGGTGCACGCGTTGGTGGACGGGCGGACGTATCTGCTTTTCCCGTTTGCTCAGGATCATAAGCGAATTGGGGATGGGGACACTGGGCCGAACACGGGTGGAATGGGAACGTACAGCCCGCTTCCGCAAATGGGGGCGGAGCAAGAGGAGCAGATTCGGACATTGGTGATGGACCGCTTTTTGGAGGGGTTGCGAAAGGACGGGTTGGATTTCCGAGGCATGCTTTTTCCGGGATTGATGATGACGGCTGCTGGGCCGCGTGTGCTGGAGTTTAACTGTCGGTTTGGCGATCCGGAGACGCAGGTTTTGCTTTCGAGGTTGGAGGGCGATTTGGTGGAGCTGCTTTGCGCGACGGCAGAGGGGCGGTTGGAGGGCGCGGTTGCGAGTTGGCGCGCGGAATCGGCGGTGTGCGTGATTATGGCTTCAGCGGGTTATCCTGAGGCGGTGCGGAGCGGCTTCCCGATTCGCGGCATTGAGGAAGCGGAGTCTGCTGGAGCGGTGGTTTTCCATGCGGGCACTCGTCAGGACGTGGCGTCGGGTTTGGTGAACTCGGGGGGCCGCGTCCTTGGGGTGACGGCGTGTGGGTCGGATCTTGGGGCAGCGGTTGCCGCTGCGTACGGAGCGGTAGGGCGGATTGCGTTCGAGGGGGCGCAGTACCGGAAAGATATCGCGTCGCGGGGGTTGAACGCGTAGGACATCGTCATGTCTCCTCAGGACCAACAGGTTGGAACGGACATCTGCTTTTGGGCGTTGCGCACGCTCACGCGGAATCTTGCGAGGGTGGTGTTATGGATGGGCGCGGTTTTAGCGGTTTTTTGGGCGTCGCTGGGGATGGCGCAAGGAGATGCGTTGACGCAATCTGCTGCGGCTCCAGTCGAGCAGTTGGGTGAAGATGAGTTGGATGCGGCGCTGGAGGCCATTTGGGCGATGACGGGCCGCGAGGGTGCGGGCTCGCCCTTGAATACGAAGCGGGCGGCGCTGGAGGGGTTGCTTGGACGGATTGGGCCGGGGACGAGTTTGGTTTCGAAGGCGGTGGAGAAACTTGCCTTGGAGAAGGCGTCGTCGTTAAGGGCGGAGGCTGCAGGGCCGTCGGTGCGCTGGATTGTGATGGGCACATTGACTCCCGTGAACGTGAAAGCGTTGGCGGAGGAACTGCGCGGTGCGGCAAAGGTTCCTGGGGTTGTTCTGGATTTGCGGTACACGCCTCCCGCTGGGACGTTGGCGCACGTGGCGGAGGTGGTTTCGTATTTCGCGCCCAAGGGAGTATTGATGTTCGAGAAGACGGAGCGCGAGACCGGCAAGGTGGAGAAACTTTCAGCGGGGCGCGATCCGGTTTATTCGGGCCGCGTGGCGGTGATGGTGTCGACCTCGGTCGGCGGGCCGGCCGAGGTGCTGGCGGGTGCGCTTCAAAGCGTTGCGGGAGCGGTGGTGTTCGGACAGAAGACGCGCGGCGTTGCAGGCGAATTTGAGGATCGGCCATTGGGGAGCGACAAGTATTTGAGGCTTCGCAAATGGTCAGTTTCGGTGCCGGAGTTGGGAGATTTGAGCCAAGGCGTTCGGCCTGATTTACAGACATCGCCTCCCACGGTGCCGGACATCGCCTTGGGAATTGCAGACCGCATTTTGGCTCCTGCGGAGCGAGCAAGAGTGGTTCCTGCTGAAGGAGTTGCGCGATCAACCCCAGAATTGGACCGACTCATTGAGGACCGTGTTGGGCGCCGTGTTCTGCCCAACCCTGTTCCGCGGGATCCGTCTTTGCAGCGTGCGGTCGACGTGCTGACGGCTCTGGATCAGGTTCGCGCTCCCAAGCGTTGATGGGTCTGGAGCCTCGGCACTCCCTGCGCCAAACTACAATCATGGAAACGAGCAGGACGATTCTCCCGTTGATTCTCTGCGGCGGATCCGGCACGCGGTTGTGGCCGGTCTCCACGCCAGAACATCCC
Organism: Verrucomicrobiota bacterium; assembly: GCA_041191265.1. GTDB lineage: Bacteria > Verrucomicrobiota > Verrucomicrobiia > Chthoniobacterales > Chthoniobacteraceae > JBEEPE01. The sequence continues at coordinate 1,142 of JBEEPE010000090.1, read as the reverse complement.
AAACAGTTTGTTCCGCTCGTCGCGGGACGCACCTTGTTCGAGACGGCTCTAGATCGGGCCAAGAGTGTTTCGAAGGGTGGGCCTGTGCTCTGTGTGGCCGCCTCAGCGCATCGGCACTTTGTGAGAAATTTATCCGTTGCTGCGGGGTGCTCGGTTCGCGGGGTTTATGAGCCGGTGGCGAGGAACACGGCCGCTGCGATTGCGTTAGGAGTTGCTGGAGCGGATGACGATACGGTGATGTTGGTATGTCCAGCGGACCATCACATTCCCGATGTGAATCGGTTTCGTGACATGGTGCAGCGCGGCGTGCCCGCTGCGTTGAACGGTGCGATTGTGACGTTTGGGGTTCGTCCGGATCATCCGAGTCCTGCGTACGGCTATGTTCGGTATGGCGAACTGTTTCAAGGCACGGAAGCGTTTGTGGTGAAACAGTTCTTGGAGAAGCCGTCTGTTGAGGTGGCGGGTGCATTGATGGCGGAGGGGGATGTTCTGTGGAACGCGGGGATTTTTCTCGCGACGGTCGGAACGCTGAGAGCGGCGTTTCGCGAGCACGCTCCGGACATCCTTCAGCAGAGTGCGCTTGCGATGAGGGGCGCTACGGTGGAAGGCGATGATATTTTTCCGGACCGAGCGGCATTTGAGGCGTGCCGTTCGCAAAGCATCGATTATGCGGTTCTTGAACGGCACGGGTTGGTTGCGACCGTGCCGTTTGATGGGGTATGGAACGACTTGGGGGGGTGGCGTTCGGTGGCGGATTTAACGGAGCCTGATGGGGCGGGAAATCGGTGCGAGGGGCAGGTTTTGGTGGTGGACGGAAGGGATAACTATGCGCGCGCGGGGTCGGGCCGAAAGGTTGTACTGATTGGAGTTGAGGGAATAACGGTTGTTGAAACGGGGGATGCGATTTTGGTGATGGGAGGGGGGAGCGATGCAGGGTTGCGTGAGGCTGCGCGTTGGGCGGGCGGCACGGTTGGGTAAGCGGGGGGGGAAGAGGGGGAAGAGGGGGAAGAGGGGGAAGAGGGGGCACACGAAGACGCGAAGGCACGAAGGGGGGAGGGGAGGCAGAGGGGGCAGGGGGGAGAAGAGGGGGCACACGAAGACGCGAAGGCACGAAGGGGGGAGGGGAGAGGGGGGGAGAGGGG
>JBEEPE010000089.1:0-10084 GCA_041191265.1 Verrucomicrobiota bacterium | reverse complement strand
TCCACCACCCCTTCATCCGCATCTTCCAAACCATCCAACCCCTCCTCCCCCGCCTCGACCTCACGCTCGCCCTGAACGTCCCAGTCAATCTCCTCGGCATCCGGTCCATACCCCCACTCCGCCACGTCCGCATCCCCACCCTCCAACCGAACCAAAGCCTCCACCTCGCGTTCTAACTCAAGGTCCTCCTCCCCATCCGCCCGCACCCCACCCTTCCTCCCCTTTCCATCCCCCCGCGTCTCGCTTTGTTTTTCCATCAAGGTGGAAATAAAAAACCCGCCCCAGAACATCCAGGGCGGGACCACTTCCCCGAGCTACTTCTTCACCTTAATCAGCTCAACTTCAAAAATCAGCGTCTCGTCCGGACCAATCACCGGCGGCGCACCCCGCGTCCCGTAAGCCAGATTCGCTGGAATATAAAGCTCCGCTTTCCCGCCTTCCCCAATCAACTGCATCCCCTCCGTCCATCCGCGAATCACCTGATTCAACCCAAACGTAATCGTCTCCTTGCGATTGTAAGAGCTATCAAACTCCTTCCCGTCAATCGTCGTGCCGCGATAGTGAACCTCCACTTGGTCACTCGACTTCGGCTTCGTTTCATTGCCCGGGTTAATGATTTTTACCTGCAACCCACTCGGAAGCTGCTTCACCCCCTCCTTCTTCGCGTTCTCTTTCAAAAACGCTTCACCTTTTTCTTTTGCTGATTGAGCCATGGCTGAACACACCAACGCCACTGGGACTCCCAACGCAAGCCAACGTGATGAAATTTTCATGCCCAATCGATACTACAGCCCCTCCCATCCCTCAAGCTCCCCCTCCTCGCCAACCCGCCCGCGCGTCAGACATGGAACGGCTTTTGCTCAATATCTAGGCCTAGCGGCTTATGAAGGGGATAGGAGAACAGTGTAACCCAGCCGAAAAGGCGTCGGGAGCGGTTGAACCGGAGCACCAATACCGAGGTGCCCTGAAACATCTGTTGCGAGTTGCCCTAACACTCTCCGTCCTATCGCTCCTCACGGGACCGTCCCAATCGCAAACCAACCGCGCTTCCGACGGCGAATCCGACCCTTCCGGTCCCTTCAGCGAAAAAGCAGCCTTCACCCGCTACGCAGAGCGACTCCGCGAGAGCGCAATCCACGCCCTCGAACCCCAAGTCGTCATCCCAACCCTCTCTCGCTCCAACTTCCGCTCCTCCACCAAGTACCCGTGGCATCGCGGAATCGTCACCACCGTGTTCTGGGTCGGCGAAAGCGCAACCGTGAACAACCCGGTCCATAACCGCGCCTCCTCCTGGGACTCCAACTGGATGATCTCCTTCGGCGGATACGATAACCCCGACCCCGCAAAACGGCGAGGCTACTTCCCTCCCAACTTCATCCCAAAGCAAAACCCCTTCTACTGCGCACTCCCCTACAACGACCTCGCCAAACGATCCCACAAACCCGAAGCGAAACTCGTCATTCCATGGTTCAAGGAAGCTTTCACCCGAGACGGAGTCAGCGTCTGCCGCGACCGCTGGGTCGCCATCAGTAACCGCTCCGGACGGACCTGCTACGCCCAATGGTCAGACTGCGGGCCTTTCCGAACCGACCACCACCAGTACGTCTTCGGAAAAGACCGGCCCAGTCCCAACCTCAATAAAGGCGCCGGCCTCGATATCTCACCCGCCGTGCGGGATTACCTCAGCCTCGGCTCCACCGACGTCACGGACTGGCAGTTCGTTGACTTCGAAGATGTCCCCCGAGGCGAATGGTCAAAATACGGAGACAATAACGACTTCGTGCGCCTCGAAAAACGGTTGCCCTCCCGCGTCGTCGCCTCCGACGTGCCTCGCGTCATCACGCGGTAACTCCAATCAACTCCCCACTCTCATGGGTTGGCTTCTGCGCCACTCCACTCTACACCTGCGAGAACGTGAGCATCTGTACCCCCTCTCTCGGAAAATATCTCCTCCGCCACTTCCTCCTAATGGCGATCCTCCTCCGTGCCCCTCAATCACACGCAGGCTTCTTTTTTTGGCGCTCCAAACCCGCTCCGGAAACCCAACCCCCAATTTCCCCCGCCAATCCCTCCACAAAAAAACAGTCAACGACATCCTCCGAAAAACCTAAGACCCCCCAAAAAACATCGCGTCCCGCCCCCACCAAACCCTCCCTGCGATCACTCCCCGAAGAAGACCGAAATCGCAATGTCCAACTGCAGGTCTTCCTCGACCGCAACCTCTTCAGCCCAAAATCCATCGATGGCCACAGCGGAAGCTCAACCCTCAAAGCGCTGAACGCTTACCTCGCAGCAAACGAGCAATCACCCGTCTCCGACGAAAAACAGTTCACCCTGCCCGAACATTCACCGCGGCACTCCACCTTCACCCTCGAAACAAAACACCTTCAGTTCATTTCCACCCAAGGGAATACGCGCCACAGCATCCCTTACTCCTCCATCACCGAGTTCATCTGCGAACGCTTCCACTGCTCGGAAGAACTCCTCTCAACCCTCAATCCCACCCGAAAACTCAACAGCATCGTTCCCGGCGACGAAATCACCGTCCCAGACGTTGAACCCTTCGAACTCGAAACCATTCAACCAACGGCCGCTACCCCCGAAAATGAAGCCCTTCGCGACCGAGAAATCCACGTAGACCTCGCCAACCGATCCCTCAAGGTAACTCATCAATCAAAAACCCTCGCCGCTTTCCCCATCGCAATCGGTTCCCCAGGCCTCCCAACCCCAAAAGGCAAATGGCGCATCACCGGAATCTGCCTCCTCCCAACCTACCGATGGGACCAAGGCGTACTGAACCGAGGAGTGCGCACCAACAACTTCAAAATGATGCCCCCAGGCCCCAACAACCCCGTCGGTGTCGTCTGGTGCGGACTCAATAAACTCGGCCTCGGCATTCACGGAACAAATCAACCGGACTCCATCGGCACCGCTTCCTCTCACGGCTGCATCCGCCTCGCCAACTGGGATGCCATTCGCCTGACAGCCCTCGTAAACTCAGGCACCCCCGTCTTCACAGAATAAATCTAAACGCGGGAATCAGGCTGCATGTGACTGTATCGTGCCCGCTCGTCCATCGCTTGTCTCGGAATCGTTGGCTTTCTAAGGATGTTTGGCGTGATGGAAGGCGTTGGCACTTGAAGAAGTGCCGCCCAATGAGGAGCGGGCTCCGCAGGTGAAGAAATCGGCTCACCCTTTTTACGATAACAACGCCGAACAGAACCGTGGCCCGCATCATGCGCCCGTCGCAACCATGCATTCGGACAAATCAATCGGCACCTCACGCCGCCACTTCCTCTCCCGCGGTGCCCTCTACCTCGCCTCCGCAACCGGACTTCTTGCAAATACCCCAGCAAAACCCGTCCTGCGCATCGGCCTCCTCACCGACCTCCATTACGCCGACAAGCCACCCAGAGGCAGCCGCCACTACCGCGATACCCTCGGCAAACTCGCGGAATGCGTCGAGCGCTTCAACCAATCCCAAATCGATTTCGTCGTCGAACTCGGCGACCTCATCGACAAAGCCCCCTCCGCCGAAGTTGAAATCCACTGGCTCAGAGAAGTAAACACCGCCATCCGAAAAGCAAACGCCCCCGTCCACTACATCCTCGGCAATCATTGCGTCAGCTCACTCACCAAAGAAGAGTTCATCCACCACTCTGGCTGTAACCCCCAAACCTACTCCTCCTTCGATCAAGGCCCCTTCCACTTCGTCCTCCTCGACGCCTGCTTCACCTCCGACGGAACCCCCTACGGACGAGATAACTTCGATTGGAAAGACGCATCCATCCCGCCCCAAGAAATCGCTTGGCTCCAACGCGACCTCGCCAGCACCGACAAACCCGTTCTCATCTTTGCCCACCAACGACTCGACCCCCACGGCGCCCACACCATTCGCAACGCCGCTGCCATCCGCGAAATCCTCGAGCGCTCCGGCAAAGTCACCGCCGTGTTCCAAGGCCACTCTCACGCCAACGACTACGCATTCATCAACGGAATCCACTACTGCACCCTCGTCGCCATGGTCGAAGGCCAAGCCCCCGAACAAAGCGGATACGGCACACTCGAAATTTTTTCGGACCAATCACTCCGTCTCACCGGATTCCGTAAACAAACCAATCTAGACCTCGATCGTCACCCCTAACCGCAGGTCACCCGTCGCCCCACTTGCCATCCCGCCAGCACAAAATCAACTTTCCCCACTATCCGATGAAACACCTCCTCCGCGTCGCCCTGCTTTCCACTTTCCCGACCCTCACCACCCTCGCCGAAACCGCGCCCCCCTCCGGTGACAAACCCAAACCCGCCCCCACCGCGCCGCCACCCGAAACCGTCATCAAAAACACCACTCTCGCTCCAGGTCTCCTAATGGACACATGGGCCTCCGAACCCATGCTCTTCAACCCCGTCGCCCTCGCATTCGACGACCGTGGCCGAGCCTTCGTCGCAGAAAGCTTCCGTCGCAAATCTTCAGTGCCAGACATCCGCTCCTACTCCTCCGGCGAACGAAACTGGATTCCCGCCACCCTCGGCCTGACTTCCGTCGCAGACCGCATCGCTTTCCTCAAAAAAACTTTCCCACCCAACGCGGGAATGAAACCCACCGGAAAAGAAATCGATCACAACAAAGACGGCACCTTCGATTGGCGAGATCTCGAAGTCGAAAAAGACCGCGTCTCCGTGCTCTCCGACACCACCGGCAAAGGCCGCGCCGACTCCGCATCCATCGCGCACTCCGGATTCAACACCCTCGCCGATATGATTGCTGCCGGCGTCACCGTCTCCGACGACGGTTTCCGAGTCATCTGCGCTCCCAAAATCTGGCACATCGACAACCAAGGCGCCGCAACACCCATCGTCGACGGACTCGGCGTCCACATCGTCTTCAGCGGACACGACGCGCACGGCCTCAAAACGGGCCCCGACGGCCGCCTCTATTTTTCGGTCGGAGACTGCGGCGCAAACATCCCCACCAAAGAAGGCGGACGCATCGAACTCCTCTCAACCGGTGGCGTCCTCCGCTGCTGGCCCGACGGTTCCAATCTCGAACTCGTCGCCAAGGGCCTTCGCAACCCAGACTCCCTCGCCTTCAACGAACTCGGTGACCTGTTCACCGGCGACAACAACGCAGACGGTGGAGATAAATCGCGCTGGATCCACGTCGTGCCCGAGGCGGACTACGGATGGCGCTTCCACTACCAGTTCGTGCGTGAACCCAAACTCGGTGTCTGGAACACCGAAGGACTTTGGACCCCTGACGCCGGCAAAAAAGCTCCCGCAGTCCTCCCTCCCGTCGTGCTCATCGGACACGGCCCCTCCGGAGTTGCCTACTACCCCGGCACCGGCCTTCCCCAACAGTACGATCGACACTTCTTCATGTGTGATTTCCCCGGAGGCGTCCGAGCGTTCCGAATCAACCCGTCCGGTGCGTCCTACGCCCCAGAGCTCCCCCAGCAAGTGCTGCTCGACAACTCCACCAAGGAAATGAATGGGAAAATCGCGTGGGGCGGGATGTACATCTCAGATGTGGCATTCGCACCAAATGGCGGCCTCTACATGACCGAGTGGGGCCACGGATTTGAGAAAACCTCCTCCGGACGAATCTTCCGTATCCACGCCCCCGAAGTAGATCAATCCGAGCTGGTTCGGGAAACCGTCAGCATTCTCGGTTCAGATTTCAAAACTCTGGATGCTCCCCGACTGACCACGCTCTTGGCGCACGCGGACCAACGCGTCCGACAAAAAGCGCAGTTCGCAATCGCGAATCGAGAAGACGCTCTGGCAATCCTCACACCAGTCCTCAAAACCACCGGTGAGAAGCCTTTCGCGCGCTACCACGCAGCATGGGCACTCGGCCAAATCGGACGCACCAACCCCGAATCCGTTCGCCCACTTCTCCTCGACCTGCTGAACCACCCAGAGGCAGAGACCAAAACGCAGGCGCTCAGAACGCTCGCAGACCTGAAAACCAAAAACATCAGTCGCGAAATTGCCCCGCTCCTCGCCTCTTCCGAAGCCCGAGTTGCTTTCCACGCCGCACTGGCTCTTCGCCACAGCCCCGACGCCGACTTGGTCCCCACCCTTCTCGAAATCATTCGCCAATCAAACACCGACGACGCACACCTGCGCCACGCCCGCGTCGTTGCCCTCGCCGCCTGCGCGCCCTCTAAGGTCCTGTCAGTCATGACGCTCCAAGAATCCAGCGCGGTGCGTCTCGCCGCAGTGCTAGCCCTGCGACGGCAGGCTGCTCCCGACATTGCGGCCTTCCTGAACGACTCAGACCCTGCGGTTCGCACCGAGGCAGCTCGAGCCATTTACGACCTGCCCATTGATTCCGCGCTCCCGAAGCTTGCCGCACTCGCATCACGAAGCGACCTCCCGAAACCGGTGCTCCAGCGCGCCGCCGCCGCCCACCACCACCTCGGGACCCAGAAAAATGCTGACGCCCTCATTGGCATCGCAGCCGATACCCAACTCCAAGAATCGGCCCGAATCGAAGCGCTCACGGCCCTCCGCTCATGGAAGCCCGAGGATGGACGCGATCTCTTCCTCGGGAAATGGTGGCCCACCAAAGGAAAACGCGATGACGCACCCGTTCGAGCCGCACTCGAAGCCCGTATCCCCAGCCTCTTAAGCGACCCACAACTTGCCGTTCGACAGGCTGCAATTGAGACCGCCGCCACGATGAAATCGCCCGCCTTGCCGGCACTGATCGAGTCAATCCTCAGCAAGGAAACCGAAGCCGGTGCCGTGAAAGCCATTGCGCTGCGCCAAGTCCCCTCAGCGCTTTCGTCAAGACTCCCCGACCTCATCACCGCAGCACTCGCAGCAAAAGAGCCCGAGCTTCGCTCCGAAGCGTGTCGCCTCCTGACAAAGCTGAAAGCGACTCAGGCCATCAGCCTGATGTCATCCATCTTGGCCTCCGGAGATGTTCGCCAACGCCAAATCTGTTTCGCCAACCTTCTCCAAATGAAATCCAAGGAAGCGGACGAACTTCTGGAAACCCAGATGCAATCTCTCGTCGATGGCAGCCTACCAAGCGGCGCATCGCTCGACCTCCTCGAGGCCGCGTCAAAACGCGGCACGCCCGCACTCAAGGAACTCCTCAAAAAGTACGATAAAATGAGAAAGTCAGGCGACGATCTCGCCAAGTTCCGCGAATGCCTCGACGGCGGCGATTCCTCCTCCGGAAGGAACATCTTCCGCGAAAAGGACGAAGCAGGCTGCTTCCGCTGCCACAAACACAGCGGCACCGGAGGCGACGTCGGGCCAGCGCTCGATGACCTCGGTCAACAACACGACCGCGAGTACATCCTTCGCGCCATCCTTTACCCCAACGCAACCTTCGCCAAAGGCTACGAAAACGTGGCGGTAACCCTCGAAGACAACTCACTCGTCGCAGGAGTAGTGGTCACAGAAACCGCCACCACGCTGACACTCACCCCCCTCGGATCGCAAACCACAAAAGACATTCCAGTAACGCAAATCAAACGCCGCGACCGGATCCCCTCCTCGATGCCGGAGCACCTCGATAACATCCTGTCCAAAAAAGAACTCCGTGACCTCGTCGAGTTCCTCGCCACGAAACCCGCCCCTCCCAAAAACTGATCGCAACGGGTGGGCGCACCTACGCCCGCAAACCGGCGTAGAGCAATGCCGGTAATCCCTACGCCTCCGATTGAATCCCCCTCCCTCAGGGGGGATGCTCACTTCACAGGATTGAGCTCAACCGCATCCACCACGACGTAGCCATCCGTCTCGGCATTGGACACCGTCACCTCAACGGTCTCGCCCCCCGCAACTTCCACCGTGCACAACACTCGGAACGCTCCCGCCGCTTCCACGCGCCGCTGATCAATCACCATCCGCTTTTCCCCCGCAGCCGATTTCACACTCACCGGCACGTTCGTCGCGCGATTGGCGTTCGGCGGATACCAAAGCCGGACCTCATACCTCCCAGCGGCTTTGGACATCACCTTGAAAACGGCGCGCTGCGCACCCTTCCCCTCGTTTCCATCGTGACGATATCCCACACCAACAAAGCTCTTCGCCGCAACGCTGTGATTCTGGAAGCCTTCAAGCCCTGCGGCCGGATCATCCTGATGCGCCCCCTTCAACTCCACCCGCTCGCTGGAACCACCCCCGCCTTTCCACTCCAACACCTGCTTGTCCGCCAACAATCGCTCGTTCAGCCGCGCCCGATCCACCCCCTGTAACGGTTTGCCACTCTCAATCGCCAAAACCGCCGCCGTCGCCGCCGATTGACCCAGCACCATAAAAACCGGTTCCATCCGGATTGACCCAAACGCGATGTGCGTCGCGCTCAAACAAACCGGCACCGACAGATTCAAACACTCCGACGCCTTCGGAAGAATCGCCCCGTACCCAATCGGATACGGAGGAAAACCTCCAACCTGAACGTCACCCTCATTCCGCGCAAACCCCTCCGCATCCACGTACCGCTGCACGTTGTGCGAATCCATGGTGTACGCCGCCATCCCAACCGGGTCGGCAGCACGCTCACGTCCCTGGCAGTGCCCCTGATGCATCACCAGCATCCCGCGAATACGTCTCGCCTCGCGAATGTACAACTGCTTCTGCCAACCAGCTCCATCCCTAAACTCGTCCTTGCACATACCCCACCGCGCAAACTCTTTCCGAATACCCGCCGGCACCCGATCGTGATTCGCCAACGTCCACATCAGCCCCTGCTGATACTCAAGATGGGCCGCCACAATCCGCTCCCGCTCCGCATACGAAGCCTCCGGATACGCATAATTCTGTCCGATAAAATCGGTTGAAAATCCGGCGCGATTGTTGGTGTCCGTCTTCCGATTCGGCATCGGCGAGTTAATCCACGGCATCCCACGCTCACCCGCCTCGAAGTTTCTCAACAACAACTCATACCGCAATGGCTCGTAACCCGCCGGCTTCGCAAACGGAATCCGGTTGTCCGGATGATCCGTTAAACACATCCGAAAACAGTAGCCCTGCACCCGCGCATCGCCCGCACCCTCTTCACCAGGACCCTTCGGGTCGATTCCCGGAAGAAGCCCGCTGCCTGCATCACCCGCAATCCGATACGCCGAAACGCCCGGCACCAACTGATGATGCTTGGCATTCCGTACCTGCACACCATTCAACGTCTCGCCAAACTCCGCGTTCGCCTCACGCCCAACCACATATGAAACACCCGCCACCGCCGCCAAGTCCCCCTCATACCCCGCGTCAATAAACTGCAACGCACGAAACGAATCCCCACCCTCTAGCAGAATACGCCGAATCCGCCCCCCCTCCCACTCAACCCCTCGCCCACGCTCGCCCGAGCGCGTCGCCCCCGACCGATCCAACCGCCTCCCGTAAATCACCTCAATCCCGTCCCGTTGCACCCACCCCTGTAAAACCGTCAACGCCGCCGACGGCTCAAACGTCCACATCGCCGGTTCCTCCCGATCCGTTCGCGTCTGCCCGTTGTCCTTGTACTCCTCCCGCTTCTGCCATTTCCACGCCTGCGGATCGTCGTAGTAACGCCGAACCCCCTGATAAAACTCCCGCGCAATCCCGCCAATCGCCGCCTTATTCCCAATATCGGTTTGCCCCAAGCCCCCCGTCGTCAGCCCCCCAATCCGGTCGCTCGGCTCAATCACCACCACACTCCGACCCATCCGCTTCACCTGCACCGCCGCAGCAATCCCCGCAGCCGTCCCACCGTACACCACCACATCCACCTCCCGCTCAGCCCCACAAACCCTTGCCGGCCCCAGTCCCCCAATCATTAACCAGCGCACCGCCCCCAAACCCCATCGACCAATCTGCCTGTCAAAAAAACGCGTCATGCTCCACCGAAAAGCAGAGCCCACGCCGCCTACGAAGCTGGACGAACCACCACAAACTTTCCAGGCACCAACCGCACGACCCGCTCCTCCCGCCAGCCCCCAGCATCCTTAACCTTTCGCGAATAAATCCGCACCCCCGCCGCATCCACCCACTCCGTCCGATCCACCCCCGCCTCATTCACCGAAATCGCATCCTCAGCACGCCCCGTCCAAACCACCCCCCCCACCCCCCCCCGAACCACCCCCGC
>JBEEPE010000088.1:0-2758 GCA_041191265.1 Verrucomicrobiota bacterium | reverse complement strand
CAGATCGGTCAGCAAGGCGGCGGCGCCGGTGTCGAGGATGGCGCCCCAGTAGCCGTGGTCGCGGACGAGGTCTTCGTGGCTATCCCAGTTGGGACGAATTTTTCGTGCGGTTGTGTTTTCTGCGCCGCAAAAGATTTGGACGAACCGGACGCCACGTTCGACGAGTCGGCGGGCGAGGAGGCATTGCCGGCCAAACGGCCCGATTTCGGAGTGGTCTAGCGCGTAGAGCGTTTTGGTTTGCTCGGATTCGCCGTTGATGTCGGTGACTTCAGGCGCACTGAGCTGGAGTTTTGCGGCTAGTTCGTATGCGGCGATGCGGGCTTCGAGTTCCGTGTTTGCTGCGCGCGCGTCGGCGTGGGTTCGGTTCAGAGTTTGAAGCAAGGCACGGTTTGCGGGATGACCTGCTGCGGGGGTGGAAATCAGCGCAGCGTCAGGAAATAGATCGGGGATGGGGTTTTGCGGATGATCCGTGTTGATGGCGGTTCCTTGATGGACGGCCGGGAGGAAGCCTGCGCCCCAGTTGAGGACGCCGCCGGGGGGGAGCCCGCGCGGGTCGGGTAGGACGACGAACGCGGGGAGATCTTCCGATTCAGTGCCGAGTCCGTAGGTGACCCATGCGCCCATGCTGGGAAAGCCGGGGAGCGTGAAGCCGCTGTTGGCCATGAACATGGCGGGTCCGTGCAAGGCGCTTTTGCTTTGCATCGAATGGATGAAGGCGATGTCGTCGATGCGTTGAGCGAGTTGGGGAAACAGGTCGCTCATCCAGAGTCCGGATTGTCCGTGCTGACGGAACGGCCAGTAGCTTTGCTGACAGTTTCCGGGTTTTGAGGCGAAGAACTGCACCTTGCCTTCGGTGTCGAACGGAGTTCCTTGGCGTTTAGCGAGTTCCGGTTTGTGGTCCCAGGAGTCGAGGTGGCTGAGTCCGCCTGGGCAAAAGATTTGGATAACGGCGTTTGCTTTGGCGCGGTGAGGCGCGGGTTTGGGGCTCAGCGGGTTGAGGACCGATCCTTGCCGGTGGGGGGTTGCTTGGGCAGCGGAGTTTCCGAGGAGGGAGGCGAGGGCGAGAGAGCCGAGTCCGTCGCCGGATTGTTGAAGAAAGGTTCTGCGTGGGAGGTGTCTTGGGGAATCCATGGCGTGTTCTTCTTCGGGATTAGTCGATGTAGACGAACTCGTTGGTGTTTAGGAGGGTGCGACAGAGTTCGGCGAGGCTGGTTTGTTCGACGGCGCGGCTTGCTGCGAGGCTTTCGGCTGGGGTTGGTGGGCGTTGTAGGATGGCGCGGAAGGCGTGGTGGACTTGGGTTTCGAGCGAGGGTTGGGCGGAGTAAATCTGGTTCGCGAGGTGGGCTGATTGTTTCAGGATGAACGGGTTATTGGACATGGTGAGGGCTTGGAGTGGCGTGGTGGTTTGGACGCGTGCGGGGGTGAGGTTGGCGGGATCCGGGCAATCCAGAGTCGTCATCAAGCGGTGGGGCGTTGTGCGCACGATGAAGCGGTAAATGCTTCGACGGAAGAGGTCTGGGCTATCTGGGGTAATGTATTCGTAAATGGGAGCGTAGGCCTCGGTGTATTTGAAGTCTCGGAACCCGGGGCCGCCTTTTGCGGTGTTGAGTGAGCCGCAGACGGAGAGGATGGCGTCACGGATGGATTCGGCGTCGAGGCGGCGCGGGTTTTGTCGCCAGAGGAGGCGGTTTTGAGCATCGAGAGCGGGTGCGTTTGCGTGGGTGGAGTCGGTGTCGGACAGTTGGCGATAGGTGTGGCTGAGGAGGATGAGGCGGTGGATGGATTTGAGGCTCCACTGGTTTTTGAGGAGTTGATCGGCGAGCCAGTCGAGGAGTTCGGGGTGTGAGGGTCGATCGCCGCCGAGTCCAAAGTCGCTGGGTGTGGAAACGATGCCTGCTCCGAAGTGGTGATGCCAGAGGCGGTTGACGATGACTCGGCGGGTGAGTGGATTTGCGGGTGAGGTGATCCATTCGGCGAGTGCGCGTCGGCGTTCGCCTTCGGGAAGTGCGTTGTCACCGAGGATGGGTGGGGAGTGGCGGAGCCATGCGAGTGCGCCTGGGGCTACCTCTTCGGTTTGGTCTTCGGGATTGCCTCGGCGTTGGATTTTTATGGGGGCGGGGGTGGGTTCGGTGGTGATGGCGTAGACTTTTTCTGCGGCGGGGAGGGCGCGGATTTGTTTGTCCAACTGGTGAGATTTTTCGCGAAGGCTGTTGCGATGGGCGAGGTCTGCTGGGGAGAGGGATGCGGTGGGTTCATCGGGATTGATGCGTGGGTCGCCGATGAAGAGCAGGTCGTTTCCAATGCCATCGCCGCCGTCGGTGGCGATGAGCGACAACTGTTGGGCGTCAGGGGGGATGGCGATGTCGAGCGGTGCGGTCTCATTTTTGCGGAGGCCGACGCGTTGAAAGACGATTTTTTCATCGAGCACGACGGTGAAGTCGGCCCGGGTTTGGGCAGCACCGGGATCGGCTCCGAAGCCAATGGTTCCGTTGAGACGGAGCGCCTTTTTTCCGAGCGCATCGCGGAGGGTATTGAGATCGAAAGTGGCGCCGCTGTTCGCGTGCATGCCGAGGAGGGAGTGTCCGGTCGAGGCGTAGTCGATGCCGTTGAGGGTGGTGGAGCGTTGCGCGTTGAGGGGCCCGTTTCGGAGGGCGTCCCATGCGTGGCCGCTGGTGGCAGGGAGGCCTTTCGTCTCGGAAGCTGGGGACAGTTTTAAGGGGAATCGTCCGTCGGGGATGAAGACCGATTGGAGGGCGTG
>JBEEPE010000087.1:0-3711 GCA_041191265.1 Verrucomicrobiota bacterium | reverse complement strand
TTCAGTTCCCACATTTTCATCTACTGCTTCCTCCCGCTCACCCTCCTCGGCTACCTCCTCCTGAGACACCAGCCGACCCGACAGCGGAACCTGTGGCTCGCCCTCACAGGATACACTTTCTACGGATGGGCCGAACCCGCATTCGTCCTCCTCATGTTCGCTACCACGTCCCTCGACTGGTTCCTCAGCCTCGTCATCGCCAAAGATCGATGGACTCCGTGGGCCCTCCAGGAACCTGTTTCGACCTTGCCCAAGCTCGGCACCCGATCCCGCCGCCAAAAACAGGCCATCACCCTTTCCATCACGAGCAACCTCGCCGCTCTCGCCCTCTTTAAATACGGCAATCTCGGTCTCGCCACCCTCACCCAACTCTGCACCGCGCTCCACCTCCCCGTTGACTGGATTCCAGCCATCCATTTCACGCTCCCACTCGGCATCAGCTTCTACACCTTCCAAGCCCTCAGCTACATCATCGACGTCTACCGCGGAGACGCCGCAGCCATGGAGAACTTCATCGATTTCTCCTGCTTCACCTCCATGCTGCCCCACCTCGTCGCCGGACCCATCCTCAAGTTCTCCTTCCTCGCTGAACAACTCCGCCACCGCACAGAATCCACCCAACACCTCGCACGAGGCACCCTCTTTTTCCTGCTCGGACTCGCCAAAAAAATCATCCTCGCCAACCCCTGCGGCCATCTCGCCGACGCCGCATTCCAAGCCGCACACCGCACCGCCTCCGACGCATGGCTCGGCGCCGTAGGCTACTCGATGCAAATCTACTTCGACTTCAGCGGATACTCCGACATGGCCATCGGCCTCGGCCTCATGTTCGGACTCCTCTTCGCCAAAAACTTCGATTCCCCCTACCTCGCAAGCTCCCTCACCGACTTCTGGCGCCGCTGGCACATCTCCCTCTCGACCTGGCTTCGCGAGTACCTCTACATCCCCCTCGGCGGCAATCGCCTCGGCAACGCTCGCACCTACGCAAACCTCCTCCTCACCATGCTACTCGGCGGTCTCTGGCACGGCGCGTCTTGGACCTTCCTCCTCTGGGGCGGCATCCACGGCAGCCTGCTCGCCCTCGAACGATTCAAGGCCCAGCACCTCCCCGCACTCCGAGTCCCCAAACTCCTCTCCGTGCCCCTCACCTTCCTCACAGTCACCCTCGCATGGATTCTCTTCCGCGCCGACTCCCTCGCCGACGCACTCCACTACCTCCACTCCCTGCTGCCCTCCCACCAACCCGCCGCGAACACCGAACTCGTCACCGCCCTCATCCAAACCCCCTATCACCTCGGCTCCCTCGTGCTCGCCTCCGCTGTCGCATTCCTCGCCCCCCAAACCTGGAACTGGACCCGCAACGTCACGACACCAAAGGTCATTTGGGCTGCCATCTGCGGAATCGCCGCACTCCTCCTGATGGCAACCCAAGATTACAACCCGTTCATCTACTTCATTTTTTAACCAATGAAGCAGGCCCCAAATACCCAAATCCTCACCCGCGAAGAACAAGCCGCCGCGGAAATCGGTGCGACCCGCTTCGCCCACGGCACCATCCCTCTCACGCTTGCCATTCTCCTAACCATTGCCGGTTTCATCCCGCTCCTCGACCTCCTAGTCCCTCACCAAAAATCCAACACCTCCACCCCCACCAAAACCTCAGTACAAGCGAACTCCGGATTCCGTTTGCCCACCGCCGCCGAACTTCAAGCACTCGAAAAACAACTCGAATCGGCCTCTCGCCTCCACTCCCAATTTCGCCCAGCCATCCAGTCCCTCCTCACCACGCACCTTCACACCGGCTCCCACCAAGCCATCCTCGGACGCGACCACTGGCTGTTCTACCGCCCCGATATTGAGCACCTAACCGGCCCGCCCTTCCTCAGCCCCGCCCACCTCGCCAAGCGCCGCCAATCCCCCCACACGCAACCCGACCCACTCGCCGCTATTCGCGACTTCCACCGCCAACTCCGTGACCGCAGCATCCAACTCCTCATCGTCCCCATCCCCTCAAAAGGCGCCATCGCATCCCATCATCTCACGGGTAACCCCAGCGCCCACCCGGACAACCCCTCCTCTCAAAGCTTTCTCCAAACCCTCGAAAACGAAGGCATCACCACGCTCAACCTTCGCCCCCTCTTCCGCTCCCACCAAACAGCCCACCCCGACGCCGACCTCTACTTGCGCACCGACACTCACTGGACCCCTCAGGCCATGCAGATCGCCGCATCCGCCATCGCCAAACACATCGCCCCAAACACCCCCCCCGATCCTTCGCCCACCGTCCCGCTCAAACTCACGCACCAAGGCGACCTCGTCCCCATGCTCGGCACCGACCCCGCAACCTCGGCACGCTTCCAAGAAACCGCGCACCTCGAACAGGTCACCCGCGGCTCAGGACTCTGGCGCCCCGACCCCCGCGCCGACGTTCTCCTTCTCGGCGACTCCTTCGCGAATATCTTCTCCCTCAACAGTATGGGCTGGGGAGAATCCGCAGGTCTCGCCGAACATCTCTCCCACTCCATCAACAACCCCATCGATGCCATCACACGCAACAGCGACGGAGCCTTCGCCACACGCGAAATGCTCGCCGCCCAACTGGCTCGCGGACACGACCGCCTCGCCGGAAAACGCTGGGTCGTCTGGGCCTTCGCTGAACGCGAACTCTCCTTCGGCAACTGGAAACTCGTCCCCCTCCAAACCGAAGCACGCCCCTCAGAAAACTTTCTCGAACTCACCAACGGAACCACCGCTGCCTTCACCGCAACCGTCGCCGCCATCTCGCACGTCCCTCGCCCCAACTCCGTCGCCTACCCCGACCACCTCTGCAGCGTCCACCTCGTCGACATCTCTCCGCAAACCGCCTCCGCATCCCCCATCAACGCAACCTCCGCCATCGTCCTCACTTGGAGCATGCGCAACCGCATCTGGACCGACGCCGCCCGCTGGCGCCCCGGCGACCGCGTCTCCCTTAACGCCCGCCCTTGGTCCGAACTAGAACCCTCCCTCGGCAAAATCAACCAAAGCTCCCTAGACGACCCCGCCCTCCTCGCCATCGATCCCCTCTGGGCCGACCCCAACTAAGCCGCCCACCGCAGACCTCAGGATTTGCGAAAAAACTTCATCCCCGTCAGCGCAAGATACAACAACACCCGCGCGGCCAAAAACACCCACGCGCCACCACCAGAACCGTACGCGGCTCCCACTCCCAAACCGACACTCAACAACCCGTCATCCCTCCTCGCCCGCACTCAGTTATCGCCAAACCAAGAGGAGACGGTCGCTGCCGCCAACAGGACACAACATCGAGATAGCCCATTGACGCCCAGCGACCTTTAAACCGTCACTTCACCGGCGCAAAAGAAGGTGCCTTCGCCGTCGCACTCACCTCCAACCCAATCCAGTGCCCGTTCAATGCATGGGAAGGAAACCCGCACGCCAACGCGTACTCACCCGCCTCGTCCGCAACAAACGTGAACGTGGCCTTCCCATACGCCAACCCCTTCAGATGATCCGGCACCGCCGCCCCCTTGAACGCCGGTTGCTGCACCTGCAACTTCTTCAAATCCCCCTTCTCAATCACAATCAGACTGTGCGGAATCGGACTCGGATTGATGTACGTCACCTCCACCGTCCAACCCTCAGGAATCACGTACGTCGCCGCTCCCTTCGCGTACCCATTGAAGTTCATCCCGTAGTTCTCCGCAGTCC
>JBEEPE010000086.1:0-4816 GCA_041191265.1 Verrucomicrobiota bacterium | reverse complement strand
GAGCTAGTTTCCTATGCTTCAAGGGTATTTTCTCGTAAAGATCGATGTAGTCCCAGCCATAGAAAGTAAGCGGCTCGTCGGAAAACTCTACGAGCTCATGCAGTATTTCGTGCCAGTGCTCCGGATAAAAGAAACCCTGCCCGATACGATAGCTGAAAAACAGTTCAAAACTCATTAAGATTTGATCTACCACGCCTTTAAAATCCTTATTCTCCCAAGCTACCGAGCACGCATATGAAACGGATTCCTGATTCTCGACAAGCGAATAGAAAACCTCCGAGAACGCAACCCGATCTCTCTGAGTAAAAAACTCTCTAAACTTCTGCTCAACTTCTGAAGTGGAAATGAAACCCATAAGACTAATTTTTGTTACACGCATAAACTACACCTAAATCCACGGCCGCGCAACTGGCCTGCCCCCCGAAAGAAGGACATGTGAAAACGAGAGTTTCGCTGATAGGAGCGAAAGCAAATGAGACGAAGCCGATTCGATGAGGAACAAAAGATAGGGATCCTGAGGGAGGTGGAGGCCTAGAGTCCTGTGAAGACTGTGTGCGCGAAGCACAATATTAGTGAGCCGACGTATTACGCGTGGAAGAAGAAGTACGGAGGAATGGACGTGAGTGAGGCGCGGCGGATGCGCGTGTTGGAGGATGAAAACGCGCGGCTCCGAAGGCTTGTGGCGGACCTTTGTTTGCAGAACCAGATTCTGAAGGAGGTGAACTCAAAAAAGTGGTAAGTCCGTCGGCCAAGCGGCGGGCAGCCGAAGTGAGTATTGAGAAGGGAAGAGCAGGAGTATCAGCTGCGTGCCGAGCCTTGGGCTTGGCGCGTTCGACGTACTACAGCAGTGTCCGCTTCAATGAGGCAACTCGGGTTTGCGGTAACGCAAACTTGCATTTGGTAAAACTAAATGTACAGTGTGAAAGCATGGTTCATCGCCCGTTTTGGATTCAACGTCTCCATTCAGCATGGACGGAAGCGCCGATTGTGTGGCTGTGCGGCGTGAGGCGGGCAGGGAAGACGACCTTGGCAGAAAAGTTTCAACAGGAACAGGTTATGTACCTAAACTGCGACCTGCCCTCGACTGAAGAGGTCGTCGCTGACCCGGAGTTATTTTATCGGAACTGTGCGAAGCCCGTGGTGGTATTTGACGAGATTCATCAACTTCGCGATCCGGCTCGGGTGCTGAAGATTGGTGCAGATGCGTTTCCGAAACTCAAGATTCTAGCCACCGGTTCCTCCACGCTGGCAGCGAGTAAAAAGTTTAGCGACACGCTCACTGGCCGGAAGCGCATGGTGCATCTGACGCCGGTGCTCTGGGATGAGTTGGCGGCATTCGGCGTGACCCTGCCGCAGCGGCTCTATCTCGGTGGCCTCCCGAGCGCGCTGCTTGCCGCAGAGAAAAAGCCTGCGTTTTACCGTGAGTGGTTGGATTCCTTCTTTGCTCGGGACATCCAGCGATTATTTGGCTTCCGCGACATGAATCGGTTCAACGCGCTTTTTGAGTACCTGCTTAAGCAAAGCGGCGGCCAGTTTGAAGTGACCAGGACGGCTTCAGCGCTTGGTATTGCCCGCCCCACGGTAGAGAGCCACTTAAGCGCTCTGGAAATCACGCAGGCGATGACGCTGATACGGCCCTTTCACGGCGGCGGGCTAAATGAACTCGTCAAGCAGCCGAAAATCTACGGTTTTGATACCGGATTCGTCAGTTTTGCCCGTGGTTGGGATCCGCTACGGCAGGATGACTTCGGACTACTGTGGGAGCACCTCGTTTTGGAGTATCTGCAAGCGCATTTGCCCGACACGCCTCCGCTGTATTGGAGGGACAAACAGGGACGCGAGCTTGATTTCATTCTGCCCCGTCAGCGTGATGAAGTAGACGTAATCGAGTGCAAGTGGAGCAGCCGTTCCTTCGATGCCTCTGCGCTGACGGTGTTCCGCGGCTACTATCCGAAGGGACGCAACTACCTCGTTACGCCGTCTAGTGCTCCGATACACGTGAAACACTTTGGTGCTCATGAAGTCACCGTGTGCCAGCCATCGGCATTGCAAGGCTGATGTGCTTCACCGTTTCCACGCTATCGACTTGCCTGTTAGGCAATCGTTTTTCCCGTTGAACCCAAGCTGAACGGGAGCGGCCTTGCTCCTCTATTTATGGTGTGAGTCGCTGTTCCGAGGCAGTTGGCAGACGGAATACCTCCTGATGACCTCCCCCTCGGTTGGGGTTTGCCGTGAGACGGCGGCCTCATTACTTAGATCATCGTGTTTCCTATGACCTCGAGTGGTTCTCTCATTCGCGGGTCTGGAGCATTTGTGTCTGCCTCGGGAGGAGAAAGTGAAAGCCCCCACGGAGACGCATTAATCTCAGGTTCCTCACCAGAGGAATGGCTTTTGCATTCGCACTGCCAGCCGTGCGCGCTTGATTGCTATGAAGCCACGCATGGACGGCATCAGTTCTAGTTCCGATGAAAACCACCCTCTCCCGCCGTCACTTTCTTCGCAGTTCGTCTGCCCTTGTCGCACTGCCCATTTTGGAGTCGCTCGGATTTAAGTCGTTTGGCGCTCCGTCGGTCGCAACGCCCCCGAAGCGCATGATTTTTCTCGGGTTCGGCTGGGGGGTGACCAACGAAACGTGGTTTCCGGATGTCAAACGCACGGGCACGGACTGGGAGATGTCGGAGGGCCTGAAGCCGCTCGCGCGGCATCAGAAAGATCTGACGGTGATTCAGGGGTGTTCCAACAAGTTCAGCAACGAGGCGCATTGGGGTAGCACGTTTTGGCTGACGGGAGCGAACCGGTACGCCGAGCCTGGACAAAGTTTTCACAACAGCATCAGCGCAGATCAGGTTGCCGCCGCGCATCTTGGGAAGGAGACGCGGTTTGCCTCGATTCAACTCAACTCGCCCGACGTCGCTAACTCGGGGCACGGGCCGGGTTCGTCCCTCGCGTGGGACCTTCGCGGAAAACCGATGGCTGGGTTGGAGAATCCGGTGGCAGCTTTCCATCGGATGTTCTCTGACGACTCCACGCCATTGAGCGAGCGGCAGGCGATGCTGGCCCAGCGCCGGAGTGTTTTGGATGCGGTCATGGAAGATGCGAAGCGGGTTCAGAGGGGGTTGACGAAGACGGACACGGACAAACTCGACGAATACTTCCAGAGCATTCGAGACATCGAAGTGCGGTTGGGGAAAGACGAGCAGTGGTTGAGCGTTCCCAAGGCCAAGCCTCCGGTGAACGAACCCAAGGCGGGCTTGGCTGGGAAAGAAGAGATTAAGGTGATGTACGATTTGATGGTGGCGGCCCTTCAGACCGACACCACGCGCGTGCTGACGTATCGTCAGCCGGTTGGGACACTTCTGCAAAGCCTTGATGTCAAAGTTGCGCCGCATGACATGAGTCACTACAGCCCCGGCGACCGGATGCAGGCTTCACAAAAGCGTGACACCGTCCAGAGCGAGTTGTTGGCGGGGTTGATTGATAAACTGAAGGCGACGAAGGAAGCAGATGGCAGTTCGCTGTTTGATCATGTTGCGCTGGCGTACGGGAGTAACATTCGAACGATTCACTATTTAGACAACTGTCCGACTCTTCTGACGGGCGGAGGAGCGAACCTGAAAATGGGTCAGCATCTGGTGCTACCGAAGGACACGCCTCTCGCGAATGTGTGGTTGACCATGCTGCATGGGGTTGGCGTGAATCCAAAGCAGTGCGAGCGGCACGGCGACAGTACCGGCGTTGTGAAAGAGTTGGTTGGCTAGCGAAAGACGCGGTGTGCGGCGTCTCGACGGAACCACCGTCGGGGAATGCCCACATACGAACAACACATCCATGGAGACGAAAGGAGACCTCATGATGAGCGGATGGTATCGAAGGGCGGGGCGCATGATTCTGTTGATGGGAATGGGATTGCTGAGCGCTGCTGCGGTGATCGGTGCGGAGGCGGCGGAAGCCCCTGCTCCAATCGCGCGAATGGACGAAGGTCACCGGTCTTATTTCAAGGCGTACTGCACGGAATGCCACAACGCGGAGAAACAGAAGGGCAAGCTGCGATTGGATGATATTTCCTTCGTTTTGGATTCTGTAGAGAACGCCGACCGGTGGCAGAAAATCCTGAACCAAATCAACTCAGGCGAAATGCCTCCGGAGGACGCGAAGCAGCCGAATCGTGAGGAGAAGGCAGGCTTCCTTGATGCGCTGTCGGGAACGCTCGTTATTGCGCGAAAGACGCTTGGGGATGTGCAGGGGAACATCACGATGCGGCGACTGAACCGTCGCGAATACCGGAACACGCTTCGCGATTTGCTGGGGGTGGAAGTTCGGGTGAACGATTTGCCGGCGGATGGAGGGGCGGGCACTTTCGATACGGTGGGATCCTCGCTGTTCATGTCGAGTGACCAGTTTGAGCAGTACCTCTCGCTCGGGCGCCAGGCATTGGACGAACATTTTGCGCGCACGGGTTCCTCGCCATCGCCGACGAAGTTAGATCGCAACACGTTGCGCAAGGATCCGGAGGAATGGGCTAACAAGTTCATGCCCATTTACGCGAAGGGTTATGCCGAGAAGTACGACCGGTTTCAGAAATGGTGCGCTGGCATCGATGCAGCGGCTGCCCTTCCAGAAAATGCGGAGGCCGTCACAGCGTTGCGGGCCGATCCGCGGCTCAAAACGCAGCCGCATCTTTTTTACAACGGGTTTGCGAAAATTCAGGGAGCACCGGCGCCAACAGAGTTTGGCTTTCGGGATGTGGATGACGCGCAGTTCGCGCGGAGCGAGTATTCGTATCACTTTCGCTATCATGCTGATTACGAAAAACTCC
>JBEEPE010000085.1:0-17179 GCA_041191265.1 Verrucomicrobiota bacterium | reverse complement strand
CCCGCATCCCCCCCGTGCAAGTGACACCCAATTCCCCCCGGAAAGTTGTTCATGGGTAACCGATACTCCTCCCCATCCAGCAAAACCTTTCCGCCTGCAATCCGGTTGGCAAAACGACCTGTCACACACCCGAAAAATGCCGTGTGACTCCGGTACGCCTCCACCGAATCAAACCCGAGCACCACGTCCCCCATTCGTCCCTGCCGATCAGGCACACTCAATGACATCACCGTGCATCCAAAGTTCGTGATCCGCACAGAAATCTCACCCGCGTGCCCAAACTCAAATATCTCGTCTCTCATTCCCAAATCCTCATTAAGCGCAACAAAAAATGCCCGCCACCTTTTCCCCAACTCACCAATCTCCTCCCCTCATCGGTCTTCTCGCTTCCAGCTGTCTTGACCTTCATTCCCTTGCCACCCATTCCCTTGCCACCAGTTCTTCACCTTCACCCCAAACCGCTCAGTCCACTTGGTCGCCCGATGCGCCGCGTCTGGAATAAACCGAGACCCACCCTTAAACGGCTCTCCCGGCTTGGACCACCGGTCCCCCTGATTGCTCAGCGCGACGGCCTTCTCCGAAAAGTTTCGTTCCAAAACCGCGCGTGACTCCGAAGCAACCCGCAACGAGCCCACCCAACCGTGTTTGTTATCCTTCAACTCCACGTACCAAACCGCCGCAAACCCGGGCGACTGCCCCTCCGCCGATAAAACGTAATCCACCCGATCGAACGCAACCTGAGCAACCACTGCCTCGTGGTTCACCATCTCGAACAGGTTATCACTGTCGACCTGAATCCGCTTTAAGTCGATTGGGCGCGCAGAACCACCCGCAGCCGCCACCATCCGCTGCACCACTTTACCGCCCCGCACCTCAAACACCGTCGCTTCCTTCAAGGACCCGCCAGGCCCAAACGTCACGCGCCACGTCCGCGGCATCGGCGCCCCGTCGTCCCCGCGCACATCCAACAGTCGATCCATCGCTCCCGAGCCCGCCGCAGGTAACGCCGCGCGCACCGCAGAATACGCCGTCTCCGAGGCCAAAGCGCCTTGGCACAAAACACCAACCGCGCACACCAAGGCGCATCGGAACACAGACAAATCGAGGACTCTCATGCCCCCCAGACTATCACGAAAATGTCCCCGCTCAAATGTCCTAAGCCCCAAGATAGGCCTCACGCACCCGTTCATCCGCCCGCAACACGGCAGCCTCCCCGCTCAACATCACACGCCCCGTCTCCAAAACATAACCACGATGGGAAACCTCTAACGCCAGATTCGCGTTCTGCTCCACCAACAAGACCGTCAACCCTAACTCTCGATTGATCTCTCGAATCTTGTCGAAAATCTGACGCACCAAAATCGGTGCAATCCCCAAAGACGGTTCATCCAACATCAAACACCGCGGCCGTCCCATCAAAGCCCTCCCAATCGCAAGCATCTGCTGCTCGCCCCCCGACAAAGTCCCAGCCTGCTGAGCAATCCGCTCGGCCAACCGCGGAAAAGTCTCCAACACAAACGCGCGGTCCGCCGCAACACCCGCCGAATCCCTTCGGAGGTAAGCCCCCATCCGGAGATTCTCGTCCACCGTGAGATTTGTAAAAACCATGCGCCCCTCCGGCACATGCGAAAGCCCCAATCCCACAATCCTGTGCGGTGCCATCCCATTCAGCCGCGCCCCGTCAAACACCACCTCTCCCGCCGCCGGTCGAAGCAACCCGCTGACCGCACGTAACGCAGTCGACTTCCCAGCCCCGTTCGCCCCAATCAAACACACAATCTCCCCTTTCCGAACCTCCAGCGAAATCCCGTGAATCGCCTCAATCCGCCCATAGCTAACCCGCAAATCCCTCACCTCAAGCATCGCCACCCTCCTTCCCAAGGTACGCCTCAATCACCCGTGCATCGCAACGCACCTCCACCGGTGTCCCCTCCGCAATGCGCCTTCCATACTCAATCACCACAATCCGCGAACACACCCCCATCACCACCCTCATGTCGTGCTCCACCAACAACACCGCCAACTCAAACCGCTCGCGAATAAACTCAATCAACCCCATCAACTCCTTCTTCTCCGTAGGATTCATTCCCGCCGCCGGTTCATCCAACAGCAACAACCGCGGCCTCGTCGCCAGCGCTCGCACAATCTCCAACCGCCGCTGATCCCCATACGAAAGTGAACCGCACTCCCGATCCGCATCCTTCTCTAACCCAAAAATCGCAAGCAACTCCCGCGAACGATTACGAATCTCCCGCTCCTCCGTCGCAAACGCAGCCCTCCGCACCACCGCACTCCATAACCCCTGCCGAATATGCGGATTAAACGCGGTCCGCACATTGTCCAGCACACTCAAAGAACGAAACAGCCGAATGTTCTGAAACGTCCGCGCCACTCCCATCCGCGTAATCTGGTGCGCTTTGCGCCCCCCAACCTCCTCCCCTCCAAACCGAATCCGTCCAGACGTCGGGGAATACACCCCCGTAATCAAGTTAAACACCGTCGTCTTACCCGCCCCATTCGGACCAATCAAACCCACCAACTCACCCGCCCCCACCCCAAACGTCAAGTCCGCCACCGCTTGCAACCCGCCAAACCGAATCCCCACCTCCGATAACTCCAACACCCGTTCCCCACTCATCTCCCCTCCTCCTTTCTCCGACGAAACAAATCGCCGAACCCAGCCAGCAACCCCTGAGGTCGTGAAATCATCATCACAATCAACAGCACCGAAAAAACCACCATTCGGTACTGCTCAACCTGCCGCAACAACTCATTCAAAACGGTCAAAATCACCGCCGCCGCCGCCACACCCAAGGTCGACCCCATCCCCCCAAGGATCACCATCACAATCACATCCACCGACTTCAAAAAACTGAACCCCTCGGGAGTGATGTACGTAATGAAGTGCGCGTACAACCCGCCAGACACTCCCGCAAAAAAGGCTCCCAACACAAAAGCCACCACCTTGTAACGCGTCGTATTCACCCCCATCGCCTCCGCAGCAATCTCGTCGTCGCGCACCCCAAGAAATCCGCGCCCATACGTCGAGTTCACCACTGCTGATACCACATAAATGCCCACCGCCGCAGCCCCAACCGTCCAGCCCAGCGAAGTGTACAACGGAATCCCGTTAATCCCCCGCGGCCCACCCAGCACGTCCGTGTTCTGAATCACCACCTTGATGATTTCGCCGAAACCCAGCGTCACAATCGCCAGATAATCCCCACGCAATCGCAACGAAGGTACCCCCACCAAAACACCCGCCGCCGCCGCCGCCAATCCCCCCACAACCAGTCCCACCAAAAAAATACCCTGACCCAGCCAAGTCTCAGGACCGCTCACCCAGCCCAACACCCGAGGCAACCCCATCGTCACCGCCGCCGAAACATAGGCCCCCACCGCCATGAACCCCGCATGGCCCAGCGAAAACTGGCCCGTGTGTCCATTCACCATGTTCAAACTAACCGCCAACAACACGTTAATCCCCGCCAGCACCACCACGTTCAACACGTAGTCGTCAATTTGTTGTAACGGCCAAGACGCCTCCGGATGCCCCGTGAATAACCACGACACCAACCCCGCTACCAACACCGCAGCCAAAAGTGTTCGACGCGCCCCACTCATACTTTTTCACGCTGCGATTTCCCCAACAACCCCGCCGGACGAAACAACAAAATCAAAATCAAAATCACGAACGCCACTGCGTCACGATACCCCGTCGGAATACCCACCCGCTGCGAGTATCCAACAACCAAGGTCTCTACCACCCCCAGAATCAATCCTCCCAACGCAGCACCCGGCAAATTCCCAATCCCCCCCAAAACCGCCGCAATAAACGCCTTCATCCCCGGCATCATCCCCATGAACGGCTCAATCCCCTGATAAAGAGATGCATAAAACACTCCCGCAGCACCGCCCAACGCAGAACCCAGACCAAACGTAAACGAAATCACCACATCCGTGTTCACCCCCATCAACGCCGCCGCCGTCGGACTCAACGACAACGCTCGCATCGCTAAACCCAGCCGAGTGCGCATCACCACCCACACCAAACCCAGCAACAACACCGCCGTCGAAGCCATCACCACCACCTGTGTGCGCGACAACCTCAACGCCATCCCAACATCCATCGACTTCGCCTCCACCAAAGCAGGAAACCCCTTTGGCTGCGCCCCAAATACCAACTGTCCCCCGTATTCCAAAAACAGCGACACCCCAATCGCGGTGATCAGCACGGTCAGCTTCGGCCGATCCCGCAACGGCTTATACGCCATCCGCTCGATGACGATTCCCGTCAACGCGCAAGCCACCATCGTGCACGCCAACACCACTGCCCCATGCAACGCCCCCTGACCTCCCCCCAACCACCGGTGAAAATACGTCGCCAGAAACGCCCCCAACATGAACACATCCCCGTGCGCGAAGTTGATAAACCGCAACACCCCAAAAACCATCGTGTACCCCAACGCAATCAATGCGTACACCGCACCCAGCGACAACCCATTGATTAACTGTTGAAGAAACTCGTTCACGCGAAAACAGGGACACCCTAAGCAATCATCATGCTCCCCACCCAGTCTGTCGCAAGTTCGCCCTCAAATCACCCACCCGCCACCACCAACACCCCCATCAAGGTTGCACCGTCTCAACGTACCGGAACTTGCCGCCCTTCACCTCCAACATCACCGCCGGCTTATTCGCATTCCGATCCGCCGTCAGATTGATCGCCCCCGTCACCCCCGTGAACGTCTTCGTCGCAGCCAACGCGTCCCGAACCTTCGCCCCCTCAGTCGTCCCAGCCCGCGCCATCGCGTCCGCCAACAACATCATCGAGTCGTACCCCAAAGCCGCCATCGCATCCGCCTCAGCCCCAAACTTCTTCTGATACCGTTTCAAAAACTCCTGAATCACCGGCGCCGGATCCTCACCCGAAAAATGATTCGAGAAAAAACAACCCTCAATCGCCTTCCCCCCCACCTCTACCAAGGACGGTGAATCCCAACCGTCTCCTCCAAACAAAGGCACTTGAATCCCTAACTCCCGCGCCTGAAGCGCAATCAACCCCGTTTCCGTGTAGTAACCCGCAGCCAAAATCGCGTCCGGTGCCCCCCCTCCAATCGTCGTCAACGGCGCCTTGAAATCCTTGTCCCCAGAAGAGTACGTCTGCTTCTGAACCACCATCCCGCCCCCTTCCGTGAAATGCTTCTCAAAAAACTGCGTCAACCCAACGCTATACTCCTGCTTCACATCCGTCAATATCGCCACCTTCTTCCAACCCTTAGATAACGCAAACTTTGCCAAAACCGTCCCCTGAAAAGGGTCAATGAAGCACACCCGGAAGATATAATCCCCGACCTCCGTCACCTTCGGATTCGTCGAAGCCGGCGAAATCATCGGAACCTTCGCCTGCTGCGCAATCGGCGCCGCTTCCAACGAACGCGACGAAGCAACCTCGCCCAACAACGCCACAATCCGATCCCTAGAAATCAGTTTTCGAACCACCGTCGCCGCCTCCCCCGCCTTCGATTGATCATCTTCCGTCAGCAATCGCACCTTCCTCCCCAAAACCCCTCCGCGCTCATTTAACTCGTCCACCGCCATCAACGTCCCGTTATGCGACGATTTCCCAAAACTCGCCGTCCCGCCCGTCATCGACGCAAACTCCCCCACGCGAATCTCCTGCTCCGAACTGCCGCCCCCCGCGCCAGTCGCACCCCCGCCATCCTCCGCCCTCTTACAACCCATCCCAAAACCAACAATCGCCATCACCAACAGTGCTCCCTTTCGCGTTACTTTCCGGAACGTCATCATCTCTAAACACTAACCTCGGCTACCCGCGCTTGTAAACCCATCGGCCAATGACCACGTGCTGTCCGTGGCGCCTCCTTAAAGTGAACCCCGAAAGGTATCTCAATCCGGACGGTGGAACTCCGTTCGAACCGTAACGGTCCCATCCCACGGCCCCTCATACCCAACCGAAACCCCGTCATCCTCTTCATACGTCACCTTGAGACGCCCGACTGAGGGAAAGTTAAATGACCAGCAATCCACAAATCGCCTTCCCTCATAAACATAACCATCTCCATCCACATCAACTGGCAGCCCATCCCGAATATCCTCCCAATCACTCGGACTCAGCTCCACACGGTGCAACTCATAACCCCATTCCACCTCACAAAAAGCCCCGTAGTTCTCCGCCTCAAGCCCGTCATCCGAATCGAGCTTCCCACCATCCCATTCCGCAATGCCCGCACCGGCATCCGCAATGGTCTGTGCGCAATCGTGTTGACCATGACCCGTGCTGGCGTCCTC
This sequence comes from Verrucomicrobiota bacterium, assembly GCA_041191265.1. Lineage (GTDB taxonomy): Bacteria > Verrucomicrobiota > Verrucomicrobiia > Chthoniobacterales > Chthoniobacteraceae > JBEEPE01. Next base: position 10,867 of record JBEEPE010000085.1, on the reverse strand, counting down.
AACCGCAGAATCTACTCGAGCTAAAAACTGACCCAGCGACCGCTCCTCACCATCCTCCGCACATGACAGGACAAACAACTCCCCTCGGCGCACCACAAAAATCGCGTCTTGGAGAAATGCCCGACCCAGAGCCAACGCCTCCAGTTCCCCCAAATCAACGGCCCATCCCGGCTCGGCGTGACCGTCACACGGCGAATAACCCGTCACCTCCCTCATCCATTTTGCCCTCTGCTCCAACTCACAGCGAAGCCGCTCGTTCGCCGCAGCGTTCCTCATGTCCGTCCAGTTCTCTCCCGTTGTGGCATAGGCAGTCACAATCACAAACTGCTCGGGCATATCACTTCCCGCAACTTCCCCGCGAAAGCGGACCGTTGAGTACACGTCGTTCATCGGGCTACAGATCAGTCATTGAGTTTTTAAACAGCAAACGCCAGTCAACCAAATCGAACTTTTACTACAACCCCCTGCCGCGCTGCTTCTTGAACAAGCCAATTCGCAGCGTTCCGATCCAAAATGTACGCCCCTTTTCGAGGCCCATTCGCCGTCGTTCGCTCCAGAATGACTCCATTCGATGATCCGTTCCCGTCCGCATCCGTGGGGAAAAGCTCCAATGATCGTATGAAGTCAAACGCACCCACATTGCTCCCCGTACGGTTATCCTGACGATAACACAACTGAGTATAATACCGGTCGACTGCAGCCTCATCGATAGTCTCGTCCAACTCCTTCGAACTAATCCCGAAACTCTCCTCAAGCCACTCCTCGAGGTCATCAGCGTGCGACTTCACCGACCCATGCAAGCAGTCCTCAATCAGTTCACGCCAGGTGACATCCCCAAGCGAAGCCGCCAAATCGTCCAAGGACTCTCCCAGCGTCGCCTCGCCAGTGCCCTCGTCCACCTGAATCAACACGGGTTCGTCAAAATTGTCGTCCCCGTCGTCCTCATCATCATCTTCGATTTCACGCATAAACAACTCTTTTGCACACGACTAAAACACTTTACGGCCCGTTTTTTCAACGACTTACTTCAACTTTAAAGAGCATTCGACTCAACCGTCCGCAATGCAGTCGCAAGCTCCCCTGCGACTCTCCCTTTTGTGGGTTCTGCGTTCCCATCAACAGCCCAACCCAAAAACGGCGTCCTCTCTTGAGCACACTCAAGAAAGACGCCGTGAAGGTCTGGAGAGATTGCTGCTCAATGAGGTTCTGGCTCCTACACATCGAAATTCGGCTGATGCACTCCTGACGGTGGAACCAACCTATCACGGCCACGGCAACGAACGAGTCCCCCGCGTGTCATAAATGAAGAGCAGCCAAAAGAGCCTCCGCCACCACACAACACCAACAATCCACCCCTTCCTTTTGCGCATCAGATATTAACGAGTGAACGGCAAATCCAGCAGCACCGCCATTCAACGTACCCGAGCCCTCTCCAAACTAGGCCAATGGCCAGACCACTCCTCAGGCAGCCGAACCGGCTTAGCCGCCGGCATCCGCACCACCGCCAACATCTGCCGCGCAGTCACCATCAAGGCACCATCCCGCTTCCGCCTCACTTCAAAACCACACCAAAAACACGTCCGGTCAAAACTCTCCAACCACCCCTCAACCTCCAGCGTATCCCCCAAAACCGCCGGCTTTCGGTAATCCACCTCAGACCGAACCACAACCGGATAAACGCCGGTAGACGCCATCTCCGCGAGACCCATTCCCAACTGCCCCGCCAACAACGTCCGATTCGTCTCTATAAAGCGCAGATACGCAAGATTGTGAACGACCGCCGCACAGTCCGTGTCAAAAAACATGACATCCACGGACGTCGTCAACCGAGGCACCGAAGCCCCACCCAGCCCAGATTCATTCACCGCGTCATTCACGCTCATACTCACCCTTCCCAACTCTCTTCCAGACGGAGAATCCCGCTTTTTTCGCATCCGTCACCGACACAGGTGCCGTCACTCGCGGCGTGTTAAATCCCGAGATGAGTTTTTGAACCGGTTTCCGACAGAGCGGACACTTCACCAAATCAGGCGCAGTGACCGAGCGGTTTAAAGTGAACCGCCCCTTACAAATCCCACAAGCCCCCTCGCACGGTTCGTACTCGTACAGCGGCATGCGAATGCCTTAGGCCTCCAATCCCAAAAGCTTGGCTGCCTTTTTGGTATCACTCACTCGAAACACCGCCAACCCCTTCTTGGCCCCCGGACTGGTCGCGAGGTACGCATACTCGATATTGATTTTTGCTTTTGCCAACTTCCGCGCCACCGCTCCGAACTCTCCAGGCTTGTTGGAGTTCTCCAACAGCAAAACCTTGTTCTCAATCACGAGCACTCCCCGCTCTCCCAATAAATGCGCCGTCCGCTGCGCATCGCTCGTCACCATACGAACCACCGAGTGGTCCGTCGTGTCCGATACCGTGAGACCAAAAATGTTGATCCGCTGTCCCGCAAGAAGGTCGCACACCTCCGCAAGAGTCCCGGGTTCGTTCGCAAGAAAAACAGAGATTTGTGTGGCGATTTGCATGGCAGTTTTCGGTGGTGAATAGCTACGGAACAAACGATGGCTCCGTTCACTCCGAACGGCAAACCTTCGCCAAAAAAATCTCCCCCATTTCACCGAGTCAACCGCCGCACCCACCCCTCAATCGCCTCCCGCTGCCGATCGTCAAACTCCGACCACGGGTGCTCCATCAGCCACGCCAAATCCGCCAACGCCCCCTCGCGATCCCCCGTAAGTTCCCTCGCACGAGCACGCCGCAACCGCTCCGCCACCTGCTCCGGATCCAGCGTCAGCAACAAATCTAAGTAAGGCAGACGCTGCAACGCCGACTCCGCCGCATCCCCGCTCCCCATCAAGTTGCGAATCATCCGCACCAGAATCTCTTTCTGCGTCGCCGCACGCCCCGCCTCCTCCAACCCAATCCCCACCCGCGCCGCCGCATCCTCCAAACTCAACTCCTTCCCTCCCTCAAAAACGTCCAACACCCGATACGCATCCTCCGCGCGCTCGCGAAAGCCCACCATGAACTTCGAGGGCAACGGCAACCCCACCACTTCGCGAATCCCCAACCGCCGCGCCAACTCCACAAACACCACCGACAACGAAATCGGTAACCCCTCGCGATCGTCCAACACCTCGTTCAAATAACTGTTCGACCGATTCGCATAATCCTCCCGACTCCCATGAAACCCGTTCTCCTCAAATAAATACCGCCGTATCCGGTCCACCGCTCCCGCGGTTCCCGACGCTAATGCCGCATCCCCCTTCAACTCTGCCGCCATCCGGTCAAACGAGCGAAGGTACGAGTCCACGTCCAAATCCGGATTGTCATGCCACGCCAACAAAAGCCCGCTCCGCAATAAATCCACCTCCCCCTCCGCCTTGCCCAACTCCCCCAAAATCTCGCGCGTCACCGTCAACCGATGCAGGTCCCGCTCCGCATCCCGCAACGCCAACACCTGCCGCTCCAACAACCTGCGCCGCTCCTCCAACACCTTCCGGCCCACCACCGCGTCGTCCAACAGCACGCTCATCCCCGCATCCGCACGCCCCTTCGCCATCATCCGGTCCACCGCACCTCCCATCCGCTCCGCCACCTCTTTCGACACCGGTTTCTCCGACAAATCACGCCCCACCCCAAACCGCCGAAACGAAGCCACCGTCGATCGAAACTTACACAACCCCACCCGCCCCCCACGCATCTCCGCATCCGGTTCACTCACCACCCTCACCCCATTCACAAACCCCTCCACCCCCGTCGCCGTCACCCGCACCCGTAAAGTGTTCCAATCCCCCTTCCGGTAAGCCTCTGTTTCAATATCCTGTAAGATTTTCCAGCTAAACACGTTCGGCCCGTCAAACCGCGTCAACCGCAACCGCCCGCCCGTCGGATAAAATCCGTAATGCCGATCTCCGCCATCCGAACAAAACGCCAACCCCGCCGCCCCCGCCTCGTCCTCCAACCGCGTCTCCACCGACACCTCAAACTCTCCCTCCGGTTCCTCCGGCAAAAATAAACACACCGCCCGCCCCCCAAACCCCTCCCCAGGTAACTCCGAACGAATCACCCCAGCCCGTTGACTCCACCGCGCCCCCATCAACGGCTTCCAAACCCGAGAATCCAGCACCCCAATCGTCAGCCATCGCGACATCGGCACCGGATTCGGCTTGTCCCGCAACCGCTTCAACTCGTTCACCGGCATCGCAAATCCAAGGTTCTCCGTGCGCGCAGACTTCAAGGTCAAAATGCCCACCACCCGACCCTGACGATCCAACAGCGGCCCCCCGCTATTCCCGCGCTCAATCGGCACCGCCAACTGAATCATGCCCACCCCTTCAATCTCGCGCCGCACCTCCGACACCACGCCCTCCACCACGCTGTACGTCAATCCCTCCGGATTGCCCATCGCCACAATCGGCTCGCCCTGACGCAACGCATCAGAATCCCCCAACGGCAACGGCTTCAACCCTTTCGCCCCAATCCGCACCAACGCCAAATCCAAACGCGTATCACTCGCAAACACCTCCGTGACCTCGTGCACCTTGCCGTCACTCGTCTCCACCCGAATCCCGCGCGCCTCCCCAATCACGTGCCGATTCGTCGCAATCAATCCGTCCTCCGACACCACAAAGCCCGTCCCCACCCCGTAAGCCCCCTCCCGCCCCACCTGCGTCACCTTCACCACCGCCCCGCGAATCGACGCAGCAATGTCAGCCACCGATCTCTCCGGCCCCTCCCCCACCTTACCCTGCCCCCAAACCAACGAAGTCCCCATCGACAAAACTAACGCCGTCAACACCGACAACATCCAAGGCAGGAAGCGCATGCCCAAAACCTCCGTCCGTTCTTCCAGCATGGCAAATTCCGTTTTCACCCCTCCCCGTTGCGCATTGTTCAATCACGCCGCGCCTGCTATCCCGCACCGCATGAAGACCGCGCCGCCCACCACAACAAATCCCCTCCACCGGCGCACCTTTTTGCCAGCCCTTCTCCTCGTTCTCACCCTACTCCCCTTCCAGCCAACTCAGGCCAACACCCCCGCATCAAAACCCCCTCTCGTCGTCCTCGTGCACGGATTCTGGGACACCGGAGAAGTCTTCGAACCCATGCAGAAAGCGTTCAAGCAGCGCGGAATCGAAACCCTCGCCCCCACCCTCGAACCAAGGGACGGACGCAAAGGGCTCGAAGATCTCGCTTCCAAACTGCGCGACCACATCGAAACCCACGTCGAAAAGGGCCGCCCCATCTACCTCGTCGGTTTCAGCATGGGTTCCCTCGTCTCCCGTCAATACCTCCAACGACTCGGCGGAAAAAACCGAACCCTCCACTTCTTCTCCATCTCCGGTCCGCACCACGGAACCAAAACCGCGCCACTCTACCCCGCAAAATCAACCCGCCAAATGGCCGTTGGAAGCACCTTCCTCAATGAGCTGAACGAGGATTGGAAATCAGGGCCGCCCGTTCCAACCACCTCTTTCTGGACCCCCGCAGACCTCATGATCATTCCGCCAAAAAGCTCCATCCTCCCAGGCGCAGAAAACAAAGAAGTCGACTGCCTCCTCCATCCTCTCATGGTGCGAAACGCAACGGTGATCCGCGCCATCATCGACACCATTTTACCGCCCGCCCCGTAAACCTTGGAGCGCCGGCGCCTCGGATTCCCAGAAACTCGGCGCACATCTTGCCCTCCACCCAGACCTCCCTATGCGCCTAAACGTCACCCTTCTACTCCTCGCGGCCATCCTCCCCCTCGCCTGCCCCAACACCCACGGCGCTGAACTCCCCGCAAAACCTAACATCCTCCTCATCCTCGCCGATGACATCGGGTACGCCGACCTCTCCTGCACCGGCGCAAAACACGTGTCCACCCCAGCACTCGACCGACTCGCCGCACAAGGCATCCGCTTCACCAACGCCCACTCCCCCGCATCCACCTGCACCCCCACGCGACGAGCCCTCCTCACCGGGACCTATTCATGGCGACAACGCCCCGGCTCCAGCATCGCCCCGGGCGACGCCCCCCTCTCAATTCCACCCGCAACAACCACCCTCCCCTCCCTCCTCAAACAAGCAGGGTACCGCACCGGTATTGTTGGAAAATGGCACCTCGGACTCGGTCCAGAGCAAGGTCCTGACTGGAACCACGAAATCAAACCCGGACCACTAGAGCTCGGTTTCGACCAGTCGTTCATCATGGCCGCCACCGGCGACCGAGTTCCCACCGTTTACGTCAAAGACCATCACATCGTCGGCCTAGACCCCAAAGATCCCATCTCGGTGAGCTACAGGGAGAAAGTCGGAACCGAACCCACCGGCCGCGAAAACCCGGAAGCCCTCAAACTCAAACACACCCACGGTCACGATTTCACCATCGTCAACGGCATCGGACGCATCGGATGGATGACCGGTGGAAAAGCCGCACGCTGGGTGGACGAAGAAATGGCCGATACCTTCACCCGTCAAGGTGTCGAGTTCATAGAGAAAAACGCGAACACCCCGTTCTTCCTCTACTTCGCAACCCACAACATCCACGTGCCCCGCGTCCCGCATCCCCGCTGGAAAGGCAGCAGCCCCGCCGGAACCCGCGGTGACGCCATCCACGAACTGGACGCTTCCGTTGCGCAGCTCCTTGAAACGCTCGACCGACTCAAACTCACCGATAACACCCTCGTGCTCTTCACCAGCGACAACGGCGGCGTCATGGACGATGGCTACGAGGACGTCGGGAAGTTCGACTACAGCCCCAACGCCCCCCTGCGCGGCTACAAAGGCTCCCTCTGGGAAGGTGGACACCGCGTCCCATTCATCGCGCGCTGGCCGGGAAAAATCGCCCCAGGCTCCGTGTCCAACACGCTCATCGCACACCTCGACCTCCCAGCCACCGTGGCATCGCTTACAGGAACCTCAATCCCCGCAGGACAATGCACCGACAGCTTCAATGTCCTCCCAGCCCTGCTCGGGAAATCCGTCGATCAACCACTGCGGCCGCACTTTGTCGCGCACAACGGCGGCGTACAGGGACCGTTCTCCATCCAAGCCGGCCATTGGAAATACATCGAAAACACACCGCCCGATCGTGTCGCAGATACCCGTGGTAAAAATGGAACTCAAAAAGGCGCACCGAACCCTCAAAAGCGTCCCGCCCTTTTCAACCTCGCCGAAGACATTTCCGAACAAACCAATCTCGCGGAACAGCAACCGGACAAACTCAAGGAAATGAAAGACCTCCTCGCACGCCTCCGCGAAGCCAACGGATCACACTGACACGACCCAATCACGCGAAGTCCCCTCGTTTGCCCCCCCTAGCAATGACGCCACTTCCCGAACCCCGTGCGTACCGAGGACCCTTCGCGCGGAGAGACATCCTTCGCATCGCAGGACTATCTCTCCCAACGCTCCTCGAAGTGCGCGGGGCTGACGCATCGAGTGACCCCGAAACAGCAGCGCGTTTTATTGAAATCCAACGCGGACAACTCCCAATCGTTCTGTGCGCTCCGCATGGCGGACGGGAGCGCCCCGATCAGATTCCCGACCGTACCAAAGGTGTGTTCGCTTTCGACACCAACACTCAGGAGCTCGCACGCGCCTGCGCCGAAGCCTTTTCGAAGCGATTCGGAAAACGCATTCACCTCATCATCTGTAAACTGCACCGCACCAAGCTCGACTGTAACCGAGAACCACAGGAGGCCACAGACGGCAACCCCGTCGTGCGAGTCGCTTGGGAAAAATATCACGCCGCCATCACCAGCGCCGCAAAAGCCATCCTCAAAGAGCACCGGTCAGGGCTGCTCATCGACTTGCACGGACACGGTCACAAATCACAAACGCTCGAGTTAGGATACGGACTCGAAGTCGAAGACCTCGCACTTCCCGACTCCGCACTCGACGCAAAACCTGTCCTCGAAAAAAGCACCCTACAGCAACTCGTCACAAAAACGCATCTTCCGCACTCATCCCTCCTGCGTGGACCCGACAGTCTCGGCGCGCTCTTGGAAAAAGGCGGTTACCGAGCCGCACCCTCACCGGGCATTCCCGTCCCGACCACTCCCTTCTTCAGCGGCGGCTACACCATTCGCCGACATACATCCGAACACAGACACCTCACCGGAATCCAAATCGAAACCCACTCGCCCGGAGTGCGCGATACCGCTCCGAACCGGCAGGCCTTCGGGGATGCGCTCGCCCTCGCCTGCGAAACATTCCTCCGAATCCATCTGGACCAAAACCTGCCCTCCATCCCCCAGCGTTCACCTCAACCATCTCAACCATGAAAAACTTCCGTCCCCTCGCGATTGCCGCCGCCGCCCTGTGCTCCATTTGGATCAGTCCCAACTCAACGCAGGCAATCGACGCCGCAAGTCCCGCGGTCGTTCTCGACGGATTCCGATTCCAGTTTCCATGCAAAGATCCGATGCCGGAGAACCCGAAGGACGGCCAAGACGGTCCCTCCGGCCTCGTCACGGGCGACCCAAAAACCACCGACAACTTCACCGTCAAAAAGAAATTCGGAGGCGAGCCCGGACGGCGATACAAGGTCACGCTCCGATTTCGCGGAGTAGTCGAACCGATGATGTACAAGGACGGCCAACAAGTCGGTGAGTTCTTCTACATCGGTGGCGCCCCAAACAATGCGACGTACAACATTTACCGCATCGGCGTTTCATCCCCCGCCTCGCATTTCTTTCTCAACCGACAAGACAAGGTCGGCCACCGCATCTTCACGATGGACTACACCCAGACCATTGAAATCGATGGTGGAGCCGAAATCACCTTGCACGGTGACGGTCAAAATGGCCGGATGATCACCAACTATAAGAAGCTCATCGTGCCCGATATCAAAGACTTGTCTCAACCGTACAACGGACAGTTCATCCAAATCGACGTGCTCGATGTGAAGTAACGAGGATGCGTCAGTCCGCGCGGCTCACTTTCAAAAACTTCCACACCTCCTCGGAAGGGAGGTCGCCGTCGCGACCCAAATCGCTCCCGATAGATCCGTGCGTTTTTCCATCAGCGGCATACACCCTCGCGGAAAATCCGCACCGCGTGAGCTCATCCGCAAGCCAGTGCGCTTGCGCCTTGGTATCCGAGCGCGACGCAACATGCAAAATGAGGAACGGAGGAATCACCGACCCCGCCTTCACGTAAGTCATCGGAGACAGTTCACGCTGCGCCGCTTCATCACCGCCAAAAATCGAACGAAAGTTGGCAGAAATCCCGTCCTCTAAATCGCGGATACGCTTCGGAATATCATAAGCCGAAACATCCACGGGAACGCAGCCCTTCACGTAACTCATCGCGACACCAGCATCCGCCAGATACCGGCCATCCGTACAAATCAACGCGGCGAGATGCGCTCCCGCAGAATGACCCATCACAAAAATCGAATCCGGATTCCCCCGATATTCTGAGATGTGGTCCCGAACCCATCTCACGGAAGACGCCACATCTCCCATCATTCCTTTCACCGATACATCAGGCAGCATGCGGTAGTTGATGGAAACCAACACGTAACCACGCGAAACAAACGCCGCTGGCTTGTGCTGTAACCCCGCCTTGTCGCCTTTCTTCCAGCCTCCCCCATGAATCCAAAGAACAACAGGGCATCGCTCTCCCTCAGCCGGACTATAAATGTCCAACGCTCGCAATGGATCATTCGAGGAAGAATAAAACACGTTCTTCGTCACCACCGGCTCAACCGCTGTACCACTCGTCCCCAACAACACCATCATCCCCAACAAACACAGAAAACGTCTCATGGGGACGATGCTCAACAAAATACACATCCTCCATCAAGCACCCATCACCGCCACTCTAGCGCACATCTGCCCGCATCACCCAATCCCAACGCTCTTCAGCCATCCGAACCTGAGATCCAACATCTTCCTCCGCCAAAAAGCCTTGCGTCACCAAGCCCCGCGCAGCCATCTCAATCTTCTCAAGATAAGACTCACGACTCGCGTACCGCTCCTCAACTGAAAGCCGAGAATCAATGGCCGAATCTCGCTCAGATCGGGTCCGTGCAAACGGAATCCACGCGCCACGTAATAGATAAAGTTCGTGCGACGCCCCAGCAACCTCCGGACGAAACACCCACCCTAGCGCAGTGCCGAGCGGAACACTCACCTCCGGCATCCGAATCCCACCGAGATCATGCGCATCCGCATCCACCTTAGGCACATTCAGAGGCAGCACCCTCCCCTCCCCAGCTCCTCCCGCCAACCTAGGATTCGAAACCCTCGGCCCCGCAGACAAACGGTTTGGCGAGGTAACCCCCGGCAGAGTTGGGAAATGAATCGTTCGAATGTCCGTCAACGTCCCGTCACGGAAACGCGGAACAACGCTCTCAGGCGGTTCTACCCCCTCTGCCACCCAACGATGCATCGCACGCCGCAGAGCCAAAATCGCGGGATTGGCATTCACAGGATTCCCACGAAGCCATCCCTTTGAAGGTGGAACCGGCGGAAATCCAGCCGGCCCATGGGCAGTGCTGGAAAAAAAATACGACCGCACATTCGATGGAAAAGCTCGGTCCTCTACCCCTGCCGGATCGGTGTGCGTTAAGGCCGCGACCCGCCCGCCACCCCAGTACTCAGCCGCCATGTTCGTGTAAAAAATCTTCGGCGCATGACGCACCCGAGGGTTTTCCAAGATGCCCTCGACCGAATCACTTTCAGAGTCAGGAAAAGCACGGTCAGCAAAAGGATACGACGCAGTTTCATACCCAGCCAAACTCCTCGGCGTCGCCCAACGCTGGTTCAAAACCAAACGCCCAGCCCCAGCAATGTGCGCCATCACTCCATCAAAAACCGCCCGTTGATGTTCGTCCGTGTTGAACCCCAAATAGACTAAATCACGCAAAAACCG
>JBEEPE010000084.1:0-7175 GCA_041191265.1 Verrucomicrobiota bacterium | reverse complement strand
GATCAGGCGGGAAAGGATGTTGTGAATCCCGAGACGGGTTTGCTCGTTGCTCCGCGCGACCCGGTCGTTCGGGCGAAGTTACCCGAGATGGGTGTGGAGGCAGCAGATGTTCAGTTGGTACGGAGCGGGATGTGGAAGGTGGTGAACGAAGGGGGGGGGACGGGAAAGCGGGCGGCAGTGAAGGGACATGTCGTGGCGGGCAAGACAGGCACTGCCCAGTTCTGGCGGGAGGTGAAGGGGAAAAAGGAAAAAGATAACCACACTTGGTTCATCGCGTTCGCGCCGTTTGACGCGCCGCGTTACGCGGTTTGCGTGATGGTGCAGGGGGCGAAGTCGGGGGGAGACGTTGCCGCTCCGGTGGCCCAGCGGATCTTGGATCAAGCGTTTCAGATTGAGCAGGGCTGGGATCCTGGGGTCACGCGGTTGGAGCCGGCTGCGGGAAGTTTTGTCCAAATCGATTCGGTGAATTACAAGGACGGCACCAAGTTCAATGCGGCGGCGAGGGCGGATGTGGAGGAGGTGTTGGGTGGGGCGGTGACCCCTGTGAAGACGCCTTCTCAAGCCCCGGCACCTGGCATCAAATCGGAGGCCGATCCGGTTTCGGCGCCGACGGGTTCGCCAGCGTCGGCAAAAGAACCTGAGAAAAGAAGCTTCTTCGAACGCATGTTCGGCCCTAAGACTAAAAGGCCGATCAATCCCCCCTCAACCACACCGTCCCCCCAGCGGGCCAACCCGTAAGGCCAGTGTTATTTTCCAAACTTTACTCAACAATTATATCCATGACCGAACGAGTCAGACAGTTGCTCGGTCTCGCCCGCAAGCGGACCGGTAACAAGCTTATTATCAACTCAGAGAAACTCGAATGCCGCGTGGCCCTTTTCGAAAATGGAGTGCTGGAAGAGTACTCAATCGAGCGCAGGACGGACCGAAACATCGTTGGATCGATCTTCAAAGGGCGGGTGAAGAATATTGAAGACGGGCTGAAGGCCATGTTTGTCGATATCGGCTTCGAGAAGAACGCCTTCCTCCATTATTGGGACGCCATGCCGGCCGCTTTGGACAGCGGAATTGAGCAGGTGGAACGTCCGGAATCTCGGGGCAGACAGGAGTCTAAGCGGATTACGCCCAAGGACATTCCAAATATTTATCCCGTCGGGAGTGACATCCTTGTGCAGGTCACGAAGGGGCCGATTTCGACCAAGGGGCCGCGAATCACGACAAACATCTCTTTGCCTGGGCGCTATTTGGTGTTGATGCCCTTCAGCGATCAGAGCGGGATTTCTCGGAAAATTGAGAGTCCAAAAGAGCGGGATCGGTTGCGCAAAATCCTCAAGGAACTGAAGTTGCCGGACGGGATGGGAGTGATCATTCGGACGGTGGGGGAGGGGCAGCGGGCGCGGTACTTCGTTCGCGATTTGGGGATTCTTTTGGAGCAGTGGCGTAAGATTGAGGAGAACTTGAAGACGTCGAGGGCGCCTGCGTGCGTTTTCCAAGAGCCCGATTTGATTGAGCGGACGGTTCGCGACTTTTTGACGGACGAGATTGATGAAGTGGTTTGTGACGATGAGCTTGCCGTGAAGCGGATGCAGGATTTGGTTGGTCAGATTTCGCAGCGGTCGCGGAGTCGGATTAACCAGTACCTCGGGACTGAGCCAATTTTCGAACACTTTGGGGTTCAGAAGCAGATTGATTCTGCGTTCCATCGTCAGGTTTGGCTCCCATGTGGAGGGTACATCGTGATTGACGAGACGGAGGCATTGGTGGCGATTGACGTGAATACCGGTCGCAACAAGGGGGCGAAGGACATTGAGAAGACGATTCTTCAGACGAATCTTGAGGCGGCGGACGAGATGGCGCGGCAGATGCGTTTGAGGAACATCGGAGGGTTGATTATTGGGGATTTCATCGACATGAAGTCGCGGAGGGATCAGCAGTCGGTGTATCAGCGGTTGAAAGATCGACTACGTCGGGACAAGGCAAAGACCCACGTATTGCCGATTTCGCCTCTCGGATTGATGGAGATGACGCGTCAGCGTGCGCAGGAGTCGATTGCTGGGGCGGTGTATGAGGATTGCCCGTATTGCCATGGGATGGGCCGCGTGAAGAGCAGCATGACGATGAGTGTGGAGTTGCAGCGTGCGCTACATGGGGTGTTGCGGAAGTGGCCGGATGTTCATGAGTTGAAGATTATCGTGAATCCCCATTTGCTGCAGCGGTTGAGGACCGAGGATGAAGAACTGCTGGTGGAGATTGAGCGGCGGTACGAGGGGCGGCTGACGTTCCGATCGGAGCCTGGGTATCACCACGAGAAGTTTACGATTCTTGATGTCAAAAACGGTCAGGAACTGAAGCCCTAGCGTGGCGCGGGGCGCGCTGCCCTATGGGACCTGTGGGACCTGTGGGACCTATGGGACCTACGGGAGGGTGATTTCGGGAATGCTCGTGAGTGGTCGGGGGGCTTTGCCACGGGAATGTCACAGGGGTAAACTTGCGAGCGGGGACGGTGAGCCGCGAGGATTCACAGAGTCCTTTAAAACATGTCGAACCTGAACACGTCGAAGAAGCGTATCTTGGTGGCGGAAGACGAGGCAGATGTCTTGCAACTGGTTAATCTTGCCCTTCAACGGGCGGGCTTTGAGGTATTGAAGGCAGAGGATGGGGCGACGGCGGTCCGTTTGGCGCGTGAGCATTCGCCCGCCTTGATTGTGATGGACATTATGATGCCGGGGATGACGGGGTTGGAGGCGTGTCGCCTTCTGAAGCAGGATTCACGAACGATGCGGATTCCTGTGGTGATGCTGACCGCGAAGGCGGAGGAAGTGGATCGGATTGTGGGTTTGGAGTTGGGCGCGGACGATTACGTGACGAAGCCATTTAGCCCGCGGGAGTTGGTTCTACGAATTCAGGCGATTTTGCGTCGATTTTCCGAGGCGCCAAGTGGAGCGGAGCAACTGGTGGTGGGCCCCATCGAGGTCGACCAGGTGCGCCATGAGGTGAAGATTTTTGGGGAGTCTGTGGAGTTCACTGCGACGGAGTTCAAGTTGCTCACGGTTTTGATGGAGCGCCGTGGTCGGTTGCAGAGTCGGGATGTTTTGCTAAACGACGTGTGGGGGTACGAGAGCCTGATTGATACGCGGACGGTGGATACGCACATTCGCCGACTGCGGGATAAGCTTGGGCGTGCGGCGGAGTTGGTTGAGACGGTCCGAGGATTCGGGTACCGGATGGTGGGTGAAGAGTCGTGAACCGTGTCTGTTGCCATGCCCGTCTGGAATATTCTTTTAGGAGTCTCCTTCGGGGTTGCGACGGTTGGGTTGGTTTTGATTTACCTGCGGCAGAGGCGCCGCGCAGAGGTTGTGGGAAGGGTTTTGGCGGCGATTGCTGAGGAGCGGGACGTTACGGAAGTTCTGGGGCTTTTGTCTGAAGACGATGCCGAGTGGATATCTCCTCGCCGGGTGGAGACTTTGGTGCTGAGGGCGAAGGAGATGCGGGATCGGATAGAGCGGGACGAGTTTAACATTCGAAATGTTCTCTCGAGTATGGAGGAGGGGTTGTTGGTGGTGGATGAACGACGGACTGTGCTTATTTCGAATCCCGCGTTTGTTCGATTGGTGGGGGGGAGGGGAGATATTGCGGGGCACTCGGTGCAGGAGGTGTTTCGCTCGCCTGAGTTTTTGGAACTCATTTCTGCAGCGCTTGCTGATGGGGAGAGTCGATCGGAGGTGATAAACTGGACCTTCGGAGAAATGGATCGGGCCTTGCATGTGGGGGTGATGCGCACAGTGGACCAGAATGGTGCGCCTGCAGCGCTGGCGGTGTTGCGTGATGTCACTCGTTTACAGGCGCTTGAGGCGATGAGGCGGGATTTTGTGTCGAATGTTTCCCATGAACTCCGAACGCCTCTTGCGATTTTTCAGGGGTATGTGGAGTTGCTTCGCGAGGGAGAAGGGTTGCCTCCCGAGGAGCGAGAAAAGGCGCTGGATGTGTTGGACCGAACTTCACGACGGCTCAACGCGTTGGTTCAGGATCTTCTGATGATTGCGCGCTTGGAGTCTGGCACTGAAAAGCAGAACCCAGAGCGAATCAATGTGCAGAAGTTTTTGAATGAGGTCGCTCAGGACTGGGAGCTGAAGGCTCGCGAGCAAGGATTTGTTCTAGCGGTTGAAGTGGCAGTGGATTGCGTGATTTCTGCAGATGTGCATCGGCTGTTGCAGATTTATAACAACCTGATTGACAATGCTTCACGCTATATTCCTGCGCAGGGTGGCGCCGTTCGTCTCACGGCGACGGTGCGTGATGGAGTGGTGGAAATGCGGGTTATCGACAATGGCGGGGGAATCGCTCCCGCTGATTTGCCGCGCGTGTTCGAACGGTTCTATAAGGCGGACCGCTCGCGGACCGCGGTTAACGGGCACCGGAGCACCGGACTCGGTTTATCGATTGTAAAGCACTTGGTTTCGGCGAATGGCGGACAGGTTCACGCCGAGAGTGAGTTAGGAGTTGGGACTCAGATTGTGCTGCGATTCCCCGTGGCGGGTTGATGTCGGAGCGGGGCGGGAGCGTCACGCGGCTGGCGTGAGCGCTTGTTGTCGGGAGGCGTCGATGACGGATTCTACACGTTCAGCGATTCGTAGTGACGCGTCGGGGCGGCTCAGTTTCTGGCAGGCTTCCCGCATTTGATGCCAGCGCGTGAAGTTGCCTGCGCACAGGGAGTCTATGGCTTTGAAAATGTCTGCATTTTTCTCGGCGAAGATGCCGCATCCATTTTCCAGCAGTAGCCTGGCATTTCCTTCTTCTTGGCCGGGGAAGATTTGAGTGATCAGCATGGGCGTGACTGCTGCGAGCGATTCTTGAACTGTCGCGCCACCAGCTTTTCCAATGAGCAGGTGGTGCTCGCGCAGCAGAGAGGGGATGTCGCTTACCCATCCGAGGATGCGTGCATCCGTTCGGTTTGGAGGGATGCATTCGGCCAACTCCGCCGCCAGAGTGGTGTCGTGTCCGACGGTTACGGTTGCGGTGATGTCCTTGCGTTGAAGGAGTTGGCTGGCAATCTCACGCGAGCGTTCGCGGTTGCCGTTGATCATGAAGAGAACTTTAAGTCGTTGAGAGGCGCTGGGGTTTGGACGCACGAGGGATTCGGTGTGGAAACGCGGCGAGACCGGGAATCCGTCATTTAGGATGAGTTCCTCTGGTATGCCGGCGCTTCTCAAGACATTGGCGCTTTGCGGGTTGGGAACAATGAAGCCGTCGGTTCGCCGACGATGCCAGATGGAGTTGATGGTGATGGAGTCCGTGATGACGGTGAGGGTTGGTAGAGGGGGCAGTCCGGCGAGCCGCAGCGAATCTGGCAGCAGGTACGGGTAGAGCGGGTACACGGAAAGGATGGCATCGGGGCGGTGGTCGCGAAGAGTGGCTGCGAGTTGCCTCTTCATTTTATCGAGCAGGGTAGGAGCTGCGAAGCCGACGGGAAGGGCATGTACGAGGTGATAAATACCTGACCAGAGGAAAGGGAAGTTGTTGACGATGTTGAGGTAATCCGCCCGGGATGATTGGTATCGGTCGCCGAGGGCTTCGGGGAAGGGATCGTGGATTGATGCGGACATCCCCGGTCGGGCGTCGATGGCGGCCTTGAGGCCTTTTGCGGCGGTGTTGTGCCCCTCCCCATAGGAGGCCGTGAGAATGAGAGTGTTTTTCGACACGCGTGAAGGTTTTGGGCCAGCTGTGGCGATGCGGTGTCGAGTCTGTGAAGATTTTCGGGCGAGGTGTCTGTGGAGGTGTTGTGTGACGGGTGTGTTTCAGGGATGCGATAAATTGGTGGCGATGGGGGAAACGGATGTTCTGGGGCGTCGCGGCGGGGTAACCGTTCTTGCATGAAGCGTTACCGTGCGGGCTGGATTTCGGACGTTCATCTTGGAACGCGTGGGAGCAAGGCATTGGCGTTACTCGAGTTTCTGAAAGAGAACGAGTTTGAGACGTTGTATTTGGTGGGGGACATTGTGGATGGATGGGCGATGAAGCGGGGGGTGTACTGGCCGCAGTCGCACAACGACGTCATTCAAAAACTCCTGCGCGCGGGCAGGAAAGGGACGCGCCTCGTCTACATTCCCGGCAACCACGATGAGTTTATGGCTGGTTTCCTTGGTGAGTACGGGGCGGTGACGGTGGTGAATCGTTGCATGCATGAGACGTCAAACGGGAGGCGCCTTCTCGTTTTCCATGGGCACGAGTTGGATGCAGTGGTGCAGGGGAGCAAGTGGTTAGCGCACATTGGGGACATTGGTTATGCGCTGTTACTACGATTGAATGGGCCGGTGAACTGGGTGCGTCGGATTTTTGGGCGCGAGTATTGGTCGCTGAGTGCGGCGGCGAAGCGGTCGGTGAAGAATGCGGTCAACTACATCGGTGCGTTTGAGGGCGCGGTGACGCGGTTCGCACAGATTGACGGTCCGGTGGATGGGGTGATTTGCGGCCACATTCACACCCCGAGCATCCGAAAGATTGGGGATTTGGATTATTACAACTCGGGGGATTGGGTGGAGAGCTTTTCGGCGCTGGTGGAGGAAGATGATGGGACCGTTCGATTGGTGATTTCGCAACCGTCGACCGTGTCGGAGCGGCGGGATGGGGCGGTTGCTGCGCTCCCCGTTGCCTGACTTTGCTTTTTCGTTGCTGGATTCTCGCGGAAGGGGATTGGTGGGTGGGGATGGCCCGATTCCAGCGTCACAGAATGCCTGCTAAGGTTGGCCCTAAAAGACAGGGGGCATCTGGAGTCTTTTTCAAAAAGATCAGGTGCAGTCTGTTCCTCACGGGTAGGCCTAGCGCTGGTTTTTGAACGAACAGAAAAGAACACTCCCTATGAACACAGACAACCTGAACTCAGTGAACCGCCGGGATTTCATCCAGACGGGAACCCTCGCATCGGTGGCTCTCGCCGCTCCCTCCATTCTCCACTCGGCGACCATCAAGGCGGGAGATCGCATCAAGATTGGTCTCATCGGCTGCGGTGGTCGTGGATCGGGCGCTGCGCGGAATGCGTTGGCGGGGGACTCTGGCGTGGTGTTGTGGGCGATGGCGGACGTGTTTCCTGAGAAGATCGAGTCCAGCCTCAAGAACTTCACGGCGGCGTATGCGTCGACACCGGATCGCGTAAATGTTCCGAAGGAGCGTCAGTTCAC
>JBEEPE010000083.1:0-10851 GCA_041191265.1 Verrucomicrobiota bacterium | reverse complement strand
TCCATTAACGCTTCAAAGCCGGCGTGATCGACGGTGAGGCCGTCTTCGCGGGCCATGAGTTCGGTGAGATCCACGGGGAACCCGTAGGTGTCGTACAGGGTGAATGCGAAGTCACCGGAGATGCGGGCTTCGCGGGCTGCTCTGGCGCGAGCGGACTCTTGGATGAATAGGGCGATGCCGCGGTCGAGGGTTCGGTTGAAGGATTCTTCTTCGCGTTGGAGGGTTTCTTGAACGAATTTGAGGCGGGAGCGGAGTTCGGGGAAGACGTCGCCCATGGTTCGGGCGAGGACGGAACTGAGTTTGTAAAAGAACGGTTCGGTGAGGCCGATGACGCGGCCGTAGCGAATGGCGCGGCGCAGGATACGGCGCAGCACATAGTTACGATCGGTGTTGCCTGGCACAATACCGTCCGCCACCGCGAAGGAAAGGGTGCGGATGTGGTCGGCGATGACGCGGAATGCGACGTCGGTTTTTTCCTGATCTGAGACAGGGACGAGGGAGCCGTCGGGTTGAGAGACGGGGAGGGTTGAGCCGTATTTGAGACCGCTAAGGCGTTCGATTTCGTCGAACAGCGGGCGGAAGACATCGGTTTCGTAGTTGGAGATGCGCGCGTCGGCGAAGTTGGCGAAGTTGTTAGTGCCTTGGATGATGGAGCAGACGCGTTCGAACCCCATGCCGGTGTCGACGTGTTTGGAGGGGAGCGGCGAGAACGAGCCGTCGGGATTTGCGTTGAACTGGATGAAGACGAGGTTCCAGATTTCGATGCACTGGGCGGAGCCTTGGTTGACGAGGGCGCCTTTGGTATCGCCGAGGGGGGTGAGATCGACGTGGAGTTCGGAGCACGGGCCGCAGGGGCCGGTGTCGCCCATCATCCAGAAGTTGTCTTTTTTGTTTCCGTTGACGATGTGGGCATTGGGGTCGAGGCCGACGGACTGGAACAGAGCGGCCCAGATTTCCCATGCTTCTTGATCGCGTTCCGCGGGATCGCCTTTGGAAGCGTCGGGTTGGTAGATGGTTGCGTAGAGGCGGTTTGCTGGGAAGCCCCAGCGTTTGACGATGAGTTCCCACGCCCATTCGATGGCTTCTTTTTTGAAGTAATCGCCGAAGGACCAGTTCCCCAGCATTTCGAAGAACGTGTGGTGGTAGGTGTCGAGGCCGACGTCTTCGAGGTCGTTGTGTTTGCCACCGGCGCGGATGCATTTTTGGGTATCGGCGGCGCGGGTATCGGCGCCTGGGATGGCGTTGGCGCGGGACGAGGCGTCGGGCAGGGTTTGGCCCAGAAAGATGGGCACGAACTGATTCATCCCTGCGTTGGTGAAGAGGAGGTTGGGTGAATCGGGGAGGAGGCTGGACGAGGGGACGATGGAATGGCGTTTCTCGCGGAAGAAATCGAGGAACGACTGCCGGATCTGCGACGACGTGAGCATGGGATGGAGAGGCGCCGTGGAATAGGCGCAGGATGAGTTGGTTACAGGGCGAGTGAAGGGTCTTCGGCGAGGAGCTCTCCGAGGGTGGGCCAAGCTTCGTCGTCGAGGGATTGGAATGCGTGGAGGTAAACTTTTACGAGTTCGGGATCGAAGTCTTTGCGGAGGGAGGCGACGACTTCGGCAAGTTTTTCTTTGGGAGGCGCTTCGGGGAGTTCGTCGATGGTGCCGTTTTCTTCGTGGGCGATGCCGAGACCGTCGAGGAACGCGCAGAGGAGTTTGCTATGGGCGCCGACGAGCCAGATTTGGAGGACTTGAGCGGCGAGAGCGTGGTTGGTTCGCATCCCGAGGTGGGTGGCGATGTATTTAAACTGTTCGGCTTTGGGTTTTCGTTCGAGGAAGACGGGCCGGAGTTTGCGGAACTCGGAGACAGAACGGATGGCGGCTTTGTAGAGGGGTTTTTCGTTGGCGTGAAGGTGTGCGAAAAGGGAGTCCAGGACGGAGGCGGGAAGGCGTGCGAAGATCTCGTTCGGCGTATGCATAAAGGGAACCCTGAAGCGTAGAAGGGGGAGGGTTCCGTTCAAGCACGGGAAATGAGGGGTCGGGCGAATGGGGTGGGTCGATGAGTCGGAGTGGGCGGCATTGCCGGTTGGGGGAAACGGGTTCAGAAAGGGGGATGGAAAAAGCGTTGCACTGGTTTCGGCGTGATTTGCGGCTGACGGATAATACGGCGTTGAATGCGGCGGTTCGTCGTTCGGGGTTGGTTTACACGGTGTATGTGGCGAGTGCGTGGACGGGGACGCATGCGTGGACGGGGCCGGGGCGTCAGGCGTTCTTGAGTGCGTGTTTGCGGGAGTTGGGAGCGGGGGTGAAGGCGGCGGGGGGATGTTTGGTTCATCGGCGGGGTGATGCGGTGACGGAGGTGGTGCGATTGGCGGCGGAGTTGGGTGTTGATGTGGTGTATGCGAATCGGGATCCGGATCCGTTTGGGCGCGAGGTGGAGAAGCGGTTGGCGGCGGCGTTGGAGCGGGATGGACGCAAGCTGTTGCTATTCAAGGATGCGGCGATGCATGAGCAGGAGGAGGTGTTGACGGGCTCGGGGACGTCGTTTCGCGTGTTTACGCCCTATTCTCGGGCGTGGTTGCGGTTGCCGAAGGCGGTGCCGGGGGGGCGGGTGACGCAGCTTGCGCCGTTGCCGGCGAATGTTGCGGCGGGTGCGGCACCGGATTTGGCGGCGTGGGGTTTGGAGGATGATGGGACGGTGTTGCCGGTGGCGGGAGAGGATGCGGCGTTGGCGCGTGTGGAGCGTTTTGTGGATGCGCGGGTGTTTGGGTACGCGGATGCGCGGGATTTGCCGGCGTTGGAGGCGACGTCACGGATCTCGCAGGATTTGCGGTGGGGAACGGTGTCGATTCGGGAGGTGTACCGGCGGGTTCAGGAGCGGATGCGTGGGGCGACGGTGGAGCAGCAGCGGAATGCGCAGGTGTTCATCGCGGAGTTGTGTTGGCGCGAGTTTTATTTTCAGACGCTTTGGTTTCATCCCGAGGTTTTGGATGTGGAGTTTCAGGAGCAGTTTCGCGGGATGCCGTGGGAGACGGATGGGGAGCGATACGTTCGGTGGTGTGAGGGGCGGACGGGATTTCCGATTGTGGATGCTGGGATGCGGGAGTTGCGGGCGACGGGATTTGTTCACAACCGGGTTCGGATGATTGTGGCGATGTTTTTGACGAAGGATTTGCACCTCGATTGGAGGATGGGTGAGAAGTGGTTCCAAAAGAGGCTTTTAGATGGCGAGATTGCGTCTAACAATGGGGGTTGGCAGTGGAGTGCAGGCACGGGTACGGATGCGGCGCCGTATTTTCGGATTCAGAATCCGTGGACGCAGACGGGGCGGTACGATGCGGATGGGGTGTACATTCGGCGATGGGTGCCGGAGTTGGCTGATGTGTCGCCGCGGCGTTTCGCGGAGCCTCCGGTGGGAGGGGTGCCGCTGCATCCGGATTATCCGTTACCGATGCTCGACCATGCGCGGGAACGAGATCGCGCGATGGACCATTACAAGGGGCATCTCGCGACGGTGAAGAAATCGCAGTGACGGGATGCGGGTTTAGCGCGGCGTTTTGCGGCTTGCCGCGATGGTTTGACGTTCAGCGGCGCTGAGGCCGGGCGCGGTTTGAAGCCAGTTGAGTGCGCCTTTCGCATCTCGGGTGGCCCAAAGGGCGTAGGTCGACTGGAGCGTTTGCGTGCGTTGCGCGCCGCCTCCCATGGTCATGGCCCACGCGGTGGCTGCTTGAGGGTCTTGGATGCTGGTGCGGCCGACGAAGGCGGCAACGGCGGCGTCGCGCGACGAGCCCTTCGGGATTTCGTCCAACCATTTCGCGGAGGACGCAACGTCTCGTCGTGCCCATTCGCGAACGACGGCGCTGTAGGCGGCATCGCGTCCGGCGCCTTCGGGGAGCGAGGCAGCCCATTTTGCGGAGGCGGCGGGATCGCCTTTGGCGAGGATGGACGCGACGGAGCCGACGGCTCCGGGGACGGAGTTGGGCGAGACTTCGTGGATGAGTTTGACGGCTTCGTCGGTGGAGCGTTTGGCGACGGCGTCGATGACTTGTTGCAGAGCGGCGTATTTTGCACCGCCTTCGGGCATGCGTCGGGCGAGGTCGAGGGCGTTGGCGGAATCTTGAGCGGCGAGGACGCCGGCGATGCGGCCGGTGAGCGCTGATTTTTCCGCGCTCTCTTTCATGCCGAGCACGTAGTCGAAGGCTTTATCTGGGTTGGAGAGTGCGGCGCTGTTGATGATTTCCGACAGGAAGTATTCGCGTTTTTGTCCCGGCTCGAGTTGGGTTGCCCAGCGTAACGAGTTGACGGGATCCATTTTGCCGAGGGCGGAGAGGAAGCCGTGGGCAAAGTAGCTTTTCACTTCGTCACCGGAGGTGAGGCGGGCGAGGCCGGAGGCGGGGTCGATTTCTGCCCAGCGCCGTGCGAGCGCGCGCATGGCGATGGAGTCTTTTGATTCGGCGACGGCGGTCCAAGCGTCTGCGAGTTCGTCTTTGGAGATGAGCGAGACGCGTTGGTAGGTGAGGAGGTAGCGGCGCAGGTCGCTCTTTTCGTTTTGGACTTCGGCGATGAGGTTGATTTTTTCTTTGAGGGGAAGGTCGGCGGGGTTGCGGTCGCGCAGGGTTTTGCGGAGTTCTTCTTCGACGCTACCGAAGAGGGAAGCTTGGGTTTCGGCGTCGAAGCCGGGATCGCCTTGGGGGTTGGTCGCGGTTTCTTCGATGCGTTCGGGGGGCTGCGGTTGAGAGGCGAGCGTGAATCCGACGCCTCGGAGATCGGGATCGTCGTCGAGGAAGGAGCGCAGGGCGCGACCGGCGGGAATCCCGAGTGCGAGTGCGCCGATGAGCGAGAGCGGCCGCGCGTATTTTGCGATGAAGGAGGGAGCGGGCACGGCGTTTAGCGGGCGGGTTTATTTTTCTTTTGGTCGCTCACCATTTGAAGGGTTTTGAGGAGATCCTCACGATCTTTGGGCTGAAGGCCTGGGCTGCTTTGAATCCAGAGACGTGCGCCTGCTTCATCCTTACGGGCCCAACCGGCTGCGGCAGCCTGAAGTTCTTGTGTGCGGAGTGCGGGGTCGGGAAGTCCGCTGGCGAGGTGCGCGGCTTTCTCGGGGGATGCGGCGGAGACGGCGCGGAGCGAGCGGACGGCGATATCTTTTTGCGCGGCGTCAGGGTTAGCCGTGCGGAGAGCGGCGGCGGCGATGCCGAAGACTTTTTCTGCTTCGGGAGCGGCGATGCCTCTGCTGTTGAGAAGCATTTTAAAAGCGGCGGCTTGTTCAGTTAGGGGAAGGTTTCTCGCCCACTCGTAAGGGCCGTTGGGAGACATTTGTTTCCAACTTTGGATAAGGGGATAGGCGAACGCTTCGCTTTTGGTTTCGAGCGCTTTGCGGGCGGCGCCGCCAGGGTCGATCTCGGCCCAGCGCCGTGCGAGGGCGCGAATGGCGACGGTGTCCCCTTTTTTAGCGTCAGCCATGGCGGCTTCCATGGCTCCGTCCAGTTCTTTGACGCCCATGAGTGAGGCGAGCTGGTAGGTGACCGCGTACTGTTTAGTTTCGTTCTTGAGCTTGGTTGCGCGTTGGAAGAGGGGCACTAAGCGGTCGGAAGGGATGGTTTTTGCGGCGCCTGCCGTGGAGGTGTGGAAGCCTGCGACTCCCCTCCCCTCCCCTGCTTTTCCGGAGCCACGCCCTCCGCCAGCGCTAGCTGCGGTGTCGGCTTCGGCGGTCGCGCCGGTTCCGGGAGTCCCTGGTTCGTGACGCGTGGGTGGGAGGAGAGCGCCCAAGACGATGCCGCCGCCGAGCATCAGGAGGAGCGGCATGAGTCTTCCTCCGGCGACAGGGGCTTTTTGGCTGAGGGATTGGCTCATGGGTTAGAACGTTTCTTTGAGCAGAAACGTTACCAGAACGTGGGTTGCCTGCGCCGCTTAGGGGTGGGACGCGGGCGGTTCGAGGACGCGGTGATTGCGGCTGGCGCTACTTTTTCGGAGCGTCGAACTGCACCCAATCGAGGTTCATCAGACCGCCTTTACCTGGGTTCTTGAAGACAGCGACGACGTCGGCGCGGGAATCGACGGGTGTGATGGGAGCGGACTTCAGTTCCACCCATTTGTCCCAGCCGCCGGTTGGATCGACGTGGATGGTTGCGAGCAGTGCGCCTTGAAGGCTGCCTTGTCGGAACTCTACGTCGCCGCCGATTCCTCCAGAGGCCACGCGAATGGTGAAGCCGCCCACGTCCTTGAGCGGCACGGAGGGAAAGTTTGCAGAGTGACCGTCCCCGATTCCTCCGAGGAATTTGTTCCCGCTGGATCCGCTGCCGGAGAGGACTTTGCAACCGACGGGTTGTGTGGCGCCCTCTGCTTCGGTGCGGCGGCCGCGCAAGCGGATGACGGTTTTGGTGGTGAGCGGACCGGCGGTTTCGCGTCCGTTATCGGTATAGGACGCTTCGAGTTCGCCGATGCGCACGCCGCCGTCTTTGGAGGCGGTGATTTCACCGGAGAGGCCGCGGACGGTTTGTGGACCGCCTTTGCCGGGTTCGAGGGTGAAGATCCACGAGACCATTTGGGCGATTTCGTCGGACGTGTGTTGTGGGTGGGCGAGCATGGGGATTTGGCCCCAGACGCCTTGGCTGCCGTTGCGGACGCGTTGGATGGATGCTTCGAGGGCTCCAGATTGGCCACGGTATTTCGCGGCGATTTCGGTGAGGGCCGGACCGACGACTTTTTGGTCAACGGCGTGGCAGTTGAAGCAATCGCTTTGGCGCATGAGGGCGAGGCCGGGATCCACGCGTTGTTTGTCGTCGGCGTTCTTGAGCCAACGGGCATCGACCATGGCTTTCAGCCCCATCATGGCGGCGGCGGTGGCATCTTTTGAGGAGCCATCCTCGTTGTCTTCGATGGCGAGTCGGTAGTTAAGAGGTTTGCCTGGCGTGAAAAAGTCGCCGTCTTGAGGCTCTGCAAAAGTTACTTTGGGAGAACTGTTTCCAACGATGACCGGTAGGGTTTTGGAGGATGAGGCGCCTGCGGTGTCGGTGACCGTGAGTTCAACGGGGTACGTGCCGAGTTTCGCAAAGGTATGCTTGAACTCGGGTTGGGTTGAAACGATGGGGCCATCTTTTTCGAGACGCCACGCGTATTTCATGGATTGGCCTTCGAGTTCTTTGGTGCCGTCGGAGCTGAAAGCGACGGTGAGCGGTTCGCGTCCAGCAGTCACGTCAGCAGCGACTTGCACGACGGGCGCGAGGTTGCCACGCACGTACGAGATTTTGAGGAGGCGTGCGTCTGGGTTAGCTCCCCAAGTGGTGCCGTAGTCGAGGAGGTAGAGGCATCCGTCGGTGCCGAAGACGGCATCAACGGGACGGCGGAGCGGGAACGCGTCTTTGACGTCGGCGTCTTTCACTTTGTCGGAGACGACGGCGAAAGCGGACGAGAAGGGTTCGATGGAATCGAGATCACCGGTGGACTTCATTTTCGCCCATTTGACGAAGGGGCGTTGCCAGTCCCAGAAAAGGAGTTGGCCGTCATGGTCTTGCGGGAAGCCGTCTGTTTTTTCAAAGGACGGGTTGTAGTGGAACACGGGCCCGGCGCACGCGGTGCGGCCCCCTTCCCCGAGGACGGGAAACTCTGGTGAAGCGGCGTATGGCCAGTAGATCCAAGCGGGTTGAGCGGGAGGCAGTTGTTTGAGACCGGTGTTGTTGGGGCTGTTATTGACGGGCTTAGCGGGATCGGCGAGCGGGCCGACGGCCTCGGTCTCGAAGTTTACTTTTGCGTAAGGGAAGTTGGCGCCGATGAAGTAGGGCCAGCCGAAGAAGCCTGCTTTTCGCGCTTGGTTAAGTTCGTCATAACCTCTTGATCCGCGGTCGGAAGCGTCGCGCGCGTCGGGACCGACGTCGCCCCAGTAGAGGAAACCGGATTTGGGATCCACGGAGATGCGCCACGGGTTTCGGCAACCCATGACAAAGATTTCGGGGCGACCGGCGGAGCCGTCTTTTGGGAAGAGGTTGCCGTCGGGGATTTCGTATTTGCCGTTGGGGAGCGGGCGGATGCGGAGGATTTTTCCGCGGAGATCGTGCGTGTTACCTGCGGAGCCTTGAGCGTCCCATGGTTCGCGGCCGGGACGTTCGTCGGCGGGCGAGAAGCCTTTGGATCCGAAGGGGTTGGTATTGTCACCGGTGGAGACAAACAGGAGTCCGTTTGGCCCAAACTCTACGCTCCCGGCGTGGTGACAGCACTCTTTGCGTTGTTCGTCGACGGTGAGGAGGATGATTTCCGAGGTGGGGTCCATGGAGTCCCCTTTCATGGTGAATCGGCTAAGGCGTTGGCCGGTGAAATCTTTTGGGGAGTAGAAGCAGTAGATCCACTGGTTCTTGGAAAAGTTTGGGTCGAGGGCGAAGCCGAGGAAGCCGTTTTCTTGGCCGTTGAAGACTTCGAGAGTGGCGGCGGTGAGGGGTGTTCGGCTACCGGGCTTGAGGATTTTGAGGGCGCCACCGATTTCGTTGAAGAAGATGCGTCCGTCGGGAGCGATTTCGAGCTCCATGGGTTGGGGCATGCCTTCTTGGAGAACGTCGACTTTATAGCGGAAGTCTTGGACGGCGGCGCTGGCGGGAACGGAGGTGGCGATGAGGGCGGACAGGATGCTGGTTGCGAGGTATTTGTGCATGACGGTGCGTTGGTTTGGCGTGAGCAGAGCGGCGCGAGAGCGGCGTGGACTAGAGAGCGATGAGGCCGAGGGTTTTGGCGGCGAGGGCCAGAGAGGCGAGGAGCGTGAGTGAGCCGAGGAGGTACGCGAAGGTGGCGAGGATTTCGCGTTTCGGTTTCAGAACTGGAAACGTAGGGCCGCTGTGGGTGGTGGACGAGGTGGACGCCGACGATTTCGCAGAGGCGGGTGATTTGGCGGCAGGGGCTTCTTCTTGCACTTCGTCTTCGAGGAAGACGGCTTCGACGACACCGATTTGGATACGGGTCTGCGTCACGAGTTGGTAGTGCGTTTGGGCCTCGATGGGATGGCGATTGATGAGGGTGCCATCGGATTGTCCGAGGTCGCACACGAGATAGCCACCGTTGCCGTCGGGCGTGATTTGAACGTGGTGCGGAGCGACTCCGGTGGCCTGGACGGAGATTTGCGCGGAAGGGTCGGACCCGACGATGACGGCTTCGGGGCCCAGCTCGTATTGAGTGAGTGAGCCGTCGGCGTGGGAGATGATGAGTTTCGGCATATTCCGGGGGGAGTTAGGAGTGGGCCGCTCGCTCGCGAACTAGCAGATGCTCAGGACTTTCGTGATGATATCCGTCGGTCTCGGAAGCTGGCGTTGCTCAAGTTTCGGGCTGTAGATCGCGGGTGCGTCGAGCGCGCTGATGCGAAGAACGGGTGCGTCGAGGTCATCGAAGCATTTTTCTTGGATGAGGCTGGCGATTTGAGCGCCGACCCCGCAGAAGGGTTTGTTTTCTTCGACGATGACCGCGCGGTGTGTTTTGCGAACGGTGTTGAGAACGGCTTCTTCGTCGAGCGGGCGGATGGAGCGCAAGTCGAGGACTTCAGCGTTGATATCGTGTTCAGCGGCGAGAAGTTCTGCGGCATGGAGCGCGGTGAGAACGGCGCGACCGTGAGCGATGAGCGAGATGTCGGTTCCTTGGCGTTTGAGGTCAGCGACGCCGAGCGGGATGGTGTACTCGGTGTCGGGCACTTCCCATTTTTCGCCGTACAGCAGCGTGTTTTCCATGAACATGACCGGGTCATTGTCACGGATGGCCGTTTTCATCAGGCCTTTTGCGTCGTAGGCGGTGGCGGGGCAGACGACTTTGAGTCCGGGAACGTTGGCGAGCCAGTTTTCCGGGGTGTGCGAGTGGGTGGCACCGACGTTGGTTCCTCCGTTGGCGGGGCCTCGGATGACGATGGGGCAGTTGATGAGGCCGCCGCTCATGTAGCGGACGAAGCCGGCGTTGTTAACGATTTGGTCCCATGCGACGGCGGAGAAGCTCCAGAACATGAGTTCCATGACGGGGCGCAGGCCGAGCATGGAGGCACCGATGCCCATGCCGATGAAGGCGGATTCGCTGATGGGCGTGTCGCAGACGCGTTTATCGCCGAAACGTTTCCAGAGGCCTTCGGTGACTTTGTAGGCGCCGTCGTATTCGGCGACTTCTTCGCCGAGGAGGACGACATTGGGATCGCGCTCGATTTCTTCGGCGAGGGCGTGGCGGAGAGCTTCGCGGTAGGTGATCTCAGGCATGGCGGCGTGTGCGGTTAATCGTTGAAGAAGTGGCGGCCGGTGCGGCCGGCGGGGGTTCCGCGGTCGACTTCGAAATAGACGTCCTCGGTGATGGAGGATTCGGAGGGGTACGGGCTTTCTTCGGCGAAGCGGACGCTGTCCTCGGCTTCGACGCGCGCGGCTTCATCGATGGCTTCGAACTGCTCTTCGTTGAGCACCTTTTCGTCGATGAGGATTTGTTTCCAGCGTTGGATGGGATCGTGATCGCGTTTGAAGCGTTCGATCTCGTCTTCGGTGCGGTAGACTTTGTGTTTCGCGTCGGCGACGGAGTGCCCGTAGTAGCGGTAGGGTGCGATTTCGAGGACGGTGGGCCGGCTTTCTTTGTGAGCGCGTTCGAGGGCGACTTGGGTTCTGGCACGGACTTCGTAAACGTCCTCTCCGTTGAGTTGTTCCCAGTCGATGGCGAACCCGGCAGCGCGTTCAGCGAGGCAGGTTGGGTAAGCGCTGGAGCGGCAGAGACTGGTGCCCATGGAATACCCGTTATTTTCGATGATGTAGATGACGGGAAGGTTCCAGAGTGAGGCGAGGGTGAGGCTTTCGTAGAAGCAGCCTTGATTGACGGCGCCGTCGCCCATAAAGCACATGGCTGCGCCGGTGAGGCCTTTGTATTTCAG
>JBEEPE010000082.1:0-13864 GCA_041191265.1 Verrucomicrobiota bacterium | reverse complement strand
GTTTTTCGAGCGGACGGGGCTCGATCATTTGTCGACAGATTCCCGCGGTCCTCAGGATGGGGGGCGCTGTTATTCACGATTGCGGTTGCCTGGTTTTTGGTGGTTGTGGTGTACGGCGATTTGGGGGAGATGACGGAGTGGCGTCCGAAGATCGTGGTGGGTTCGGTGGCGGCTTACGCGATTATGATGCGTTGGCAGCCGGAGTTCCTTGCGATTCGTGCGGTGGGTATGTTGGCTTTGCTCGCAGCGAATCCGTTGCTGCAGTCGGCGTTTCTTCGCCCGGAGGTGTCCCGACTGGCGCTGGTTGGGTTGGTCTACGTCTGGATCACCTTGGGACTTTTTGCGATTGGGATGCCCTACAAGTTTCGCAGGGTCGCATCGATTTTGATTCAAGATTCGCGGTTGTGGAGGATGGCGAGTTGGTCTGGGGTT
Organism: Verrucomicrobiota bacterium; assembly: GCA_041191265.1. Classification (GTDB taxonomy): domain Bacteria; phylum Verrucomicrobiota; class Verrucomicrobiia; order Chthoniobacterales; family Chthoniobacteraceae; genus JBEEPE01. The sequence goes on along the minus strand of JBEEPE010000082.1, from coordinate 13,432 downwards.
GTTTATGGCGCGGTCTTGATTGCGGTGGGCGTTTCTTTGGTGATTGGTTGAGAAAGTAAATCGGCGTTCAACCGGAGTTGAACGCCTTTTACCGCGCGGAGCGATGTGGGGGAGCGGATGTTTCGACGCTCCCCAAGAATGTTGGATTTACGCTCCCATTCCGTCCTCGAATGAGCCGCCTGCGGCGGGCCATTGGAAGTTGTCGCGAACGTAGGCGATACCGTTGGCGCTGGTGTAGTCGAGGTCTTTGTGAGCGCTTTCGGCTTCGACGATGAGCGGGGCTGACTTTGAGCCGGTCAGTTTGCAGTAGCGTTGGGGGTAGCCGACGTGGAGAAGGAGTTCCGCGTAGCGCTGCATATTCAGATCTCCGGATGCGAGGTCGGTGAACTGCATCGCGCGTTTGGGCCAGTTGGGTTCCATGGAGCGGAGCGGGAATCCCGGACGGATGACGAAGTTTTTGATGTGGCAGGCGTAGATGCGGTGGCCGACCTTGAGGAATCTGCTCTCCCACGTTTCTCCCTCCCAGCAATGGGATGGGTCGGCATTGACGGCGAGTGTGTCGTCGCCGTCACAGATGTCGACGAGCATGAGGAAATCGTCGGCGGTCGAGGCGGCTGTGCCGGGGTGGATTTCGTGACAGAGTTTGATGCCGAGTTGTTTTGCGTGAGCGCGGATTTTGGCGGTTTTGGAGACGAAACGGTCTTTACCCTCTTTGAGGAGATCAAAGTCTGCACCTGCCCAGAAGCCCCACGGGTATCCGGTTGCGAGTTCCCATCCGAAGGCGATGCCCCAGAACATCGGGAGTGTTTTCACACCGAGTTCGGCGGTGAGGTCGAGCAGTTTGAGCACGTAGGTTTCGGCCCATGCTTCGATTTGGGCTGGGGACTGTTTGGCAACGTCAGCGGGGATGAAGGGGCGGATGGTGGGAGATTGGGTCCATGCGGTGGTGTGGACCCAAATCGGGCAGTGTGCGGAAACGCCATCGATGGCGAGTTGGTGTTTGGCGAAGGTGTCTTTGATTTCGGCGGCGCTTTTGAATCCGTTGTCGGATTGGAGCATGTAGTTACTGGGTTGGGCTCCAGCGGCGCCGGCGCGTTTGGCGTAGGCGAGGAAATCGTTGAGGGATTTTGCGCCGTGCTGGGCGCCTTCGACGGAGGGGTGATAGACGGTGTTTGCCATAGTGTGGGTCGAGTAAAAACCAGTGACTCGGGGGAGCAAGCCGTGTTTTTGGGAGAGAGCTTACGATAAAAAAATGCCCGTCGAACGAGGTTCGACGGGCATGAGACTAAAAGGAGGAAGAGGGTTACTTCTTCTTTCCTTCGCCGGGGCGGTACTCTTCCGCAGCGGCAAATGCCTGTTCGAGGCCGACCATGTCTTCGCCGGGGCGAAGGGTATCGAAGGCGGCTGCCTCGCGCTTGATGGCTTCTTCGTCGTAGCTTGCAGCTTTGATGGAGAGACCGATCCGGCGTTCGGCTTTGTCGACCTTGATGACGCGGGCTTCGATTTCCTGACCCACTTTCAGATGGTCTTTCACTTTCTCGACGCGTTCTTCGCTGATTTGCGAGATGTGCACGAGACCGTCGATATCGCCGTCGAGTTCGACGAATGCACCGAAGGTTGCGACCTTGCTGACCTTGCCTTGGACGAGTTCACCGATCCGGTAACGGGCTTCGATGGTCTTCCATGGATCGTCGCTAAGCTGCTTGATGCCGAGCGAGATGCGTTGATGGTTTTTGTCGATGTCGATGACGACCGCATCGAGTTCGTCGCCCTTCTTGAGGACTTCCTGTGGGTGGTTGACCTTGCGCGTCCAGCTCATGTCGGACACGTGAATCATCCCGTCGATACCTTCCTCGAGTTCGACGAAGGCGCCATAGGCGGTCATATTGCGCACGGTGCCATGCACCTGCTTGCCGATCGGGTAACGCATTTCGATTGCGTCCCAAGGATTGTCCTCCAACTGGCGGACGCCGAGGCTGATTTTCTGTTCGTCCTTGTTGACGCCGAGCACGATGGCTTCGACTTCTTGGCCGAGGCTGAGAACGTCGCTTGGGCGCGTGATGCGCTTGGTCCACGACAGTTCTGAAACGTGGATAAGGCCTTCGACACCTTCGTCGATCTGAACGAACGCGCCGTAGGGCACGAGGTTGGTAACCTTGCCTTTGACGCGTTGACCAACGGGGAATCGGCGCTCGGTTTCTTCCCATGGATTTTTCTCGGTCTGCTTGAGGCCGAGGGAGACGCGTCCTTTGTCCATCTCGATTTTGAGGACTTTGACGCGTAGTTCTTGTCCGACCTTGAGCAGATCGCTGGGGTGGTTGAGCCGGCCCCAGGTCATGTCGGTGATGTGCAGCAAACCGTCCATACCATCGAGGTCGATGAAGGCACCGAACTCTGTGAGGTTCTTGACTGCGCCGACCACGATATCGCCTTCCTTGGTAGCTTCGAGGAAGCGCTGGCGCTTCTCGTGACGTTCCTGCTCGATGAGTTCGCGGCGGGAGAGAACGACGTTCTTTCTGTCTTCGATGATTTTGACGATTTTGAAATCGTAGGTGTGTCCCACGTATTGTGAGAGATCCTTGGGAGGCATGATATCGATTTGCGATCCGGGGAGGAACGCTTCGACACCGATGTAGACAGCGAGGCCGCCTTTGACGACGCCGCGGACCTTGCCTTTGATGGGGCTGCCTTCTTTTGCAACTTGGACGATTTTGTCCCAGTTCTGCTTGTAGGCAGCTTTCTCTTTGGAGAGTACGACCATGCCTTGGTCGTTTTCGAGGCGCATGAGGAGCACCTCAACTTCGTCCCCAACCTGCAGATCTTCGACATCTTCGAACTCTGCGCGGGGGATTACACCTTCGCTTTTGTAGCCGATGTCCACCAGCACTTCGCGGGGACGGATCTCAAGGACGCTGCCCTTGACGATGCTACCTTCCTTGAACTCGCGCATGCTTTGGCGCGCGAGCAACTCCTTCATATCGATCATATTATTATCAGACCTCGGGTTACCGTTATCATCCGCGGGGAATCCTATGGACGCCCAACATCGCGGAAAGAATGAGGCTCCCCGATTCAGGTGGGCATGACAAGTGAGATTCGGGAGATTTCGCTCGGATCGGATTGTTCGACCCCCTCTGGTGGATTGGCGTCGAGAGAGGGCTGGGGGCGCTGGAGGCGCGGTTTACGTCTCAATGATGTCTCAGCGCCGCGTGGAGGCGTCGCGCATGAGGAGACGCTCACGGGCTGATTCGAGCAGAGAGCGTTCTGCGGTGGAGAGGCTTGCCATTCCGGATGCAGAGATTTTTTCGAGGATACGGTCGACTAATTCCTGATCTGTTTCTTGTTCGGATGGGTGGGGCTCAGACGGGTGGTGCAGCGTGGAGTCGCCGAGTGCCGGGGACTGCGCATTTTTTTGGAGCAGAGTCTCGGACAGTTCCGGTTGTCTTTCGCTTCGAGGCGTTCGGGTTGCTTTACCCTTCAATCCGCCTTGGATGACTTGGAACCGGTTGCGTTTGAAGACGGAGAGAGCGTCGATGACCCAGCGTCCCTGAAAGTAGCGGGTTGCAAGGAACGCGATGCACGCTCCGCCTCCTTCGATGACTACTTGGGTCCAGTCGTGGGAGGCTGTTGCGGAGAGAAGGCGGATGCCGACGAAGGTGATTGCGAGCCACTTTGCGCTGATTCCGAGAAACAGGGTTACTGCGGGCGCCATGGTTGCGAAGGCGACAAACAATCCTGTGCCGCATGGGATTCCGGAAAAGGCTACGTTTTGGAACGCAATGCAGAGTAACCCGAGTGCCGGAGAGGCTGCGAAGAGGATGGCGTAGAGGTAGACGAACGCGGTTCGACCAAAGAAGCGTTCTATTTCTCGACCGAAGAAAAAGTAGACGGTGAGTTCGAGTAAGAAAGGGATGTTTGGCTGGTTCCAGAAGGCGTAGGTGAAGAGTCGCCACAGTTCGCCACGTTGAAAAACCGCAACGGAGTCGTAGCGGAGAACTTCGGAGGCGGCGCCGTAGCCGAGAGCGATTGCGACGGTGGTTGCAATCATCGACAGGAGGTAAACGCCCATGAGCACTTCGACGGAGTGCACGGGGAGTCCTCTGATGTGAAACCAGGGGGCGTAGTCTCCGGATTGCTGTCGGAACGTCATACCGTACTGGGTTTATAGCGTTTGTGGGTGTGTTGGCACAAGGAGACAAACGGTATCGGGGATTCGTGATTCTTGGGGGTACGAATTTTGTGCCGAAACTTTCAAGGCCGCGACGGGTTAATCCCTATTGTGATGGATCGCATGAGTCAGGACGAAAGCAAGGGCGACCCGTTTCCCCGCGATGACGCGATGTGGCGTGTGCTTGGGGCGGATGGGTTGGACGGATGTAAGAACGTGCCGTTGGAACGCACGGAACGGTTGGTGTTTGGGGTTCTTTCGTCGGTTGCTGGCCTGCGGCGGGGAATCGTTTCGAGAGACTTTCGGAGGGAAGCGGCTTGGGGGACATTTTTGGGACTGGCTGCTGCGGTGGCGGTTGTTGGGCTTGTCGCTTTTTTTGGTGTTGAGACGGGTGTGAATGCTGAGGTGAATGCGTTAGCGTCTTTGGCTCAGGTGAACGGAGTTGATCTTGGAGGGGGAGACCAGTTTTTGATTGCCCACTTGGACGAGTTGCTGGAGACGGATGTTCACGCCTTGTGGTTGGAGGCACCGGCTCGTTGAAGGTAGGGTGCGTGAGCGCGGCGCTGTGAGTGGCGGCTGCGACGTGATTTTGAGGAAAGCATGAAACGATTTTTATCTGTCAGTCTGGCTTTGAGTTGTTTGGTCGTGTGCGTTTTTGGCGCGGGGGAGGGGGAGGGCGGCTCGGGGCGAGAGGTGAGTAAGGCTCCACCGAAGGGCGACAAGGGCGACAAGGGCGACAAGGGCGACAAGGGGGACACGGGCGAGAGGGGGGAGAGGGGGGAGAAGTCCAAAAAGGCGGGCAAGATGACGGACTTGGAGGGGATGCGGAAGTGGTTGCGGGGGTTGACGGAGGAGCAGCGAGCGCGTGTGTTTGAGAATCTTCAGAAGTGGTCGGAAATGAGTGTGGACCAGCAGCAGGCGTTACGAAATCGCGAGGAGGTGTTCCGGAAGAAGGTTCAGGAGGAGATTTCGCATGCGTGCGAGGGGTTGTCTTTGTCTAGTGAGGATCAGAAGGCATTTGCGCGGAGATATATGGAGGAGCGTAAGGGGGTTGAGGCCGCGATACGGAAGGACATGGACGAGCGGAGAAAAGCGGAGTTGCAGGGGTTGAAATCGAAGTTGCAGGAGGAGTTTCGCGGGCGGGTGCGAAACTGAGGCGTGGAGGGTTGCTTTTCGGGCGATTTTGGGTGGGAAGCGTGCTTGAGGTTGGGTGGGGGCGAAAGTTGCTCAGGGGGTGGGTATGCTGGACGATGTTTTATTGAAGCGGGATTTTCCTTCGTTGGAGGGGTTGGCGTACTTGAATACGGCTGCGGAGAGTGTTCCTCCGGTGGCGGTTCATGAGGCGGTTCAGGAGTATTTGCGCGACAAATCGTTGGGGATGAGGGGGAGAGACGGACATTTTGAGGCGGTTGAGCGGTGTCGCGAGGTATCTGCTCGGATGGTGGGAATGCGGCGGGGCGAGGTTTCGTTTTGCTCCTGCAGTTCAGAGGCTTACAATCTTCTGGCTTCGGCGATGGAGTTTGCGAGTGGGGATGAAGTGGTGGTTTCGGACCTTGATTTTCCTGCGGGAACGACGCCTTGGCAGCGGATGGCGGTGCCGCCCGTGATGCGGGTGTGGCGTTCCGAGGGTGGTGCGCTGCGCGTGCCGGATTTGGAGGGTTTGTTGGGGCCGTCGACGCGCTTGGTTCAGGTGTCGCTGGTGAGTTTCTACAACGGTCACCGCTTGGATTGGGGCGCGTTTATTCGGCTGGTTCGTTCGGTGGCGCCGCAAGCGGTTGTGGCTGTGGATGTCACACAGGCGTTGGGTCGAGTTGCGCTCGATTGTGTGGGGGCGGACATTGTGATTTCGAGTACGCACAAGTGGACCTTGGGCATTCACGGGGGCTGTGTGGTGGGGGTGCCAGAGTCTGGAGCGGAGCGACTGACGACGCGGGCTGGGGGGTGGTACCATGTGACGAATGCGTTTGAAGGGGATCGGTTTGAGCGCGCGGTGACCAAGCGGGGTGCGGCGAGTTTTTCCGTGGGGATGCCGAACTTTGTGGCGTTGTATGCGTTGGACGCCGCGTTGCGGTACGTGGAGGAGGTGGGGATTTCAGCGATTGCGGCTCATGCGGATCCTTTGGTTGCGCGGGTGGATTCTGGGTTGAGATTGCTGGGGGTGAATCCGTTGTGTGAGTGGTCTGAGCGGAATCCCTCGGGGATTGTCGCATTCCGGCATCGAGAGTCGGAGCGGATGTCGATTGCGTTGAGGGATGCGGGGGTAGAGGTGATGCACCATGCGGGGCGGATTCGAGTGGCGGTGCACGGGTACAATCGGGGGACGGACATCGATCGGTTGATGGGCGTTCTGGCGAGGTGTGTTTGAGGGGAATGCCGTAGAAATGTCGCTGGAGGTGCCTTGCCATTCGGGGAAAAACCCGTTGGGGTGTCGGACTGGATACTGGCCCCCTTTTTATGCAGGAAAAACTCGGACAACTTTTAGCGACCTACGGACCTTTGGCGGCGTTTGTTTGGGGGTTACTGGAGACGGACATCCTTTTTTTGGTGGTTGGCGCTTCCGCGGGGCTGGGGAAGTTTGGTTTTTTTGTGGGCTTAGCGGGTGCTTATGCGGGGGCGTTGGTTCACGATGGGGTGCTGTTTTGGTTGTCGCGCAGTGGGGCTGACCGGATTCGGGGGAACGCAGCTTACCAAAAGTTTGGACCTCGGGTTGAGGCGATTGCGCGTCGGATGGGGGCGTTTCAGTTGTTTGCTGCGCGGTTTATTTATGGGATTCGTTATCCGAGCGTGATTTTCTGGGGGATTCAGAAAATGGAGTGGGGGACGTTTCTATTGGTGAATGGGTTAGGGCATCTTGTTTGGGGGACAGGATTGGCGGCGGCGGGGTACTTTTTGGCGGATCGATTGGAGATGTTGAAGGAGAATGTGGTTTTGGTTCAGAAGGGGGTTCTGGGATTGGTTGTGGTTTTGCTCACGTACTTTTGGGTGAAGCGTTTGAGGGCGAAGAGGTCTTAGGTTGGGGCGGAACTGTGTGGTTGGGGGTGCTTTGGGTTGACGGCCTTGGAAGGGGCCGTTCAGGCTTCGGTGACATTTGTATGAAATACCGCACGTATCTCATCTTCGGGGCGCCTGGCGCCGGCAAAGGAACGCAGGGCAAGATCCTGGGATCGATTCCACGTTTTTTTCATTGCGCCTGCGGTGACGTTTTCCGGTCGTTGGACACGCGGACGCCTGTGGGTCAGGCGTTTTTGGAGTATTCAAGTCGGGGCCAGTTGGTTCCGGATGAGATCACGGTGAAGCTTTGGATGGCGGTGATTGGGGATATGGTGGGGTTGCACAAGTTTAAACCGGATATTGATGCGCTGGTACTGGACGGGATTCCGCGGAATCGGGAGCAGGCGGAGATTATGACTAACGTGATTGATGTTCGTCGGGTGTTTCACCTGACGTGTCCGGACCGCGAGGCGTTGATTACGCGGTTGAAAAAGCGGGCTGTGAAGGAGAACCGGTTTGACGATGCGAATGACGATGTGATTCGCAAGCGGCTGACCACCTATGATAACGAGTCCAAACCGGTTTTGGAGTATTACGGTGAGTCGAAGGTATGTCACATTGATGCGACGCAGGCGCCTGTGGCGGTTGCGCATCGGATTCTCTCGGAGATTCTTGCGAATCCCTAGGACGCTGGTTTTTTGGGGGGCTCGGCAACGGTATGTACAGGGTTTTGGTGATGGCGACGGGAGAGATTGCGGTGCCGATGCTTCGCGATTTGTTGGCGGGTTCGCATGAGGTGGTTGCGGTGGTCACGCAACCTGACAAGCCGGTGGGGCGGAAGCAGGAGGTTGTGGCGGGGCCGGTGAAGCGGTGTGCGGAGGCTGCGGGAGTGCCGGTGTTGCAGCCGCGCCGGCTTCGGGATGAGGGGGTGGTCGAGCAGTTGCGTCTGTTTGGTGCGGACGTATTTGTTGTGATGGCGTACGGCCAGATTTTGTCGCGGGCCGTTTTGGATTTACCGCGGGTGGCATGTTTAAATCTTCACGCTTCGTTATTGCCGCGGCATCGGGGTGCTGCGCCGATTCAGGCGGCGATTGACGCTGGCGACACGCATACGGGGGTTGACGTGATGTACATGGATGAGGGATTGGACACGGGAGATGTTTTGTTGTCCGCGCGGGTAGAGATTTTGCCGGATGAGACTGGGGGGATGCTGCATGACCGTCTTGGAGCGTTGGCTCCTGGGGTGCTTGCGGAGGCGTTGAGGCGGTTGGAAGGTGGGGGTGCGCCGCGTGAGCCTCAGGACGGGGCTTTGGCGACTTATGCGAGGAAGCTTGAGCGAGAGGATGGTTTGATTGATTGGGGGCGTGGTGCTGAGGCTGTGGCGCGTCGGATTCGGGCTTACGAGCCTTGGCCGGGGAGTTTTTTTTGGATGCCCGACGGATTTGGGGGCCTTTCGAAGTGTAAGGTTTTTGATGTTTCGTTGGGTGGTGAAACTGATAGGGCGCGGAGTGGTGAAATAGTTCTTTTGGAGGGGGATGCGATTGGCGTTGCTAGCGTCGGTGGGGTTGTTTTGATTCGGGGCATGCAGGTGGAGGGCAAGCGCCGGATGACGGTGAGAGAGTATCTTGCGGGCAATAGCTTGAAGCTGGGAACTCGACTGGATGGTCGTCCTTGAGGGGTGACTGGCGCGGATTGTGCCCTCGGCAGGAGGGATGGATGATGCGCAACAACGGAAGCCGTGGTTTGGGCGGTTATACGTTCAGGTTTTATTGGCGGTGGGTCTTGGGATTCTTTTCGGGAGTTTTTTTCCAGAGCAGGGCAAGGCGTTACGTCCGCTGGGTGAGGGGTTTGTTCGGTTGATTAAGATGCTGGTTGCGCCGATTGTGTTTATCACGGTGGCGCAGGGGATAGCGGGTTCGGGTCAGCGGAAAGGTTTTGGGCGGTTGGGTGTGAAGACCTTTCTTTACTTTGAGGTGGTTTCGACGGTGGCGCTGGTGGTTGGCCTGTTGGTGGTCAACGTATTGAAGCCGGGTGCTGGTTTTCATGTGGATGCGTCCTCTTTGGATGCTTCGGTTGGGGTGGCGTATGCGGAGAAGGCCAAGGGGGCGCAGGGTTTTGTGGATTTTTTGTTGGGGTTGATTCCCAACTCCTTTTTTGGGGCGCTGGCGGGTGGGGATCTTTTACAGGTGCTGTTTGTGGCGGTTTTGACGGGATTTGCGGTTTCGTCGATGGAGGGGAGAAAAGAGGGTGCGTTGCGGGTGATGGATATTGCGGGGGAGATTTTTTTTCGGGTGATGGGAATGGTGGTGCGTTTGGCGCCTGTGGCGGCGTTTGGGGCGATGGCGTTTACGGTTGGGAGTTTTGGGTTAGGAGCGTTGAGCAAGCTCGGATGGTTGATGGTTGGGTTTTACGGAACATCGCTGGTTTTTGTTGGGGGGGTGTTGGGGGCGATTTGTCGTGCGCACGGCTTTCGGGTTTGGCGGTTGCTCGGTTACTTGAGGGAGGAGTTTTTGCTGGTTCTGGGGACAAGTTCCTCGGAGACGGCGTTGCCCGGGTTGTTGCGTAAGTTGAAGGCGTTGGGGTGCCGTGACTCTACGGTGGGATTTGTGATTCCGGCGGGGTACAGCTTCAATTTGGATGGGACGAATATTTACATGACCATGGCGGCGGTATTTCTTGCCCAGGCAACGGATACGCCGTTGGGTTTGCGCGAGCAGATTACGCTTTTGTTGGTGGCAATGGTGACTTCTAAGGGGGCGAGCGGGGTGACGGGCTCTGGGTTTATCACGTTGGCGGCGACGTTGGCGGCTGTTCCATCAGTGCCGATTCAATCGTTAGCGCTTCTCGTTGGAATCGATCGATTTATGAGTGAGTGCCGAGCGTTGACAAACCTTGCGGGGAACGCGGTGGCGACGTTGGTGATGAGTGTTTCCGAGGGAGAGTTGACGGGTGCGGATGCGGAGGGGCGGATGCGCCTGAGGGAGTGACTGGACGTGCCGTCTGATTGCACGAAAACGGCGGTTGATTGGATTGCGCTGCGCAATAAGATGCTCACCCTACTTGAAGAGGACTGATGGATTGCGGTTCTCGAAGCCGGGGTGGCGAAATTGGCAGACGCACCAGACTTAGGATCTGGCGCCGCAAGGCATAGGGGTTCAAGTCCCCTCCCCGGCACTTTCTTCTCGCACCGCCCTTGTCGTACCGCTGGCGATTGGTGAGTGGCTTTGGTGCGGGTTTACTGGCCTGATATGGCGGCTTTTCGGTAGTCGGTATAAGCCTCTCTGACGGCTACGTAGGGATCGGCGGCCAGTTCGGTGGTGGCTTTGTAGGCATTCATCCGTTGGCGGTTTTCGTCGGTGCCCCGCGCTGCGGCCACGGACGAGCGAACGGAGTTCGGCACGCCTGATGCGGTGAGGTAGACGAGGGGGTTCATTGCCCAGTCACCGGCTTTTCCAACGAGATCGCGGCAGTTGCTTGGGCCTAGGACTGGCAACACAAGGTAGGGGCCGGCAGGTATTCCCGCTTTCCCGAGGGTTTGTCCGGTATCGGCTGGACGCACATTGCGCAGGGCGGGGAATGATTCGGAAGGTTTCAGGAGGCCGCCTAGACCAACGGATGAGTTGACGATGAGTTTGGTGAGTTCTCGGCCGGCGTGCATGGGTTCACCGCGCACAAGGCGATTAATGATGCGAACGGGGCTTTCAAGGTTTTGACCGAAGTTGCCGAGGGCTTTGAGTGCTTGGTTGGGGACTACAGCCTCGGTTCCTTTTGATATAGGTTGCATAACTCCTTTGTATAGAGCATGATTGGCGGCGAAAGTCGCTCGGTTGACTGGTTCCAGCGGGTCGGATGTTGGGTGAGGAGCGTCGATTGGAGACTGTGTGTTCGGGCTGGAACCTTTGGCGGTGAGTCCGCGGGATGAGGAAATCTTTTTTTTGTGACCGGCGTGAGCGATTCCGGGGAGTGTGGCTAGGGCGAGGATTGGGATGAGGAATCTCATGACACGTGGGGGTTAGTTCAGCATGGAGCGTAGGCTGGCGAGCGGGCCTTTTGGTCCGGATCGTGAGCGGATGGAGTCGAACTGGGATCGGTAGGAGTTGGTAAGAGAAACGCCTTCAACGAGGATTTCGTAGACCGCCCATGCTTTGCCTTTCGACTCGAGGCGGTAAATGACTTGGACGTCGGATCCTTCATTGTTGACCGAGGCCAAGACTTCTTGATGGGTCGAATCCAGTTTTTTGGGCTGGGAGAACTTCACCACAGGAGTGCGTTCCGGTTTTATTTTTGATGCGTAGTTGCGGATGACGACTTCGGAGAACAGTTGTTGGGCTTCCTTTTGCTCTGCGGGCGAGAGGTCTTTCCAGTTGAGGCCGAATGCGCGGCGGGTGAGGGAAGAAAAATCGATGTAGCGTTCTAGGACGGGTCGAGCGGATTTGGCGAGATCGGCCGGTGAGGAGGAGGAGGCTCGCTTAGTGGCCTCGAGAAGTTGTTGGAAGCCGGTTTGGAGGGTTTCGTCGGGCGTCGCGGCCATCAAGTACGGGATTCCAAGGAACAAGAGTGCGATGGCGAGTGAGTGAAGGATGGCGTGGCGACGTAACATGGCTTGAACCCGCTACTTTAGTTCTGGGGTGGCGCTATTCAACTCCTTGATTGGAGGTTCTGAGGGGGTCTCTTTTTTTTGATCAACGTTTCCAAATGCAAATCGACTGAGGAGTGACTCGAGGTCGACGGATGATTCGGTGTCGGTGATGAGTGCGTCTGGGGAGAGGAACTGGTCTGATCCGCCTGGGCTGAGGGCGACGAACTTGTCGCCGAGGAGGCCTTTGCTGCGAACGGATGCGACGGAATCGTCGGGAATTTTGACGTCTTTTCGGACACGAAGTTCTGCGATGGCGGAGAAGTCTTCTGAGAGTGAGAGTCGCGTGACAGCGCCGATGGGAACTCCGGCGACGGAAACGGTTGCTCCGGCGGAGAGGCCGCTGAGATTGGAGAAGCGAGCGCGGAGTGGATAAGTCTCGGTTTGTGAAACGGACTTTGTTCCGAGTTGAAATGCGAAGTACCACAGGCAGGCGAGGCCGCAGAGGACGAAGAGGCCGACGGATTTTTCGTGTTGGGATTTCATTCGGGTTGAGGGGTTTCAGTGAGGGAGTTTGCGGCGGATGCGGCGAGGAAGGGAACGTTGTCTCGGAAGATGGCAGCGTCGGCGTCTGGCAGGCTACGAAAAGCGCTTGGGGTTCCGTTGAAGCGGATGGTGCGTTGGTCCACCCAGAGGATTTGGTCGGCGACGGCGAGGGCTTCTGGGACGTCGTGCGTGACGATGAGTGCGGTGAAGCGGCGAGCGTTTCGGAGGCTGAGAATTTGTTGAAATACGGCGTTGCGACGGATGGGGTCGAGTCCTGCGGTGGGTTCGTCGAAAAGGACGAGTTTGGGGTTAGCGACGAGGGCGCGGGCAACGGCGACGCGTTTCTGCATGCCTCCGGAGAGTTCGGAAGGGTAGCGTGAGGCTTCGGCCTCCAGTTCGAGGGCTGCGAGTGTTTCGGCGATGCGCTGAGGGTGTTGGTCTGGTGGGGTGGAGGCTTGAGCGACGAGCGGGAGGCCGACATTTCCGGCAACGGTGAGAAAATCGAGCAGGGCGTTGTGTTGAAAGACGTAGCCGCATTCCGCTCGAAAACGGCGCAATGTTTCCGGTTGGTTGAGGGGAGCGTCTTGGTAGGCGAGGGTGCCGGAGTCGGGTTGGAGTAGGCCTACGAGAAGGCGGAGGAGGACGGACTTGCCGGAGCCGCTTTTTCCGAGCACGCACGTGACGGAGCCTTCAGGGATTGAGAAAGACGCGTTTTGCAGGACGACTTTTTCGTCAAAAGATTTCGAGAGATTTGCGACGGAAAGGATGGGGTTCGCGCTGGGGAACGGTTGACGGCCAGAGCTCATACGAGGAGGGAGGTGATGAGGTAGTCGGTGGCGAGCACGGCGATGCTGGAGGCGACGACGGCGCGGACGGTTCCGAGGCTGACGGCACGGGCGCCGGAGAGGCCGGAGAGGTGGGCATGGAAGCCGGAGTAGCAGGCGATGGTGGTGCAGAGGAGCCCGAAGGCGAGGGATTTAATGAGGCATTCTGCGACGTCGCGCGGGCGGATGGCCTCATGGACGGCGGACCAGAACTCTGGGGCTGGAACCGGGAGTAGGACGCAGCCGGCGAGGTATCCGCCGTAGGTGCCGACGAGCACGAATGCGGCGGTGAGGATGGGGTAGGTGAGGAGGGCGGCGAAGAGGCGT
>JBEEPE010000081.1:0-3645 GCA_041191265.1 Verrucomicrobiota bacterium | reverse complement strand
CGGGTGAACTTCAACCTGCCGGTGAAGGAGTTATTGCCTGAGCTTAAAGAGCTGCCGCGGTTGCAAATGAAGGACGGGAAAGTGGTGGCGCTGACCTTTCGCGGTTCCATGGAGCCACCGAAGGTTCCATCGACGAAAGCGGACGGGTTCAAGCCATTGGCGGAGGCAGGGATGACGGTGAAGGTGCGCGGGGAGGTTGAGGTAAAGGGGGGGAACACAGCGGGTTTGATTGGGCCGAAGATTGTGCGGTGAGGCTCGGTGGGCGGCTGACGGATTGGCGATGCGGGTGGTGATGATGTGATTCCTCTTCTTATGAAACGGCGTGTTAGTTGGTTGGGTGCGTTTGGGTTGATGTTGATGGGGGTGGGCTTGCGCGGGGATGATGCGCGTGGGCACGGGCGCTCGGTGCATGGGGAGGCGTTTGATGAGGGACCGCGTCAGGCGGCGGTGTTGTTGGGGGAGGCGAGCACGGGGAAGGTGGTTTTTCCGGTGACGGCGGCGAACGACGAGGCGCGCGCGTTTTTTACGCAAGGGGTTGCGCAGTTGCATGCGTTCCTCTTTTTCGAGGCGGAACGCTCGTTTCGTCAGGCGTTGAAGCTGGATCCGCAGTGTTCGATGGCGTTTTGGGGGATGGCGGTGGCGAACCGGTCTAATCCGAAGCGTGCGCGGGAGTTGATGGAGAAAGCGGTGGCGGGCAAGGGCAAGGTTGGGGCGAAAGAGGGGCGTTGGATGGAGGCGTACAAGGCGTATTTTGCGGAGAAGCCGGACGAGGCGGCGCGGCGGAAGGGTTTGGTGAAGGCGTTGGAGGGGTTGGTGATGGATTTTCCGGACGATGTGGAGGCGCGCGTGTGGTTGGTGTTGGAGCTTTGGAATAACAGCTTCCATGGGATTCCGCTGACGAGCCATGTGGCGGTGGAGTCACTGATCGCCAGTGTGTTGCGGGATGCTCCGATGCATCCTGGAGCGCATCATTACCGGATTCATCTTTGGAATTACGAGGACGATAAACGGGCGCTGAGTTCGGCGGCGTTGTGTGGTCAGTCGGGGCCGGGGATTGCGCATCTGTGGCACATGCCGGGACATACGTACACGCGGTTGTCGCGGTTTGCGGATGCGGCGTGGCAGCAGGAGGCCTCAGCGCGGGTGGATCATGCGTGGATGCGTGGCCGGCGGTTGATGCCCGATCAGATTCACAACTACGCGCACAACAATGATTGGTTGGTGGAGACGTTGGGGTTTTTGGGGCGGGTCGACGAGGCGATGGATTTGGCGAAGAACATGATTGAGCTTCCGAGATTGGGGCCGCGCACGGCGGTGGTGGGACGGAAGGCGGATCGGGATTCGGAGTCGAGCAACCGGATGGGGACGAACCGGTTGATGGAGTTGTTACTGACGTTTGAGTTGTGGGAGGAGGTGGAGGTGTTGAAGGAGGGGCCGTATTTGGGGGTTCAGGAGCATCTTCCTTCGGAGGCGGCGCGGCAGCGGTTGTTGGCGGCGTCGAGTTTGGGGCGCGGGGATCGTGCGGGGGCGGAGGCGGCGTTGAAGGCGGCGGACGCGGTGATTGCGGCGGCGGTGCGGAAGCGGTTTGAGGCGGCGGACGCAGCGGAGCGGAAGGCGTTGGAGGGCGGGAAGGCGGGGGCTGACGGCTCGAAGGCGGCGATGGAGGCGTTGAACGCGGAGAAGGGGGCGGTGGAGGATTGCCGGGCTTATCGGGCAGAGGTGGAGCTTCTGTTGGCGGCGGATCGCGGCGACGGGGATCGGGTGAAGTTTTTGATGAAGGACGCGAAAAAGCTGACGGGTTCGCGGAAGGCGTTGATTCAGTACGGGGTCGGGGAGGTGGAGGAGGGGGTGAAGTTGGCGAAAGAGACGGCGGAAAAGGAGCATTCGCGGGTTTTTCCGGAGGCGGTGTACGCGGAGTTGTTATGGAAGAAGGGGGACGTTGAGGGGGCGAAGGCGGCGTTTGGCAAACTGCGGAAGACGGCGGCCGAGGCGAAGTTGGGGTTGCGGTTGTTTGGGCGATTGGAGCCGCTGGCGAGGGAGTGCGGGGTCGAGCGGGATTGGCGACTGGCGCGGGGTGTGGCGGGGGACACGGGGATTCGGCCGGGTTTGGATACGCTGGGTCCTTTTCGTTGGGAGCCGGTGATTGCGCCTCAGTGGTCTTTGGAGGATGAGCGGGGGGGCGTGCATGGTTCGAAGGAATTTGCGGGGAGCCCGGTGCTGGTGATTTTTTACCTTGGGAGTGGGTGTGTGCATTGTATTGAGCAGTTGAACGCGTTTGGGCCGTTGGCCGGTCGGTTTCGCGAGGCGGGTTTTCCGATGGTTGCGGTGAGCACGGATTCGCGGGAAAAGCTGGGGAAGACGTTGGAGAAGGCGAAGGAGAAGGGGGGATTTCCCTTTCCGGTGGTTTCGGATGCGGGGTTGGAGACGTTCAAGGCGTTTGGAGCGTACGACGATTTCGAGGAGCAACCGTTGCACGGGACTTTTCTGTTGGACGGTCGCGGGCGGGTGATTTGGCAGGACATCTCTTACGAACCCTTCGAGAAAGCCGAGTGGTTACTTGGGGAGGCGCGCCGGTTGAGAAAGTTTTGGGATCGGTCCGAGCGGTGAACTTCGGCTGGATTTTGGCTGAGCGACGTCTGTGACAAATGGTTGAAAAAACGAAAGGTGCAAAGGAGGCCCTAGGGGCGGGTGTTTGGGCTCCCCGAAAAAACGTGAGAAATCCGATATTCCCTGTGATTTTTCCTTAAAGAACCCCCCTGTTATTCCGAAACCATTTATGGGCGGAGTCCCCTGCATGGCTGTTTGCAGCAAACAACGGCACGCGTGGCGACACGGAAGTCGCTGTGAATCAACATAATTATGGGCATTACAATCAACACAAATACCTCAGCAAGCCTGTCGGCGCTGAACCTCAACCGTAGCCAGACGCTTCTCCAGAAGAGCCTTGCTCGTTTGTCGAGCGGTTCACGCATCTCCGAAGCTTCCGACGACGCGGGCGGTCTCGCGGTTTCGATGAAGTTGTCGGCAGCCATCAAGCGCACGGATGCGCAGTACTCGAATGTTTCAAACGCGTTGTCCTACTTGCAGACTCAAGATGGGGTGCTGAAGAGTGCGGCCTCTGTTTTGGAGCGCATTTCCGAACTGGCAACTCTGTACGGTGACGTTACCAAGTCCACCGCGGACAAGGCCAACTATGATGTTGAGTTCCGAAACTTGGCTCAGCAGTTGAGTCAGTTTCAAGAGTCCTCCTTCAACGGTGTTTCTCTCTTCGGTTCCTCATCCTCTTCCACGTTGAGTGTTTCGCTGACCGACGACGGAAGCCAGTCGATGTCAATCAGCAAGTCCATTCTGCTTGGCAGCGACTCAAACACGATGAGTGTGGCTACCGAAGGGACTCTGGCCACAGGAACTTTGTCTGGTTTTGCTGGTACGCAGCTGTCCGTGTTGACTTCGGCGATTCAAGAACTGGCCACGCTTCGTGCAACCAACGGTGCTGAGGCAAGTCGTCTTCAGTATTCTCTCGATTCGTTGGCGACGAATCGGACGAATCTCGAGGCTGCGAATAGCCGAATTTTTGACGTGGATGTGGCGTCCGAGACAACACGTTTGGCTCGCAACAACATTCTCGTGCAGTCGGGTGCAGCG
>JBEEPE010000080.1:0-5687 GCA_041191265.1 Verrucomicrobiota bacterium | reverse complement strand
ATTGCTCTTTTAAAAACCGAACTGAGTTAGCGATGTCGTCTGGAGTGGCTTCTTTGCATAAAACTGCGCGCCATGCACTTTTGACGCGGACGGTTGGGTCGGCGCCGGCTTCACGCGCGATCTTTGTTGCGAGAATGGCGGACTGATTGAGCACGAAGTCGTTGTTCATTAGGGACAACGATTGCGGTGCGACTGTGGAAGCGGAGCGCGCCTCGCAGTTGGGTTCCATGCGCGGCAGATCAAAGGTCTCGAGCAATCCGACGGGGCGGGATCGGCGCGATTGAAGGTAAACGCTGCGGCGGAATTCCTCGCCGTTCAGCGGAACAACTTTGCCGGTGGGCCGTCCAGCGGTGTCGGTGGTATCGACGCCGACGACGATTTGTCCGTCTACGTCCATCATCACGGGGACGGGTGCGCCGAACATCCGAGGGTTCAGGTTGCCTGCAGTGTGGAGGATGGCATCGCGCAGGGTTTCTGCCTGGATTCGTCGGAGGTTTTGGCGGGCGAGTAGCCGATTTTCTGGGTCAGCGGAATCGGTTGCTGGACGGTGGTCGGTGGTTTGTTTGTAGGTGGCGGAGTTGAGGATGAGGCGGTGGAGATGTTTGATGCTCCAGTGGTTTTGGGAGAGTTCGGTGGCGAGCCAGTCGAGCAACTCGGGGTGCGAGGGACGGTCGCCATGTTTCCCGAAGTCGCCGGGTGTTCCGACGATTCCTTTGCCGAAGAGATGGTGCCAAATGCGGTTTGCTAGAACGCGGGAGAGGAGGGGGTGGCTTCCGGAAGTGAGGTAATCGGCGTAGGCGGTGCGACGTCCGCTTGCGGTGGGATTTTGTGCGGTAACAGGAGGGATTTTGAGTGGTGGCGCACCGAGCGCGGTGAGGTCGGCGGGGGCGACTTTTCGTCCGCGCTGGTTGGGATCGCCGCGCCGAAAGATAACGGTTTCGGGAGGGGTCTTGGCGGCTGTAGCGGTTTCGTTAAAAACGGGGATGAAGATTTCCGGGGGCTTCTCTTTTCGAATCTTTGCGGCTTCTTCGGTGAAGACTTTGAGTTCGGCCTCGTGTTTGGTTTTGTACGTTCGGTCGTAGAGGTAGAGGGATCCTGGTGAGAGTTGGTTAATCGTGGGATGCTGTTTGAGGAGAGCGAGTTGCTCGGGTGAACGTGATTTTGCGGTGGTGCGGTAGGCTGTTCGAAGAGGATCACGAAGTGGTTCGGGTTTTTTCTCTAGTTCCCAGTCGAGCACTTTGGCGATGAACTCGTCCTCTTTCACCTTTCGCTTTGCCTCGACCTCCTTGGCGCGTTGCTCGAAGTCAGCCGCGAGGGCGCGTTCGGCCTCGGTCATGAGGGGGACGAGGCGTGCGGCGGGTGCGCGCCATGCGGCGGTGTCGAAACCTGGTTCGAAGATGGCGCGGAACGCGTAGTAATCGGCTTGGAGGATGGGGTCGTGTTTGTGGTCGTGGCATTGGGCGCATCCGACGGTTAAGCCGAGCAATCCGCTGGAGACGACTTTGAGGGTTTCTGCGATGACGGCTTCGCGCGCTGTGGTTTGGTCGGCGGTTGGGACGTTTGCGGTGCCGTCGGGAACCATTCGGAGGAACCCGGTGGCGACGAGTTTTTCTGTGAGGGCGGGGTTTGCGCCGAGGTCCTTCAGGTTTGCGCCTGCCATTTCGTCGCCCGCGAGTTGTTCTTTGATAAACAGGTTGAGGGGTTTATCGGCATTGAACGAGCGGATGACGTAATCGCGATAGTGGTAGACCCATGGGCGGATGGGATCGGCGTCGGTGTAGCCGTCACTATCGGCATACCCGGCGAGATCGAGCCAGTGGCGGCCCCAGTGTTCGCCGTAGTGCGGGGAGGCGAGGTAGCGCTCGACCATGCGCGCGTAGGAGTCTAGGGCGGTGTCGGCGAGGAAGAGGGTGAGCTCGTCTGCGGTGGGCGGCAGACCGGTGAGGTCGAGGGAGACGCGTCGGATGAGCGTAGATTTTTGGGCCTCTGGATTGGGGGTAAGATTCTGTGTCTCGAGTCGTTTGACGATGAACCGGTCGACGGGGTTGGGGGGATTGGGGAAGGCGGTGAGTTCGGGTGGCGTGGTGCGGTTGAGGGGTTGCAGGGACCAGTGGGCGAGGTCCTCTTCGGCGATGAACGCCTCGGGGATGTGGTCTGGCTCGGGGCGTGCGGTGGCAGCGCCGGCGGCGATCCAACGTTCGATGAGTTGGATTTCTTCTTCGGGAACGGGTTTGCCTTTCCGCGGCATATCGCCTTCGCGGATGAGGCGGACGAGTTCGCTTTCAGCGGGTTTGCCGGGGACGACGGCGACCGCGCGGTCAGGACCGTGGGGTTCGGTGAGGAGGCGCCTCAAGCGGACGTCGAGATCGCCTTTGCGGATGCCGTCTTCGCCGTGGCAGTGGACGCAGCGGTGGCGAAGGATGGGACGGATATCTTTTTCAAAAACGGGGGAGTTGTCCGCGCCGGTTGCTGATGAGGCGAGGAGAGCGAGACTGACAGCGATCGCGGAGATGGCGTGGCGCATTCACGGACGGTTTGCAGAATGCTTGCCACCGCGAGTTTCCGAGCGGTTAGGGGACGATTTAGGCGGAAAAGGGGGGGGGGATTCGTAGATTTGCGTAAAACGGGAGCAGGGGCTGACACGGATTACCGCGGTAGCGTTGTTTGAAATCTCGTCGAGGATGCTCGATATTCGTAGGTGTGCGAGGAGGAGTTGTATGAAGAACCCAGAGCACCTTGATGATGTTTTTGATTCTGGAGCGGATTTGCTTCCGCATTTGGATCTTTCGTCCGCGCGGAGGCCCAACTTGGAGCAGAGACGTGTGAACGTGGACCTACCTCGTTGGATGATTGAGAACTTGGACCGAGAGGCGGACAGAGTGGGAGTGACTCGCCAATCCATCATCAAGGTCTGGTTGGCCGAGCGCTTGAAACTCGAAAACTCCGCTTAGTTCCTTGTTTTTAACGCGATGCAAAATCGCATGTGGCGTTGCGGACGTTTCTGAAGTCGAGGCGGATTGAGTTGCGGATGCCTCGAAAATCGGATGATTCGTTTTGTCTGCCTAACGAATCTAGGAGGGTTGTTGCGTGAGCGGATATTTTCGGGGAATGACTTCATCGTTGATGGTGAGGTGCCGGAGGACGCAGGGGAGTTTTTGAGCTCGGCTTTCTCTTGCATTGGGGCGGGTCACCCTTGAAACGGGGGTAGGGGTCGGGTAACCGTGGGGGATGTCAGCGCCTCTTACGCCCATGATGCAGCAGTATCAGGGCATCCGCCGCACGTTGTCCTCGGACACGTTGCTCATGTTTCGGCTCGGTGATTTTTATGAAATGTTTTTTGAAGATGCGCATGTGGCGTCTGGCGTACTGAACCTGGCGTTGACGAAGCGGAATCAGGTGCCGATGTGCGGCATTCCCTTTCATGCGGCGGAGGGCTACGTGCGGAAGTTAATTGAGGCGGGGCATCGGGTTGCAATTTGTGATCAGACTTCGGAACCGCAGCCGGGGCGGATTGTGCAGCGCGAAGTGACGCAGATTATTTCGCCTGGGACGGTTTCGGACATGCAGATGCTGGATGCGCGGCGGAACAACTACCTGGCTGCACTGGTGCCGGATGCGAAGGAGCGGTTTGGACTGGCGGTGATGGATTTATCGACGGGGGATTTTCGGGTGACGGAGTTGGAGGATGACCGCGCGTTGCAGGATGAACTGGAGCGGTTGCGCCCGGCCGAGGTGGTGATGTCCGACGAGCACGCGAAAGATTTCGGGCATGTGAAGGGCGTGATTTTTCGGGAGGGTTATCCGTTTTTGTTCGACCAAGCGTTGTACGCGTTGACGGATCACTTTCGGGTTCAGTCGCTGGACGGCTTTGGGATTACGGGGATGGATGCCGCGATTCGGGCGGCGGGCGGGATGATTCATTACCTTCGCGTGGAGTTGAAGCGGAAGCTCACGAACATCACGCGGATTCGCACGTACAGTCGTGGCAGGTATTTGGGGATGGATGCCGCGACGCGGACGAATCTTGAGCTTGTGGAATCGCGTGGTTCGGGTCGGGACACGAGTTTGTTGAAGGCGCTGGATCGCACGTGTACGCCCATGGGCGCGCGTCGGTTACGGGAGTGGCTGCTGCACCCGCTCTGTGAGGTTGCGCCGTTGGAGGCGCGTCAGGACGCGATCGGGTTGGTGTTAGCGAACGGGAGGTTGTTGGCGGAGGCGCGGGAGGTTTTGTCGGGGGTTCGGGACATGGAGCGAACGTTGGGGCGTCTGGTGCAGGCGGGGGGGAATGCGCGAGATCTGGTGGTGTTGCGAGTTGGGTTGGAGCAGGTGCCAGGGATTCAGGTGTTGGTGGACGAGTTATTGGCTGTGGCGGGAGCGGGGGGGCTTTTTCGGGAGATTCGGGAGGGGTTGCATGCGCTGCCGGAGGTGGTGGAGCTGCTGTCGCGTGCGCTCGTGGATGAGCCGCCGGCGTTGGTGCGTGAGGGGGGGATGTTTCGAGACGGGTATTTTGCGGAGTTGGACCAGTTGCGTTCGGCGGGGGCGGCAGGCAAGGAGTGGGTGGCGGATTTGCAGCAGCGCGCGGCGGATGAGACGGGAATTAAATCATTGAAGATCAGATACACGTCGGTGTTTGGCTATTTCATTGAGGTGACCAAGGCCAACTTGCATTTGGTGCCATCGACGTGGATTCGGAAGCAGACGGTGGCGGGCGGTGAGCGGTTTGTGACACCTGAGCTGAAGGAGATGGAGAGCAAAATTCTCGGAGCGGACGAGCGAGCGCGTGCGCTGGAGGTGGAGTTGTTTCAGCAGTTGCGTGATGAGGTGTTGCAGTCGTTGGGGAAGCTGCAGGACACGGCGGCAGCGATTTCGATGGTGGATGCGGTGTGTTCGTTGGCCGAGGTTGCGCGTACGTTTGGGTATGTTCGTCCGCGACTGACGGGTGAGGGGCCGATTCGCTTTGTGGATGGGCGGCATCCGGTTCTGGATCAATCGTTAGTGGAGGAAAAGTTTGTTCCGAATGACACGGTGTTGGACGCGACCGAGAACCGGTTGATGGTCATCACGGGTCCGAACATGGCGGGGAAGTCGACGTATATTCGGCAGGTGGCTTTACTGACGTTGATGGCGCAGACGGGATCATGGGTTCCGGCGAGGGAGGCGGAGGTGGGCTTGGTGGATCGGATATTTACGCGGGTTGGTGCGTCGGACGATTTGTCGCGGGGGCAATCGACGTTCATGGTGGAAATGAATGAGACGGCGAACATTGCGAATAACGCGACGTCACGTTCGTTGGTGATTTTGGATGAGATTGGGCGGGGGACTTCGACGTTTGACGGGTTATCGATTGCGTGGAGTGTTGCGGAGTTTCTGCATGATGTGGTGCAGTGTAAGACGTTGTTTGCGACGCATTACCATGAGTTAACGGAGTTAGCGAACGCTCGGGCTGGGGTGAAGAACTACACGGTCGCGGTGCGGGAATGGAATGATCAGATTATTTTTCTCCGGAAGATTGTCGCGGGCGGTGCGGACCGGAGTTATGGGATTCAGGTGGCGAGGCTTGCGGGGTTGCCGGTGCCGATTTTGGAGCGTGCGAAGGAGATTTTGGCGAACTTGGAGCGCTCGGATTTGGTGGTGGAGGGCGGGGTGGAGTCGGGAGGCGCGTTGGCGAAGCGGTCTCGACGGCGTGC
>JBEEPE010000079.1:0-4042 GCA_041191265.1 Verrucomicrobiota bacterium | reverse complement strand
GACACAATGCGTGGATCATGACATCCTCCGCGCTCGTGCTGTTCATGACCCTTCCCGGTCTCGCCCTCTTCTACGGCGGCCTCGTCCGCAAGAAGAACGTGCTCAGCGTGCTCGCGCAATGTCTCGGCTGCGCCGGGCTTGTGAGCGTGCTGTGGTGGGCCTTCGGGTACAGCCTCGTGTTCGGTAAGAACTTTGAGAGCCCTTACCTCGGTGGCACTGAGTTCTTCTTCTTCAACGGAGTCGATTCAGCACCCAACACCGACTACTGCTACTGGGTCTCTCAAAACGCCTTCGCCATGTTTCAGATGATGTTCGCCATCATCACCCCCGCGCTCATCGTGGGAGCCATCGCAGAACGCATGAAGTTCTCCGCGATTATGGTGTTCATCGGACTCTGGATGTTCGTCATCTACTTCCCAATGGCCCACATGGTCTGGGGCGTAACCGGCCTCATGAACGGAGTTTGGAATGCTGATGCCAAAATCCCTGCGATCGACTTCGCCGGCGGCACCGTTGTTCACATGACCTCAGGATGGAGCGCCCTCGTGCTTTGCTTGATCCTCGGTAAACGCCTCGGATTCGGGAAAGAAAAGATGGCTCCCCACTCCATGGTCCTTTGCATGGTCGGAACCGGCATGCTCTGGGTCGGTTGGTACGGCTTCAACGCCGGTTCGGCGCTCGCAGCGGACGGCATCGCAACCAACGCATTCACCACCACCACCCTCGCGGCTGCAACCGCAGCGCTCACCTGGGGCGTCATGGAAAAAATGCTCCGCGGTCACGCTTCAATCCTCGGGTTCTGCTCGGGTGCAGTCGCTGGCCTCGTGGTTGTTACCCCAGCCTGCGGGTTCATCACCCCTTCCAGTAGCGTACTCATCGGCGTTCTCGCCGCAGTGGTGCCCTACTTCTTCGTCATGGTGGTGAAATCGAAGCTCGGCTACGACGACGCCCTCGACACCTTCGGCGTACACGCGGTCGGTGGAACCCTCGGCGCAATCCTCACAGGAATCCTCGCCGACGGAAAAAGCAACGCCAACCTCACCGAGGGTAATGCGTATGCCGCCAAAAACGGACTCGCGAAACTCGTCGAAGGGGGAAGCCTCGTCGGAGCCCAGCTCCAAGCGATTCTGGTCACCCTCGTGATCTCGCTGGTCGGCACCATCATCATCGCCTACGTGGTCAAAGCACTCATCGGGTTGCGCCCAACTCCAGAAGAGGAAACGGCTGGACTCGACGTAACCGACCACGGCGAAGAAGGTTACATCCTCTAATCGCGACGATCACGCAATACGACCACTGAAACAAAAACGCCAACGGGCCGACGATCCAACATCTCGGCTCAGGCAACAACCGAACGAAAGTCATGAAGAAAATCGAAGCGATCATCAAACCGTTCAAACTTGAGGAAGTGAAAGAAGCACTCGCCGAAATCGGCATCGAAGGCATGACGGTCACCGAGGTGAAAGGTTTCGGACGCCAAAAAGGCCACACCGAAATCTACCGCGGAAGCGAGTACACCGTCGACTTCTTGCCCAAAATCAAAATCGAAGTCGTTCTCTCGGACGGGCTCGTCGAATCCGCCATCGCGTCGGTCGTGAAAGCCGCCAAAACCGGCAAAATCGGTGACGGTAAAGTGTTCGTTTACCCGGTTGATGAAGCCGTCCGGATTCGGACGGAGGAAACCGGCGATAAAGCAGTGTAGCGTACTGGTGTGTGACGCTCGGTAGAGCGAGCCGCGATGGCGGTTCCGCTCGCCCCATACAAGCAAGCGGCTCCTCGGCGACGGGGAGCCGTTCTTCTTTTCCGATTCAGCGAGTCCGCACCCAGCACCAATCCACCATCAACTCGCGTAAAACCAGCGCCCCACCACCCGCGCCAACGGCATCATTCCCAATAAACCCAACGCGATCCAGCGCCCCTCACCCTGCGGATCACCGAACCAACACACCGCCGCTTGCAGCGGGATTAACAACCGGATGTGCGCGCCAATCAGCGGAGGAATCGGGGGGGCCTCACGCGGCAACAACCGCACCTGAATCCGAAGCGCCACAAATAGCACATACCCAAACAAAACCATCGCAGGATACTTCGCAGGCGCATACGAAGCGTTCACCACCCCAAACAAACATCCGGGCAATAACGCAAAAAACGGAAGATGCCGCGCCACACGCGGAATCTCGCGCAACGTCTCGAACCGCGCCAAATGGGTCACCGCCGCAATAAAGAGCCCCGTCGTCAACACCGCGGGAAACGCCATCTGCCAGGTGCCAATCGGCCCGCACACCGCTCCCGCGAGCGTACTCAGCGCGCGACACGCCCCCATCGTAAACGCACCCACCCCCGCAACCCGCTTAGCCCAGCCGTTATACAGCCAAACCATCGAGGCCAGCACCACCCCAACCACAAGCACACGCTCCTGCCCCGTCGCCGCATACGCCCCCAAACCCAACCCATTCAACCCCACCGCCGCCCAACCCACCCCCGAGCGAGACACCGCCCCCGAGGGAACCGGACGATCCGGACGGTCAGCCAAATCCTCCGCCGCGTCGTAATAATCGTTCATCAACAAACCGCCCGCATACACGCAAAGACTCCCGAGAACGACCCAAACTAAAGGCCACTCCACCCATCCCTGGTTCGCCGCCAAATACCCCGCCAACGGATCCCCAGGCACCGAAAACAAGTTCGGCAACCGAACCAGCTGTAACCAAACGCGCAGTCGTGTCCGCTTCATCGGCCACCTCCCTAACGCCCCCCTCCCAAAGAAGCAACCCGTCACCCCGCAAACAACGCCAACACCCCAACTCCGAAGCCACTTCCCAGCCTGCCCAAAGCGCCATTCCGAGATTGCAAAATGTACCCCGCACGCTAACTCAATTCATCGCAACTCTATGAAAATCACGAAATCCCTCCTGCTCGCCGCGGCAACCGCATTTGCGTTCTCTTCCGCAGCCGTCGCCGACGAAACTCCGCTCGGCAAGGAAATGTCGACCATGAACAAGGCCTACAAAGCCTTGAAAAAGAATGCGTCCGACGCGTCCAAAAAAGCCGACAACCTCGAATCACTCGCGAAAATCAAAAAGAGCCTCGAAGCATCCATCCCCCTCGAGCCCAAGCACACCAAGGATCAGCCAGCCGCCGCAAAACCCGCGTACCTCGAAAAGTACAAGAAACAGATGCAGGATCTCATCGCCGCTTTCGATGACGTCAAAAAAGGCATCGAAGCCGGGAACGACGCCGCCGTGAAAGCCGCTTTCGACAAAATCGGGGACCTCAAAAAGAAAGGCCACGAAGACTTCGGCGCTGACGACTAAACGTCACCTCGGTCGTGCTCATCCCACACCGAACCTCATCCAAAGCCATCGCCGCGGATGACGTCAGGATGAACCTCCACTAAAACGGGAACCGGAGTCCTCAGGCTCCGGTTCCCTTTTTTCAACACCTCCCCTCCCATGAGCAACCTCTCGAAACCCTCCGCCCCGGAAATTCCCGCCCTGTCCAAGGAACGGACGCTCGATTTGTACTTCATGGACGCCCGCTGCAAACTCATCGAAGTCGCAGCCTTCCTCGATCGCCTCGACCGCTCCTCAGGCTCCAGTGACTTCCGCGAATCCTCCCTGCTCGCGGCCCTCGACGTCCTCTCCGACGGTCAACCCGATCGAGCACGACGCGTACTGATGACGCTCAGCGATCCCACCACCGAACCCCTCCCCTCCGCCGGAACCAAAGGTGCCTGCGGCGCATGGCCCCACTTCAAGAGCGCCCGATAACGCCGTCCATCCCCCACTTCGCCCGCTCCCGCGACCAACCGACCAAACTCCCATGCGTTACATCGAACCCCACGCCCACATGGTCAGCCGCACCACGGACGACTACGAAGCCATGGTCACCGCCGGATGCGCCGCCGTTTGCGAACCCGCGTTCTGGGCCGGCTTCGACCGAGGCAGCGTCGAAGGTTTCCGCGACTATTTCTGCCAACTCACCGACTACGAACCCAAACGCGCCGCCAAGTTCGGGCTCCCTCATTTCTCCTGGCTCTGCA
>JBEEPE010000078.1:0-3084 GCA_041191265.1 Verrucomicrobiota bacterium | reverse complement strand
GCATCGAGGGCGCGCACTCCGCCAAAGACCCACCCTTCCGCTGATTTCTCAACGATGCACCGATTCCCCTCTGTCGGCAGTCAGCAGATTCCTGCGGCCCGAGTTCGCGTTGGACGGGTTTAACAGCAGTCGGAGCCGATGCCGCAGCGGTCTTTGGCGAGGCAGTCGGTGGTGCGGCTGCCGAGGGAGAGGGCAATCCGGTTTTCGATGCAGTCGGCGGCAAGGAGCGGGAACTGGCTGACGAAATCTTCGCTATATTCGAAATCGACTTCCAGATCCTCTGAGCCGAGCAGGCTTTGTCCGAGGCTGATGATTTGGAGCAACTTGGCCGCGTCGATTCGGTGATCGGTATCGTTGGCGACCCAGAGTTGGAGTTGGCAACGCTGGGAGGAGCGTCGGGTGCATCCACAGTCGATGAAGTCTTTGGTCACGAGACCCACCTCCGTGACGTGGAAGTGGGCGGGGACGAGTCCACCGTCCGGAAGTTGGATCGTGATTGCGGCTTCTGGGTTTTCGAACAGGAGTTGTTTGAGTTCGGCGAGAATCACGGTTGGGACGGGGTTGGGTGTTTCGGTTAGTGGCTGAGGTAACGTTCTGCGTCGAGAGCGGCGGCGCAGCCTTGTCCGGCCGCCGTGATGGCTTGGCGGTACGTTCGGTCGGCGACATCGCCTGCGGCGAAAACGCCGGGCAGGTTGGTTTTCGTGCCTTCGCGCTGGAGCAAGTAACCATCAGCGTCCATGTCGAGTTTGCCGACAAAGGGTTTGGTGTTGGGGGAGTGTCCGATCGCGACGAACACGCATTTGAGGTCGAGTTGCGAGGTTTCTCCGGTGACGAGGTTTTTGATTTTGACTGCGGTCATTTCGCCTTCGGCGTCCGTGAGATACTCTTCAATGGCCGAGTTCCAGACGGTTTCAATTTTGGGATTTGCGAGGGCTCGATCCGCCATGATTTTTGAGGCACGGAGGGAGTCGCGACGGTGGATGAGGTAAACCTTGGATGCGAAGCGGGTGAGGAAGGTGGCTTCTTCGCAGGCGGAGTCGCCGCCGCCGACGACGCAGACGGGCACGTTGCGGTAGAAGGCGCCGTCGCAGGTGGCGCAGGAGGTGAGTCCGTGGCCGACCAGTTCTTTTTCGCGGGGGAGTCCGAGCCATTTTGCGCTGGCGCCGGAGGCGACGATGAGGGACTCGGTTTCGATCCATTTTCCGTCGACGCGGAGGCGGATATTTTTTCCGGTGTGCTCAAACTCTTCGACGGTTGCGAACTCGAAGCGCGCGCCGAAGCGGGTTGCCTGCGCTTTGATGTTCATGATGAGGTCGGGGCCTTGGATGCCTTCGGGGAAGCCGGGAAAGTTTTCGACGAGGGTAGTGGTGGAGAGTTGTCCACCGGGTTCATGGCCTTCGAGAACGAGTGGGGAAAGGTTTGCGCGGGCGGAGTAGACGGCGGCGGTGAGGCCAGCGCAGCCTGAGCCGATGATGATCAGTTTTTCCATGATGGGGGCACACTACCGAAGATTGGCGCGATGGCAAACGGGCGGTGTGAGGGGGCGTTCGGTTGGGTTGCGGCGCGAGGCGGGATGCGCCATCATCTTGCCGCCCCTGAGATGAATAACGAATCAACACCGAGCGGATGGAGTGGCGGCGTGTCCTTGAAGGTTAACGGGGGGGTGGTGTTGGACGGGTACCAACTGCTTCGGCCGATTGGGCAAGGCGGGTACGGTCAGGTTTGGTTGGCGCGGATGGTGGCGACGGGGGAGTTGTGTGCGCTTAAGTGGATTGGGAATCCGGTGGCGGTGGCCCGCGAGATGAAAGCCGTGGTGGAGTTCCGGACCCGCAGCGCGGAGCTGGCTGGGGTGGCGTTGTGTCCGATTCAGCATGTGGGCAAATTGGACGACAACCTGTTTTACGTGATGCCGCTGGCGGATGGTCAGGCGCCGGGGTCGGCGTTGGAGGAGGGGTGGCGTCCTCGCGATTTGGAGGGGGAGGTGGTGGGGAGGTTGCAGGGGATGTGGTTTCGATCGGATGAGATTGTGGCGGTGGCGGGTTCGTTGTGTCGGGCGGCGGCGGCGTTGGAATCGGTGGGGTTGGTGCATCGGGACATCAAGCTGGGGAATGTGATGTATTTCCGTGGGAAGCCCTGTCTTGCGGACTTGGGGTTGGTGACGTTGGATGACACGCGGATGTCGGCTCGTGGCACGCCGGGGTATGCTGCTCCGTCGTGGTATGTGGAGAGCGGGGGAAACCCGGATATGTGGGGTGTTTGCTGTGTGTTGTTTGGGCTTTTGACGGGGCATGCACCGGACAAGTTGGGGCGCAGCAACTTTCGTTGGCCGCCGTGTGGGGAGAACGGGTTGGAGGCGGGGGAGCGTCAGCGCTGGCTTGAGTTGCATCGGATTATTTTGAATGGCACTTCGGATGATTCGACGGTGCGGTACGGGAGTTTGGCGGTGATGGCGGCGTCGATTGAGGCGGTTTGCGGGCTGGCCACTGCTGCGGGAGGGAAGCCAAGTACGCTGAGGAGTTTGTTGCCGATGGCGAGTGCGCTGGGGGTGTTGGCTGCGGGGTCGGTGGTGCTCTATTTTTCGAGGGGCCGCGACGATGCTGAGGCGCGCGGGGGAGAGTCGCTCGCAGCGCGGGTGCCGGTGGAGGAGGCGAGGGGGGAGGCGAAGCCGGAAGCTAAGGTGGAGGTGAAGCCGGAGGGGGATTCGACGAATCGGCTCCCGACGACAGGGCAGGCTCGGCCAACCGACATGAAGCCGTCGGTTGCAGTCGCGGTGAAGGAGAGTGTTCCCAAGGTTTCAACACGGGTGGTGGTTCCGGACAGGGACGATGTTGTTCGTGACACGCAGGAGCCGAAGGATCGGGCGAACGTGTTTTGGAAATCGAAGTTCACCCTGTTTGATTTGCACACAGACGAGCCGATTTTTCCGGAGATGGTGGAGGGGGAGCCGGTTTACCGGATTTTCTACTGTTCAGCGGAGAGTCGCGTTCCGGGGTACACGGAGTTGACTCCCGAGCAGATGGAGCGGTTTTTGTTCTACAAGTTTCGTAACTTAAAGAACTGTCAGGATTGGTGTGCGGGCAAGGA
>JBEEPE010000077.1:0-8562 GCA_041191265.1 Verrucomicrobiota bacterium | reverse complement strand
TCCGCCTTCTTCCAAAGGCCCGCGTACATACCGCCCCGTCCCATCAACTCTTCGTGCGTCCCAGCCTCACAAATGCGACCACTCTGCATCACCAAAATCCGGTCTGCATGCCGCACCGTTGAGAGCCGATGCGCAATCACCAAACACGTGCGCCCTTCCATCAACCGCTCCAACGCCTGCTGAATCAAACGCTCCGTCTCGTTGTCCACACTCGCCGTCGCCTCATCCAAAATCAGAATCGGCGGATCCTTCAAAACCACCCGCGCGATCGCAATCCGCTGCTTCTCTCCGACCGATAACTTCACCCCACGTTCGCCCACCAACGTGTCCAGCCCCTCGGGAAGCCGCTCCACAAACCCCTTCGCATTGGCGCACTCCAACGCATGCCAGAGCAACTCCTCCGGGCAATCGGGATTCGCAAACCGAAGATTATCGCGAACGCTCCCGTTAAACAAAAAACTCTCCTGCGTGACCAACCCGATTCCCTCACGCAACCGCGCCCGAGAAATCGAACGAATGTCCCGACCGCCAACCCGAATCGAACCCGATTCCGCTTCATAAAACCGAACCAGCAGATTCATCACCGTGCTCTTTCCCGCACCCGTCTCCCCCACAAACGCAAACGTCTTCCCCGCAGGAACCGTGAATTCAATCCCATGCAATACCTTGCGCCCCTCTCCATAGGAAAACGCAACCCCAGAAAACTCCACGTCCCCCACGCGCACCACCTCGGATCCTGCCGCCGAATCGTCCGCCTCCGCCGGTTCATCCAAAATCTCAAACACCCGCTCCGACGCCGCCCGTCCCGCCTGCAAAATCTGATTCAGCTGATGCAAACGCCCCACCGGCTCGTACAGAAAACCCGTCATTAACAAGAACCCCGTCAACTCCCCTAAACTCATCATCCCCCCCTGCACCAACGCCCCGCCCCGCCACAACACACAAACCGTCCCCACCCCCGCAAGGAACGCCATACTCGGGTTGTACGCAGCCCAAACCCGCATCACGACAAGCGTCGCTTGCCGCACCTTTTCGCCCGCAGCCCGAAACCGCGACATCTCCTGAGCTTCCTTTGCAAACGTCCGAATCTGGCGAATCCCCGCCAAATGGTCGTGAAGCAACGCATTCATTTCGGACGCAGCCTTCCGCTGACCCCGATACCGCCCCCGCGCCGTAATGGTGTACGCCAACGCACCCGCCGCCAAAAACGGCACCGGCGACATCGCGAGCAGCGCCAACTTCACGTCCGACCGCATCAACATTCCCGCCACAATCACGATCTGAAGCAACGCAACCGCCCCCTGTTCCACCCCATCAATCAATACCCGTTCCATCGAGTTCACGTCCTCCATCACCCGAGTCATCACATCGCCCGTCGCCCGCTGATCAAACCACCGCAACGGAAGCCGCTGAATGTGAGCATACAAATCGCAACGCAGATCAAAAATCACCCGCTGCTCGAACGTGTTATTCAGAATGATGCGCAACCCATTCAACCCATCCCTCAGCAAAAAAGCGCCCACCGCCAACACGCAGTAAAGCTCAAGACACGGGAACCCGTACAACAACTCGCTCCCCCGCCCCTCTTTCAACGCATCCACCGCTAACCGCGTAACCTCCGGAAACACAATCACCATCGCCGTGGACCCAAGCGCGCACAGCATCGTCCCCATCGCAAAATGCGGATAACGCCGCAGATACGCCACCACGCGAAACACTGAAGAAAAATTACTCACGCCCTCCATTCAAACGCCCAACCCCCTCACCGCCACC
Organism: Verrucomicrobiota bacterium; assembly: GCA_041191265.1. Taxonomy (GTDB): domain Bacteria; phylum Verrucomicrobiota; class Verrucomicrobiia; order Chthoniobacterales; family Chthoniobacteraceae; genus JBEEPE01. The sequence continues at coordinate 6,789 of JBEEPE010000077.1, read as the reverse complement.
CCATTTTCAAAAACGCCATAAAAGGGCAATGAAACACGCCACAATCTGTCACATTTGAAACACAATGAAACAACCCTTAACCATTATTTTTAACCATGTTAGGCGGTCTGTCTGATTACGACATTCACGTCATCAGGCCGCAATCGGAACGTTGCAGTTGTGACGTAGCAAGTCGCGCCGGAGAGAGTGTACCACTCACACCGGTATGAAACCGGTACGCATCCTCGCCACCTACGTCGCAATCGCCGCAGCTCATCAGATTCTCCGCGGAGCGGACACGCCTTTTGTGCCGGGTGGGTCAGAAGTCCCAACACTTGCCGACGCAAACGCAGGATTCTTGAACCTTGGTCTCCAAGGCGTCGGGCGGGTCCCTTCTAACGTCATGGACGCGTTCGGAGAAACATTCGGAAGCGTCTCCGGATTGCAAATTTCAGGATGGAAACTCAACACCGACGGCAGCTACTCGGGAAAGTTCCTCACCCTGCCGGATCGCGGCTTTAACTCCGGCAGCTCTTACTCGGACTACAAGACTCGGATTCAGGAACTTGATTTTACGTTCACGCCTAACGACAGCTCGTCATCACTACAGTCGGTCCCCGCTCAATCCCAAATCTCCATCCGGTACACGGGCGGCACTCTGCTAAAGGTTGACGGACAAGCCCTCACAACGGGAGCACTTCCCACAAAAGCGTCCACAATCCCGGGAAGCACCTCCTCCACCCAGGTGGGAACCGTAACCGACAGCAGCAGTGGGACTACCAAGATCGCAATTGATGCAGAGGGCCTAGCCCTGCTGGCAGACGGATCCGGTTACATCAGCGATGAATATGGACCCAATATCTACTTCTTCGATGCAGCAAAAAACCTGAAGTCCGTCATCACGCCTCCAGAGTCAGCTCGCCCGCGCGACGCCGCAGGCAATTTGATTTTCACCTCGGCCACAGACCCCAAGACCGGCCGTCGCGGCAATCAGGGCATGGAGTCCGTTGCAATAAGCCCAGACGGCACTCGCCTATTCGCAATGCTCCAAAGCGCTACCATTCAGGACTCCGCATCCGGATCCCAAAATCGCAACTGGACGCGCCTCTACGTCTACGACATTTCGCAGAATCCATCCGAGCCAACGCTCATCGGGGAACATCTCGTCAACCTCCCACGGCTCAATGACACAAAAGTTGAACAGACCCTCGCGCCCAACAAAACGGCAGCCCAAAGCGAAATCGTTGCTCTCGATAACCAACGCATCCTCATGCTGTCGCGTGACAGCAATGGAAACGGCACCGGCAATAGCAACCCTTCCGTCTTGAAATCGGTCTTCATCGTAGACACGAACGGTGCAACCAACATTCTCCCACTCGATACCACAGCCACCTTCGCCGCTGCACCCTCCGCGCAACCGCTCGCCGATATCACGCCGATTACCCCCGTTCAGTTCGTCAATCTCATCGAAACAAGCCAGCTCGCAAAGTTTGGACTGAACACCAACACCGCGGCCCGGGACTCCAACACGCTCTCCGAAAAATGGGAAGGCATGGCGCTCGTCTCAGCCCTTGACCCCAACAAACCTAACGACTTTTTCCTTTTCACAGCAAACGATAACGATTTCCTCACCAATCAGTTAAAAATGAAGGCAGCCGATGGCTCTACCTTCACCTCGGCCTCCGTGCCCGCCAGCGATGCGCCCAACGACACCATGTTCATGGCGCACAGAGTCACGCTTCCACAGTCGCTTGCGTCGCAGGTCGCCTCAGGAATAGCTGCATCCCTCCCAGCCTCAGTCAGTGCACTCATCCGTGACTCCGACCTCAATCTCTCCGAGCCAGACCTCACACACAGTATTGCCGGAAACACTCTCGTAGTCTCAAACCCTCTCGTCGTTCAGTCCGACCTGGAAATTGGCCGGGAGGTCGCGGGGATTAATGTGGGAAGCTACAAACTCGAACTAAACGGAGCCATCGTCGGAACCGGAACGCTGTCTCTCGTAGGGACCGAAGGGGGGGCCGCAACGTTTTTGGACACAAGAACGATGAGCGGCAAAACGGAAGTTTCGACCGTCACTCTGGAGATCGCCACACCCGAGAGCCTCGGCAACACCGGACTCAATCTCTCCCACAACGCCAGACTCGCCCCGCTCGCATCAGGCACCTTAAGTGCGCCCATCGGACTCTATGTCGGCGGAGGCACCATCGACGCAGGATCGAATCAACTCGAAATCTCCGGCTCCATCGAAGGTCCCGGCTCACTCCAACTCACTGGCACCAAGGATGCCGTGATTCGACTCACGCAAACCCAAAGCCTGCACACGGGTGGCACCACCATCACCGACGCAACAGTTCGAGTCGCATCGGGCCTTGCCCTCGGCCCCTCGACAAGCTCAGTCAAAATCTTAAACGGTACCCTGCAAGCGGAGCAGAATCTGTCGATCGATTCCAACATCACCATCGATGGCGCCACAGGCACTCTTCACAGCGGTGACTCTATCCTGAGCGTGCAAGGTGAAATCAGCGGCCCAGGCACGCTTCACGTCGACGGGTACACCGGAACCGTGTCGCTTGCGGGACCAAATACGCACACGGGCGGAACGTCTGTCATCGGCGGTAACCTCGCCCTCCACCGCGAAGACGCTCTGGGATCAGGTCCACTCACCCTCGCAGGAGGGCACCTCTCCGCCGAAGCATCTTTCGCAATCGAGCGAGACCTGCTCATCACCTCGCAGAAATCTCAAATCCTGCTGGGAGACAACAACCTTGAGCTGCTCGGAAAAGTGCGTGGGGACGCCGGTCTCCGCGTCCAAGGCGCAAACGATGCCTACCTCAAACTCTCATCGGGAAATATTTTCAGCGGCACCGTCGAAGCCGTTGACACAAACCTCCGCATCTCAACTGACTCCGCCCTCGGCGAAGCCAGTAATGACATTCACCTCGAAAACGCAGGTCTCCAGATCGATTCGGGCTTCGACACTCAGCGCAACCTAGTGATCTCCGGCAAGGGCTCCATTCAGATCGGTGACGGTAACTCCGAGTTCAGAGGCAATATCACCGGAAAAGGTGACCTCACCCTGACCGGGGGCGCTGGAGTGAACATTCTGCTCTCAGGAATCAACGACATCTCAAACGTCTCGGTCGAGGGAGTTACACTACAACTCCAAGATCGCACAGGAGTTGGCCAAGCCAGTTTAAGACTATCCAACGCAACCATCCGTGCAGACGGGAACCTCGAGCTCGAACAACCCGTCACCGTCGACCGGTCAGCCGCATTTGACGCAAGTGGTCACTCAATCTCCTTAACAGGCCCCATCTCCGGTGAAGCAACGCTCCTCCTCCAAGGCGGATCCGGAGGCAATGTGATGCTCCGTGGAACGAACACCTTTTCCGGCGACATCCGCGCTGAGGGTGTCACTCTGGCAGTGTCCACGGACAGCTCACTCGGCGATGCCTCCAATCAAGTGTTCCTTCAAGACGCATCACTCACCGTAGATGCATCGGCCAGGATCGATCGGGTCATCGACATATCAGCAACGTCATCCATTCGAGCTATCAACAGCGCCAACGTCATCTTCGATGGGCGCATCACAGGGAGCGGAAGCCTGCTTCTCGAAGGTGATGTCGACACATCAATCACACTCGCGCAGCCCAACACCTACGAGGGAAGCACCAGTATCATGGGAACCCGCGTCAACATCCCGGATGCCTCGGCTCTCGGCGCGGGTGATCTAAATATCCAATCGGGAACGCTCGCCGCCCTCGGAAATCTGGACCTTTCACGAGCGATCAATGTGGCTCAGTCGGCCATTTTTGATGCCAGCGACTTTTCAGTTCTACTTGCAGGACCGATTGCGGGCGATGCTGACATCCTCATCACAGGCGCCGCCGAAAGCTCCGTCACTCTCTCCGGCACCAATCGTTTCAGGGGCAACATCACCGTAGAGACAACGAACCTAGCCATCTCTGCGGACGCCGCCCTCGGACATGCCGACAACCACATTGCGCTCATCGACGCCGCCCTCACCGTAACCGCCCCCACGACCCTCGACCGAGACGTCGTCGTCACAGGACAATCTGCCTTCCGCGCGCTCTCGTCCAGTATCCTCCAAGCCATCGGCTCAATCTCAGGGTCTGGCCACCTCTCCCTCGAGGGAGACTCAGAGAGCGCAATCCGGCTTGCTCCCGGAAACTCTCACTCCGGCGGAACCTCAATCCGAGGAACGCGGCTACTCATCGATGACGCAAGCGCTTTGGGATCAGGACCAATCCAGTTGGATGGAGGTACGATCGAGGCGGAGGGTAACCTCGACATCTCCGCACCGCTTGCCGTTGCCAGCGGAGGTGCGACCATCGACGCTACGGAACATTCGATTCGGATTTCGTCGCCAGTTTCGGGCGCAGGCCAACTCCTCATCACAGGCAGTTCTTCGTCCTCGGTTGTTTTGGAATCCGAAAACCACTTCTCCGGCCCCATCACCGTCGACCGCGTTACCCTCGCAGTGTCGTCAGACCATGCGCTCGGAGATTCACAAAACCCGGTCACGCTGAAGTCGGCGACTCTCCAGTTTCTTTCATCCATCGTCTCAAACCGCTCGATCGAGATTGTCGATCAAGCAACGTTAGACCTCCTTGAGGGTGCCTCGCAGCTGAGCGGCCCCCTTTCAGGCAGAGGCTCGCTGGACCTCCGCGGATCCCACGACACCTCATTGCTCCTAACGGGGACAAGTGATCTTTCGGCCATCCAAGTCCACTCAACCACGCTCGATGTCGAAACCGCTGCCAATGTCGGCTCCGCAGATCTATCACTCCATGACGCGAGATTGAAAGCATCTGGCAATCTTGACCTCACCACACCCATCGCCGTCCTTTCTCGTGGATTCATCGATGCAGGGGAACACAGCATCCAGTTGTCTGGAGGAATTTCTGGCACGGGCAACCTTCACCTCGAGGGAACACCCACCAGCAGCATTCGAATCCTAGGCCGGAGTCTGTTCGCCGGAAACGTGTCAGTCACAGACACCGAACTTCAAATCGAAAGCACCGACGCTCTAGGTGCGGTGGATAACAAGGTTTCACTTCAAAACGCAACGCTTGCTGCCCTCGGATCCCTTGAGGTCACCCACTCCCTCGACCTCACGGGAACATCAACTGTGCGTGCCATGGGCGGCGCAAATGTCCAACTCACTGGCCCCATCTCAGGTGACGGAAAACTCGTGCTCACCGGCGAAGCCGACAGTGCGTTCGAGCTTAAAAGTGTTAACTCATTTCAAGGAGGAACTGATGTTGTGTCCACCCACTTGGTCTTAACCGATGCACGCTCGATCGGTTCAGGACCCCTGACCCTCCTCAATGCAGAACTTCAGGCGGTGGCTCCCCTACTCATTCCGAACACCATCTCAATTGTGGGGAATGACTCCCACCTCAACGTCAATGGTCACAACGTCAATCTCGCTGGACCTGTCGTTGGGATGGGGAACCTCACCATCACCGGGGGCCCTCAATCCGTTCTGCAAATCCAGGACGCATCCCAGTTCTCGGGGATGCTCACCGTAACGGACTCCGTGATCGAGACAACGTCAGGCCAATCACTCGGCTCGAATCTACGCGGAATCGCACTCGACAGCGCAACATTGCGCTCCAAGACAGACATCACCCTCTCCTCCCCAGTTGAAGTTGGTGAGCGGGGAGCAACCATCCACGCTGAGGCATCAGTTGTCGCCCTGACATCAAGCATCACGGGCGAGGGGCCTCTTCAACTGAGCTCCTCCCCGACCGGGTCTGTGGTTGTCGCAGGTGACATTCGAAATCGGAATGAAACGCAACTCGTCCGAGGCTCGGTGAGCATCGCATCCGCCTCCGCACTCGAAGGCCAAAGAATACGCGTTGGCACCGACGCGACCCTTCGCGTGGCAGTAACCGAAGCGTCAATCGCAGAGATTGCCGGCAGCGGAAAAATTGAACTCGCCCAAAATGGCAACCTTACAATCGCTCCACGAGGAACATACAGTTCCTTCGACGGAACCATCGATCTCAACCTCGGTACGCTCATTAAAAAGGGCGTAGGTGGCCTAACTCTCACCGGACGCGTGGGGACCCAAGGTAATGCCACGGTCGAAGAAGGCACCCTGACCCTTTCAGGACTCGTTTGGGAAAAGGGTACGCCATTCAAATCGGTCACGCTGAAAAGCCAAACAACCCTTTTCGTCAACTCCAACACGGGAACCATTGACCTGTCTGCCGTACTCTCCGGGACCGGGCGCATCGTGAACATCGGATCCGCGACCATCAACGTCGGCTCATTCACCGGATCGGCAATCAGCCTCGGCCTCGGAAAGTTTGTCACCACAAACGGAACCACTTCAAGCTCAACGGCAACCGTTTCATCCGGCGAAACACTGTCGGTGAGTACGGACATCACGAAAGGGCAGATAAACCTTCAAGACGGATCGGTCATTCAAGTGGGGGCCAAAACCGACACGACAAAGCCCCTCGAAATGAGTGCTTCCTTACAAGGCTCGGGAACCATCGAAATCAGTGCCGGCGCAGATGTCATCCTCGGCGGCGATGCGAATGCATTCACGGGTATCGCTCGGGTCGGACAAGGAGCCAAAGTGGAGCTCAAAAGCCGGATCGGATCCACCTCGACCCTCGAACTCGAGGAAACAGCCTCCGCCCTCTGGTCCCCCCCTTCCGGCGCGATACTTGATGCTCCCCGTCTCCAAGGGACTGGAACTTTCACCGTCGCCAGTGGCTCAGTCCGAATCGGGGAAAACAAATCCTTCACCGGAAAAACCGAACTGCAGGC
>JBEEPE010000076.1:0-2910 GCA_041191265.1 Verrucomicrobiota bacterium | reverse complement strand
TGTAGCGAATACCACCCATCTCCAACTCCATGTTCGACACAAACGGCACCGCGTACCATCGCTGACCCAATCCCGCAAACCATTCAAAATCCGGGTGAACCATCGGCACCTCCAATACGGCCTCCCGCGGCACCGGGAACCATTCCGTCGCTCCATCCAACCCGCCCACCGCAAGAGGCAGCACGTCCCACGCTCCGCCCTCCCCATCCGGTGCCCATCCTAACTCCCGACAAAATCGCGTAAACGCCGCTTCGGCAGGATCTCCCGTGACCACGCCCCCCGCACCCTCATGCCCCGCGTACCGCACCAACTGATAGTTCCAAATCCGCCATTCCCGTCGCCCCTGCGCCGCAGGAAAAATGGTCACCCTCGGTCGAACCCGGCCCCCATTCGTCGCCTCCGAAATATGCCGCACACACGCGTCCGCAACCTCCCGACGCGTCGTCACCGCCCGCGCGTCCACGACCTCCAACTGCTCCCACATCGCTCGCCCCACACACCGGACACTATTCCGCCACGCCACCCGCGCGCCAAACTCCAACTCCTCCCACCGATGCTCGTAATGCCCGTAGCGCCGAATATCCGCCTGAACCTCCTCCCACCGAGCCCTGTCCACCAACTCCGGTCGCTCCCGATTCAACAAAGAAAAAAAAGCCCGCGCCCGCTCCTCCAAAGAGGCTGGGCCCCCAATCGGTAGGGGCCTGACTCCCGCGGCCCCCGTGAGCGGACACCGCCCCTCCACCAGCCCATTACTACCCGCGACGGTACTCATGCGACGTAGTCCGTCGCCTCCGCAAACAGCGTCTTATCCAAATCCCGTAACCGAGCCGCAGCAACCCTCCGCGCTTTATCCGCCGCATACTTCCCTAGAGGAACCCTCAGCGGAACATCCTCGCGATCCGGTAGTTCCAAAATGACGGATGCCGCACGATCGGGATCGCCCGACTGTTTTCCCTCCATGGAGCCAAGGATTTTCATGAACTTACCCACCGTGCCCTCATACGCCGAGCCCGAGCCTGCCACGGCCGAACGCTCCATGCCCGCTTTCAGGAACCGAGTACGAAACGGGCCCGGTTGCAGAATGTGAACCCGAATCCCCAACGGACGAACCTCCTGCGCTAACGACTCCGCAGCAAACTCCAGCGCAGCTTTCGATGCGCCGTACGCCGCAAAGCCCGGATAGTTCGCAATCGAGGCCGCCGCACCCATCACCAAGATCGTTCCCCCGCCCCGCTCACGCATGTTTGGCAAGCAGTGCCGAAGCATATCCATCTGCGCCACAAAGTTGACCTGCATCATCTCCAACACATCCGAGACCTGCGAATCCTCCACCGCGCCGAACGTGCCAAAGCCCGCGTTCAACAAGACCACGTCAGGAACCCCAAACTCCTTCACCGCCTCCCACGCTCTCGTCCGCGTCACCTCGTCCCGCAACCCATTCTCCAGCACCAATAATCGATCCGGATACTCCTCAACCAAAGCCTGTACCTCAGGCGCGTGAGGGTTCCTCGTGGTCCCCGCCACACGCCCGCCCTCCTTCAGCACTCGACGCGAAACCGCGTAACCAAACCCAGACGAAATGCCGGTGACCAACCAAGAACGCGTTTTCATCCTCTGGTTGTGCGGCACTCGCCTCCGCATGGCAACTGCGCTATCCCATCTGCATGCTCCGCCTCCCAGAGATCACTCCCAGTCACGACCTCACCGCAGAGGACATTCGACTCGCCATCGCCGGCCTGCTCGATTCCCACATTACCGACGACGCCAAAGCAGAGTTTCTTGTTCGTTTACGCGAAAAGGGCGAATCCGAATCCGAAATCGCGGGCTTTGTCCAAGCGCTGCTCGAACACGCCGTGCAGCCGCCGCTCCCGCGAGCCTCGCTCCCTGGTCCCCTGATCGACATCTGCGGCACCGGCGGAGACGGGCTCGAACTCTTCAACATTTCCACCGCTTCCATGTTCGTTCTCGCAGCCGCCGGCGCCTGCGTCGTTAAACACGGCAACCGCGCCATCACATCACGCTGCGGCGGCGCAGACGTTCTCGAAGAACTCGGCGTCCGCATCGATGCAGACCCCGCCTCCCTCGGAGATTGCCTCTCAACAACGGGCCTCGCCTTCCTTTTCGCGCCCCTCTATCACCCGGCGTTCAAGACGATTGCCCCCGTTCGCAAACGACTCGCTGCCGCAGGTAAGTCCAGCATCTTCAACCTCCTCGGTCCTCTCCTCAACCCTGTCCGTCCCGACTTCCAACTCGTGGGCGTCCACTCAGCTAATCTCACCCAGACTTATGCGGGTGTGTTGCAGAAGCTCGGACGCACCCGTGCATGGGCCATTCACGGTTGCGGTACCGATGAGCTGACGCTCGCAGGTGCTTCTATCGGCCACGAAGCCACCGCGCAGACGATTCAACCGCTCGCCATCCATCCCGAAGATGCGGGGCTCACGGCGGCCCCCAACGAGTCTCTTCGTGGAGGCGATCGATCGGAAAACGCCGCGATGATTCACGGCATCCTTTCCAACACGCTGGTCGGACCGCCACGCGATGTCGTGGTGCTCAACACAGCCGCCGCGCTCGTCGTGTGCGGGCTCGCTCCAGACCTGGCCACCGCGGCGCAGACCGCTTCCGCGTGTATCAGCAATGGAAAGGCCCTCGCAAAACTCGAGGCCATGCGCCGCGCCTGCTAACTGCGCGCTCGCACTCGTTGCCACACGAGGAGCCCAAGCGCAGCAACCAACGCCAACGCCAGAGGTACGTTCCCCACCGCGTACCACGGACGCTCCACTTTGGTGTCCGCTTCAATCGCATGCACAAAATCCAGCTGATTGCCGGGGTTTCTGACGAAGACGCGAAACGAGTGACGTAATCCCGCCGGTAACGCGTCCACCCGCGCGGCGATGCGCGACCCCCCAA
>JBEEPE010000075.1:0-15757 GCA_041191265.1 Verrucomicrobiota bacterium | reverse complement strand
GCATTCGACCCTGCGGGCAATCTGGACTGGCTCCAACAAGCGGGTGGGGCAGGAAATGACAGCGCCTACCCCATTGCGTTCCGCGCTCCAGACCAGTTGCTCATCGGTGGCTCAATCTCCGCCCCTGCCGCTCTCGGAAAACGCGAGTTAAAACAGGCCGCCGGAGCCGATGCCTACGGCGCAAAATGGCGGATTCGTCCGATCAAATAGCGCGAGTCCAGCGCGAGACGCTCGACAAGAATCCCGGGGTTTGATGACTGACTCATCACCCACCAAATCACAAACTCACCGCCTACCTTCCCCTGCCATGCCAAACCAAATCGATCTCGCTCATCGCGTCGCCATCGTCACCGGAGGAGCCCGAGGAATCGGCCTCGCCATCACTGAGCGCCTCCTCCAATCCGGTGCAAAAGTCGCCCTCTGGGACCGCGACGCATCGGCACTTAACGCTGCCACATCCCTCCTCGCACAACCCAACTCCGTTCTTCCCGTTCAAGTCGATCTCGCCGACAACGACGCCGTCATTTCGGCAGCCAACACGACCGCATCCCACTTCGGGAAAATCGATATCCTCATCAACAATGCCGGCATCACCGGAGGCAACGCGAAAACATGGGAAATCAATCCGGAAGACTGGCGCAACGTCATGGACGTCAATATCAACGGACCCTTCTATTGCTGTAAGGCCATTGTGCCGCACCTCCTCGCCAACGGGTTCGGACGCATCGTCAACATCGCCTCAATCGCCGGCAAAGAAGGCAACCCAAACGCTGCCCACTACAGCGCGTCTAAAGCCGCTGTCATCGCTCTCACCAAATCGCTCGGCAAAGAACTCGCCACGTCCAACATCTCGGTCAACGCCATCGCTCCCGCTGTCATTGCCACTGACATCCTCGCGCAAATGACCCAGACCCACATCGATTACATGCTCTCGAAAATTCCCATGGGGCGTTTTGGGAAAAAAGAAGAAGCCGCTGCACTCGTCGCATGGCTTTGCTCCGAAGACTGCTCCTTCTCGACCGGCGCCGTTTTCGACCTTTCCGGAGGCCGCGCGACCTACTAACCCCGCGACCCTCCTCCTCACATTTTCGTCTCGTCCATCCCCCAACCCCCAAACCAACATTCTTTGGTATACCATCCCTGCCATTTATGAACCCCCACCCCGCCACTGACCGACGCTCGTTCCTTACCACCCTCGGATCCCTCGCCGCCGCTCCGCTCTTCGGCCGCGACTTCGGTCCAAACGCCGCTCCCGTTCGATACCCCGAACCTGACGTCATCGTCATCGATCCCGCTTTCGCAAAGTACAAAATCGGCATGGCCCCGATCGAGAGACTGCACACCGGAATGTACTGGTCCGAAGGCCCCGCGTGGAGCGGATGGGGCAATTACCTTGTTTGGAGTGACATTCCTAACAACATCCAGCATCGCTGGTTGCAGGATGACCACCAGGTTACCACCCTTCGCCAGCCCGCAGGGTACAGCAACGGGAACACCTTCGACCGCCAAGGTCGCCAACTCTCCTTCGAACACGGGAACCGACGCGTCGTTCGCTACGAACCAGACAACAGCGTCACAGTCATCGCAGACAAGTTTGAGGGCAAACCCCTCAATGCCCCAAACGACGGCGTCGTGCATCCCGACGGCTCCATTTGGTTCACCGATCCCGGTTACGGAAGTCTCGTCAACTTCGAAGGATTTAAGGGCGAACTCCATCTCAAGGAAGCCGTCTACCGCGTCGATCCAGACGGTTCTATCCGCAAGGTCACCGATGAAATCTTCAAACCCAACGGACTCTGCTTTTCTCCCGATTACAAAAAGGTCTACATCGCCGACACCGGTTCGTCCCACTACCCCAACGCACCAAAAAACATCAAGGTCTGGGATGTCGATGGAACCAAACTTAAAAACGGACGCGAGTTTGCTTCGATGACCATGTCGCTCAACGGCAAAGAGGTAGCTGGATTAGCGGATGGCATTCGCTGCGACAAAGACGGAAACATCTGGGCCGCCATGGGCTGGGTGGGCGAAGGCTACGACGGCGTCCACATCTTCTCCCCTGAAGGGAAGCGAATCGGCCAGATTGTTCTCCCAGAAATCTGCTCCAACGTCTGCTTCGGCGGCCCTCGCCGTAACCGCCTCTTCATGACCGCCAGCCGCAGTCTTTACGCCGTATATTCCGAGGCCATGGGCGCTCACTGGTGTTGAGACCTCCCCCAAAGCTGCGGATCAAACCACTGACGAATCGGGAATTTCCCATGCACCTTGCCGCGCGCCTGCGTTCCCTCTTGCCGCGCGGACGCATCCTCACGGCTCCCTCGCAACTCGCGGGCTACTCCTCGGACGGACTCGGCTACAAATCCTATCCGCCCGACGCCGTAGTCATCCCCTCCGATGCCGATGAACTGCGCGACTTCATCGCACAATCAGCCTCACTCAACCTCCCCATAACCCTCCGCGGAGCAGGCACATCCCTCTCGGGAGGACCCGTCGCCGCGCAGGGCGGCATCATCGTTCACACGTCCTCGCTCAACCACATTGTCCACATCAACCCAGACGGATTCTGGTGCGAAGTCGAAGCCGGCGTGACCCTCAATCACCTTGATACCGCCCTAAAACCCTTCGGTCTCTTCTACCCACCAGACCCCTCCAGCGGCCCCGTCTGCACCCTCGGCGGAAACATCGCCACCAACGCAGGCGGTGCGCACTGCTTCCGCTACGGCGTCACCAGCAACTACGTGCTCGGGATGGAAGCGGTCACGCTGGACGGAAAAGTTCACCGCTTCGGTGGCCCTGCCGGCGGACGCGGACCTTGGCGCGAAGATTGGAAACGCTTCATGATTGGCTCCGAAGGAACCCTCGCTGCCTTCACTCGCTTCTGGCTGCGACTGCTGCCGCTCCCCGAAAAGGTTTGGACCTTTCGCGCAACCTTTCCCTCGCTGCCCGCCATCGAATCTGCAGTCCACGCGCTCGTCGCGCACCCCTCCTTCCCCGCCGCGATTGAAATGCTAGACCCGCGCGGCGTCGCAATGGTCGAAAGCAGCCAGATGGCCGTCGGCCTGCCAAAAGGTAACTTCCTCCTCGTGACCGAAATCGACGGACCATCCCCGCTCGTCGATTCCCGGGTAGACGCCATCGCCACCATTCTTCGCAACGCAGGTTCAAGCGACGTGACGTTTAGTGATCAGGACGATATCCGACAAAGGCTTTGGAAAGCGCGGAAAGCCAGCGGTGGCCTCCTCGGACGCATTAGCCCGACTTACGTCGTGCAGGATGCCGTCATTCCCAAACGCTGTCTCGCGGAGGTCCTGAACCTTGTCTACCGCGAATCGGATGCCGCCGGCATCGCAACCGTAAACATCTTCCACGCAGGGGATGGAAACCTTCATCCCAACTTCTTGTTTGATGCGCGCATCCCAGGAGAGCTTGAGAAGGTGGAACACATCGGCAAGTTGCTCATGCGAAAGGTAATCGAAGTCGGCGGCACCTTGAGTGGCGAGCACGGTATCGGGAACGATAAAGCCTCGTACATGCCCCTTGTGTTCGGTCCTGAGTCCATGCGCATGCAGTGGTCCGTTCCGCTCGCATTCAACCCCGACCACACGCTCAACCCCATGAAGGTCCTTGAAGAAAGGAAGTTCCGATGAGCGCACCTTCCCTTCTTTCCGCGAACGAGCGCCTGTTCGAGCCCTTCTTCGACGCCATAGACGCAACCGTTCTCATCTCTTCCACTCAGCCTCTCGATCAGATTGCCAGCCTGACGCCAAACGCACGGCTCCGGTTTCCTCTTCAACTGGACCAGAACGCCTCCCTGTTCGATCACCTCCGAGCAAGTGACCACGCCCCTAGCTCGGGCCGCTTCGGCGCCTTCTGCGACAACGTCCTCGGAATGAACTGGCTTCTTACCGACGGCCGACGCGTGCGCATCGGCGAACGAGTCGTGAAAAGCACCACGGGCTACGATTGGTTTCGTTTCCTGCTTCACACCGACGGTCGCTTCGGACACCCCACCGATTACGTCATCCGTCTCCGTCCAGATTGCGGCCTGTGGTTGTCAGCCTCGTTCGCAGGCACTCCTGCAGGCCTACGAAATCTGATGCGACTCCTTCTCACGAGCGGATGGATGCATTGGTGGGACAGCGTGGATTTTCTCGCAGACGCTTCCACCCAGACGTGCCGCGTGACCGTCAACTGCCCCGAAACCGAAGCCAGTCTGTTCGAAGGAGAACTCGCGCGCGTCGCAACGTGCTCTGGCACGTCACTCGCCCTCTCCCACGAATCCGGCCCGCCCCTCGACGGATTGCCCGACCTATCGGTAAAAACCACGCCGGACCGCGCCGCCACGCTTGCTCATCAACTGGTCGGCCTCGGAATGCGCACCGTCACGATGTCGTACTGCGGAGTGATCCATGCCTACACCCCCAATCCCGATGCCGTTCCCGCGCTGCTAGCTCCCCTCGAAAAAGAACTCCACGCGGAAGGAGGCCACTGGATGTCCAGGCACCATCCCGCCAACACCTGCTCGCCCCTCGAGGAACCGTGGCTGAAATCGCTCCGCCAATCCCTTGCCCTCTAACCCATGACGGACCATCCCGCCACACCCCTGAACGGTTCAGAAAACCCCTGCCGATCAGAGCATTCCAGCGGAGCTGAACCGCATTTTTCTAACTGCACGCACTGCGGCTTTTGTCTCGCCGTCTGCCCAACGTACCAACTGACCGGCGACGAAAACAACTCGCCCCGTGGACGCATCCGCCTCTGGACGGAGGAACACAACGGTTCCCTCATGCCCGACGAGTGGACAAACCATTACACATCGGAATGCGTCGGCTGCCTCGCTTGCGAAACCGCCTGCCCCGCTGGTGTGCCGTACGGCCAACTGTTTGAGGAGACGCGGCACGCCCATGTCCAGCAACGGCGCCACGAACCCAGTCCGCTCCTCCGATTTACGGCCGCCCTAGCATCCAAACCCGCTCTCATGGCACTGGCAGCGCTCCCAGTTCGCCTCGCCCGATGGTCAGGCGTGCCCGTCCATCCCCTCATCCCCCCTGGTAAACCCGCTGCTTTCGAAACCACCGCAGCTTACGCAAAGCGCCTCGTTGCCACCCATCAGCCCAAAGGACCAAAAGTGGCACTCCTCACCGGTTGCTTGATGGAATCTGTCTTCCGCGAAATCAACTTCGCAACCGTCAGAGTCCTGATTGCGCACGGATGCCATGTGGAAGTCCCTGAATCACAGACGTGTTGCGGTGCATTCCAAGACCATACTGGCATCGGTAGCAGCCGAAGTCTCCAAGCCAAAAACCGCGCAGCGTTTGGAACATCGGCATTCGACTTCGTCGCAACAAACTCTTCGGGCTGTGGTTATGCACTCGCGAAAGCGCTCGCCCCCAACACCAAAGTGACCGACGTACTCAACCTGCTAGGCCAACTCGGCGTTCAGAAACGGCATTCACTCCCCACCAAAGCGCGTCTATACGTCGATCTTCCCTGTCACCTCGTGCACGGGCAGAAGGTCTCGATTCCGCCCGAGGTTCTCGATGCAACGGGAATCCCTTGGGAATTCGCTCCCCGAGCAAACGAGTGCTGTGGATCCGGTGGCGTCTACAACCTCGAAAAACCGGACAACGCCCAAGCCATTCTCCAGTCAAAATCTGCGTTTCTGAATCAAGCCGACGGCTCCCCCGTCATCCTCGGTACCGCCAATCACGTCTGCATGATGCAATGGCACAGCGCCGGAGTCCTCGGACTCGTCCGCCGCCCCTACCAAACCCGCCACATCATCCAACTCCTCGACCCTGAGCACCCGATCAACCCCACCTAACCGGACAAGTTCATCGGCAAATCCGGCAAGATGTTGCATCCCATCACCATGGACGCATCAACCACCGACGGACCGTTAAGAGCCATCACCTCGCCGACGTTCCACAATAACAAGCGAACCCCCTGATTGGTTATCTTCAAAAGCCCCCTCGGAATGAACCGCCGCCCCCTTGCCCTCCTTTCCGCGCTCGCCCTGACGGTGCAGGTAACCCTCGCCGGTGAAGTCATTTTCTCGCGCGACATCCTGCCCATCCTCTCAGACCACTGCTTCCAATGCCACGGACCTGACGCCAAAGAAGGACGCAAAGGCGAGCTACGCCTTGATGACGAGGCCGATGCCAAAAAGCCCCGCGACGGTTACGCCGTCATCATCCCTTCACACCCCGAACGCAGCGTCCTCATCGAACGCGTACAAACCAACGAACCCGACGAGGTTATGCCTCCTCCGAAAACGGGGAGACCGCTTTCCCTCGTGCAGAAACGCCTCCTCGAACAGTGGATCCGCGAAGGAGCAAAATGGGGTAAGCACTGGTCGTTCGAAAAGGTCCAGCGACCCGCCGTGCCCTCAGGTCACGCAAATCCCATCGATGCCTTTGTCTCAGAACGTTTGAAGCGCGAAGGCATGGTTCCCAACGGAAAAGCGCGCGCAGAAGTCCTCGTCCGGCGAATGAGTCTCGACCTCACCGGCCTGCCGCCCGATCGACAACTCCAAGACAGCCCGGCTTCAACCACGCTCCCCGCAACGCCGGACCAGTGGGCGGCTCTCATCGATCACCTCCTCGCAAAGCCCGCTTTCGGAGAACGCATGGCGTGGGACTGGTTAGACGCCGCGCGGTACGCAGATTCCAATGGTTATCAGGGTGATGGCGATCGAACCATGTGGCCGTGGCGTGACTGGGTCGTCCGTTCGTTTAACACGAACCTGCCGTTCAATCAGTTCACCCGTTGGCAGCTCGCCGGGGATCTCCTCCCAAACGCCACCCATGAGCAAACGCTCGCCACGGGGTTCAACCGCAACCACATGATCAACGGTGAAGGTGGACGGATCGCAGAAGAAAACCGCGTCGATTACGTGATGGACATGACGGAGACCACCGGAACGGTCTGGATGGGCCTCACGTTCAACTGCTGCCGCTGCCACGACCACAAGTTCGATCCGCTCACCCAAAAGGATTACTACCGGCTCAGCGCTTTCTTCAACCAAACCCCCGTTACCGGCGGCGGCGGAAATCCCCAAACTCCGCCCATCCTGGCCTGCCCAGAACCCGGCCAGTCCGAGCGCGCAGAAACGCTTCGCGCCAGTCTCGCCGAGGATCTCGCAAAACTCCGTGAACTCGAGAAGTCCCGCTTCCCCAAGGAAGCCAAATCGGCCGCAGACACGCCGTCAGACACAACGCCTCTTCCCAAAGAGATTCGCGAAACGCTCAACCTCGATCCGAATGCGCGCAAACCAGATCAAGTCGAACGATTAATCAAGCACATCGAGAAAGATCACCCCGATCTGGTGGAGGCACTCAAGCGCCATGCCGCATCAAAAAAAGCGTCCGACGACCACGAGAAAACCATCCCAAAAGTGATGGTCATGGGCGATATGCCGAAACCGCGCCCCACCTTCGTCCTCGATCGCGGACTCTACACCGCCCAAAAGGACGAGGTCACTGCTGGCGTTCCGGCATCCCTCCCCCCACTCCCTCGCGAAGGTTCGGCAAACCGTCTCGCACTCGCAGATTGGTTGGTGTCCCGAGAGCACCCTCTCACCGCACGGGTCATCGTTAACCGTCTCTGGCAGATGCTATTCGGAATCGGCTTAGTGAAAACACCCGAAGATTTCGGGGTCCAAGCGGAGTACCCCGTTCATCCGGAACTGCTCGACTGGCTAGCCGCCGAGTTCATGGAGTCCGACTGGAATATAAAACACCTGCTCAAACTCGTTCTCTCGAGCGAGACCTACCAGCGCGCCTCAGAAATCGTCGATCCCTCCCACCTCGAAAAGGATCCCCAGAACCGTCTTCTTGCGCGTGGCCCGCGATTCCGAATGCCCGCATGGATGCTCCGGGACCAAGCACTCGCGCTATCAGGGCTGCTCAACGCAACCATCGGCGGACGCCCCGTGAACCCTTACCAACCCGCTGGCATTTGGGAAGAGGCCACCTTCGGAAATAAACGCTACACGCAGAGTTCGGGAAAAGACCTCTATCGAAGAAGCATTTACACGTTTTGGAGACGAATCGTGAGCCCGAGCGCTTTCTTCGATAACGCCAAACGACAGGTGTGCGAGGTGAAGCCGTTACGCACCAACACCCCCATGCAAGCGCTCGCCCTGCTCAACGATCCCACCTTCGTCGAATCGGCGCGCTCGCTCGCAACGTGGGCGCTCACACAAAAAATCGCGAGCGATGATGCACGCCTCGATGCGCTCATGCGTCGCGTGCTCGGCCGATCCCCACTCGCATCCGAGATGAGCGTGCTGAAGCGATCGCTGACCCGTGCAACGGAGTCGCTGAACTCAAACCCATCCCATGCTGCAACCCTCCTCACCACAGGAGAATCCAAGCATCCCCCAGAGATCGACTCAGTGACGCTGGCAGCATGGACCAATGTGTGCCTAAACCTCCTAAACCTCGACGAAACGCTCACCAAGGAATAGCCCATGAACGCTTGGAACCTTTTTCCCACCAGCGCGCCAGAGCCGCTTCAGCATCATTTACTGGGCGTCAATCGGAGACACTTTTTCAAATCCGGCGCGCAAGGAATCGGGATCGCAGCGCTGGCGAGTCTGATGCAGAAGGACAGCGTGGCCGCAGGAGCAAGGGCTTCGGCATACGCGCCCAATCCATCCGATACACCCGCAGCGCGGACCCTCGCACCGGGTTCCGCCCCGAAAGCGAAACGCGTCATCTACCTTTTCCAAAACGGCGCACCCACTCACTGCGACCTGTTTGACCACAAGCCACGACTTCAATCCGTTCACGGTCAGCCTGTTCCCGACGGATATCTTGAGGGAAAGCGCTTTAGCACCATGACCGGAAATCCCGCGGGAAAGCTCATGCTCAAACCCGTGGAACCGTTTCGCCAGTACGGACAAAGCGGCGCGTGGGTCAGCGACTTCATGCCTTACACCGGTCAGGTTGCGGACGACCTCTGCTTCATCAAAAGCATGCACACGGACGCGGTAAATCATGCGCCCGCCATCTCTTTTCTGCTTAGCGGTGCGCAACTGCCCGGACGCCCCACCATGGGCGCTTGGTTGACCTATGGTCTGGGTTCCGTCTCCCAAGATCTCCCAGGGTTTGTGGTCATGACATCCGTTAGCAAGGGAACAAGTTGTGGACAAATCTTCTACGACTTCTACTGGGGTTCCGGTTTTCTCCCGTCGCGTTACCAAGGTGCAAAGTTTCGCGGGAGCAAAGACCCCGTGCTCCATCTGGGAAACCCAGAGGGCATCGATTCAAAGTTGCGGCGCGGCATGCTGGACGATCTCTCGGAACTCAACGCTCTCCACGCATCGCAAGTCAAAGATCCGGAAATCCAAACGCGGATTGCACAATATGAGATGGCCTACCGCATGCAGACGTCGGTGCCCGATCTGACCGACCTTTCCGATGAACCGCCTCATGTTCTCGAGATGTACGGTCCGCAGGTGCGAGAACCGGGCACCTTTGCCTACAACTGCCTGATGTCTCGCCGTCTCATTGAACGAGGCGTGCGTTTTGTGCAGTGCATGCACGCAGGATGGGATCAGCACAACAGCCTCACCACGGAGTTGTACACGCAATGCCGCGACACAGATCAACCCAGTGCCGCCCTTGTGAAAGACCTAAAAATGCGCGGCTTACTCGATGACACACTCGTCATTTGGGGAGGCGAGTTTGGACGCACCCCGTTCATTCAGGGCGACATCAACAACCGCGCAAGATGGGGGCGCGATCATCACCCCTATGCCTTCACGGTCTGGATGGCCGGAGGCGGCGTGAAGCCCGGAATCTCTTGGGGCGCTTCCGATGATCTAGGATTCAATGCCGTGGAAAATCCCGTCCATGTTCACGACCTTCAAGCCACCATTCTGCACCAAATGGGAGTTGACCACGAACAACTCACGTACCGATTCCAAGGAAGATACTTCCGCCTCACGGACGTCCACGGCTCCGTGGTCAAAGGAATCATCTAGCCTTCGTCTTTCCCGTCTCAGCTCATGCTTCAGACCGAGCAGACTCAGCTAAGTTTTGCGAGCGGACGGCGTCTTGATTCGAGATGCAAAGCGAACACAGCCCACAGGAACACCTCACGGCGGTGCAGCAACTCTTCATCGAGCACCAACCGGGGATTCGGGCGTATATTCTCTCGATTGTCCGAGACTTCACGCTTGCACAAGATGTTCTTCAAGAAACGTTTCTAAAAATCACGCGTAAAGCTGCCAACTTTCAACTCGGGACGAACTTCATGGCATGGGCATGCACTATCGCCCGCTTCGAATCCCTAACCTGCCTGCGAAAAACGAGTAAACTGGGACTCGAATCCGCAACCCTCGAACTAATCGCAGCCACTGAAGAACCGGAAACCCCAGAAATCCGGACCGATTGGCTGGCCGCTTGCCTGAAAAAGCTCACGCCCACGGTTCAACGCCTTCTTCACCTCCGATACCAAGACGCACTTAAACCCGCCGAGATCGCCCGTCTTGTGAACTGGACACCCAACTCCGTCTGCGTTGCGACCTCACGCGCACGCACCGAACTCCGCAAATGCATCGAACGCTTTCAGGCATCCAACCAGGAATCATGAATAACGAACGCCTCACCCTCCTCCTCTCAAGATACTTCGAGGATTCCATTTCCGAAGCTGAGCTCCGTGAGCTAGACGTCCACCTCCAAACTCAGCCGCAAGCAAGAGTCTCCTTTCTCCAAGAAGCACGTATTCACGGCGCCCTCCGTGAATGGGGACTAGCCGAAGGAAACTTGTCCGTCCTTCACTCCACCTCCCCCCAATCAGCCACTCCCCCACTCACCGCTTCAGAAAAAGAACGTATCGAACGACTCTTCCCCTCCCCGCTTCGGTCCATCCTCCAAATCGCCGCAAGTCTTGTCATCGGCGCCATCCTCTCTTCGGTTGTTTGGTCGTACAGCACACGGTCCACCGCGGCAGGGTGGATAAACCAACCGATTGCCGTCGACCGTCCCGCCGGTGCGCCCGAAGAACTACCACTCCCAGCCGGCGCCCCGCTCTCGTTCGGAGTTCTCTCTGGAGATCCCGCATCGTGGACTCTCTCCCCCGATGGAACCTCACCACGCAGCGCGCTCCGCTTCATCCAAGCGGGCGCCGATGCCGCCGGACCCGCCGAAATGGCAACTTCGTGCGACGTTTTCCAGTTGCTTGACCTTTCAAACGTCCCGAGAGACGGAGGAGAAACCCTCTTGGAGGTATCCGTCGAACACGCGGACTTCTCAGCAAATCCAAGTCCCTCCCATCGTTTTGGCTGCCGCATTTTTACCTACGAGGGATGCCCATCAGAAATCATGACCCAATGGCCAAAGCCAATGGAAAAAGCTCTCTCGTCAGCGGCGTCCTATGTGGTTCCTGGTACCGCCCACCTCACGTGGAAACGCCTCTCCGCGAAAGCCACAGTTCCCCCCACCGCCCAGTTCGCAATCGTCCAACTCGTCGCTTCAGACGTCTCACGCAATGTTACTCAACCCGCAATCTTCGGATCGCTTTACGCTCGCGACATTCAAATCCACTGGAAACGCATCCCGTCCGCATCCAATCCGCTCGCAAAAAAGTGACTCGCCGACCGCTACTCACATCGCATTCAGCGCCGCAATCAACGCATCAAAACGCCCCTTCTGCTCCTCCTTGGTCACTGGCGCATTATCAATCGCCATTTTCGATGTCTCCACCACGTACTCCGGAGGAAACTCCTTCGCAAAGGAGCTCAACGTACAAGGACTCGCAGACCCATACTTAATCCGTGAGTCGCACCAAGTAATGGTCAAATTCCTCATCGCACGAGTGATGCCCACATAAAGCAGACGTCGCTCCTCGTCGATGGTCCCCTCCAGTTTAGAACGCGAGTGCGGCAACACTCCCTCCTCAAATCCAATCAAATAAACGCTCGGATACTCCAAGCCCTTCGCCGCATGCATCGTGATTAAAGTGACCCCACCGCGATCCTCGTCCTCCTCGTCATCCGCCTCCTGACGCAACATCATGTCATCCAAAAACTCGCGCAGTCCGTAAGAGCCCTTTCGATCCTTCTTCTCAAACTCTTGTGTGAACCCCGAAATCAGCTCCCGAACGTTGTTCTCACGCCCCTGCGCCTCATCAACCGTCTTACACGAGCGCTTAATCTCTTCGTAGTACCCCACCGATTCAACCCATTCCGCGAGCACCTTAGGCTGATCGGCCAACGGCTCCAGCATACGGCTCTCCGCGTGATCCATCATCTCAACAAACATCCCCAACGCAGAACGCGCACGCTGGCTGAGGCCTGACAAAAATGCGGGGTCTTGAATGATTTTCCAAACACTGCACCCAGCCTTCGCGGACGCCTCCGTCGCTGCCTCAATCGTTCCCTCTCCAATGCCGCGCGGCGGCGTATTGATGATGCGAAGCAGGGAAACGTCATCATCGCTGTTCAGCAAGACACTCGCATAAGCCAGTAAATCCTTGATTTCCCTGCGGTCGAAGAAACTTTTCCCCCCCACCACGCGGTACGGGACTTTCAATTGACGCAACTGCTGCTCAATCAAACGAGACTGCTGGTTTGTCCGAAACAACACCGCAAAATCTTCCCAATGCAGATGCTCGGTCGCCTGCCTCAAATGAATTTCGCCTGCGATGAATTCTGCCTCTGCCCGATCATCCAACATCTGGATTAACCGCACCGGATCTCCTTGATCCCGTGACGTGCGCAACTTCTTCGCCCTGCGCATCGCATTATTTCGGATGACTGCGTTCGCCGTCTCCAAAATCGGTCTCGTCGATCGGTAGTTTTCCTCCAACTTCACCACCACGGGTCCAGGAAAGTGGGTCTCAAACTCCAAAATGTTCGTCACATCAGCCCCCCGCCAACCGTAAATCGACTGGTCATCGTCGCCCACCACCGCCACGTTCCGCCGCTCATCCGCCAACAACGTCACCAACTCCAACTGCAAGCGATTCGTATCCTGAAACTCATCAATCATGATATGCGAGAACCGTGCTTGCCACTTCTCCCTCACATCCCCGTGCTCGCGTAACAACTGCACCGCCAAAATCAGCAGATCATCAAAGTCTACCGCATTCAGGGTCTTAAGCTCCTCTTGGTAACGCAAGTACACCGCCGCCATCAAACTTTGATCGTCCCCAGGTGAACGCTCTCTCAACCCTTGATTCTTCAGACGCGAAATCATCGACTTCGCTGCATGAGGATCCAGTTTCTCATCGCGCGCCGATACCTTCGTGATGATTTTTCGAATGAGGCCCATCTGATCCCCCTCATCGTAAATCGTGAAGTTTCGCTTATAGCCAATCCGATCGATGTCTCCCCGCAACAGCCGCACACACAGGGCGTGAAACGTACTCATTACCACCTGCTTGGCATCTGATTTTTCAATCATCCCAGCCAAACGTTCCCGCATCTCTTTCGCAGCCTTATTCGTGAACGTAACCGCCAAAATCGCATCCGGAGCGACCCCCTGAGCAATCAGGTACGCCACCCGCGACGTAATCACCCGCGTCTTTCCCGTTCCAGCCCCTGCTAAAATCAGCAACGGCCCATTAATCGTTCGAACAGCCTCCTGCTGCTCGAGATTCAAATCAAAAAGCCTGAAACCCATCACTGTTCGACGTTAACAACCAGTCTCAGCCAGAAAACTATCCCAATAAAATAAATCAGGGCTCCCCGTTAAGAGAGCCCCAATCGTGCACGCTCCAACTACTTCCTAGCAGTAGTCACCTTCACAATCCGGAACCCGTACGCATCCGACTCGCGATCCGGAAGAGAATGAATCCGGCATGAAGAGAGGAGTGCCACCTGCAGCGAACCATTATACCAAGATCCACCACGTAACACTTTCGACTTCGCACGAACATTCCACGCATCCATACACCACTCCCAAACGTTTCCACCCAAATCAAATAGACCGTTCGCATTCGCCGGAAAACTTGCAACAGGTGCCGTATACTGGAATCCATCCCGGTACCCCTTGATGGCTACCTCCGACCCAGTCTCCTCACCCGTATAGTTCCCAGCACCTTTAATCGGCGGCCATTGTGAACCCCAAGGAAAATGATCGATATTCCCTGAGTCGCGTGACTCGGCGGTATTCCCTAACTCCTTAGGCAACCCCACGGCATCACTCCACTCTTTGTCGTACGGAAGCCGATAGGACTCGT
Source organism: Verrucomicrobiota bacterium (assembly GCA_041191265.1). Classification (GTDB taxonomy): domain Bacteria; phylum Verrucomicrobiota; class Verrucomicrobiia; order Chthoniobacterales; family Chthoniobacteraceae; genus JBEEPE01. The sequence continues at coordinate 1,564 of JBEEPE010000075.1, read as the reverse complement.
TCTTTGTCAAAAGCTTCGCCTTCTGCTCCTTCTCCGTTAACCAGCGACAAAACGCCATCGCATCCTCCCAACTCACAAACACCACAGGATGATCCGGCGTCTGTTCAAAACCTGGGCTCTTCCAGTGATTGCGCTTCAACTTGGTCTCCTCCGCAAACACCGAGTAGTCCTTCACCCGCGTCTCATGCGTCGCCATCATCACGTCACCCACCTTGACAAAACGCATCCCGAGGCTGTTCTCCGTCGGTTCCGGTTTCGCTGGCGCTTTCGCAGCCTTCAAACTCTCCCAGTCGGTCAACGCGATGTGCAACTCCTTTTCGGCCACATCCGCGCTGTCTTGAATCCCCTTGATTTCGATGTCTTTCTCAGCCAACTGCTTCACCAAGCCTTCGCGCTGAGGGTTTTTCGACGCCGATTTTGGGAACGAAGAGAGCACTTTCTCAATCTCCGCACGAGAAACCTCCGCCTCCTTCAACCGGTCACGGAACCGCATCAAACGATCCGTCAATACCTCCATCTTGCGCTCCGCCGCATTCAACTGCTCAGGCGAAACACCACCACTAGCATCATCCACCGGCTTCGGCGGCACCGGAGGTGGCAAAGCCTCTCCTGATTTCGTCTCCCGCATCGCAGGACCCGTCGGCGGAACCGGGGGCAAACCGCTATCCAAGTCGTCGCCATCCTTCTTCGGAGTGCCAGGAGTCACCGCAGCTAGCTTCGTCGAATCCTCCTGCGAAAGCGGCGGCGTGAACGGCACATCGTTGCCTTTCACAGGCTTCAGCCCTTCCGCCGACGATCCACCCTTCGGAACCTCAGCCAAACCAGCGCCCCCATCCTCCAGAACCTTCTCCTCCCGAGGAATTCCAACGTATGCCCCAACACCCAATCCCAATACAATCAATGCAGCAATCCAAACCCCAGCTCCCTTCCGCTTCTTCGGAGTCACGTCCTCAGTCAACGATTTCTTCGATCCCAACGGACGCGAAATCTCGCGAACCCCAGCCTCCTCCCGTTCGTTGTCATCAGGAAAATCAGATCCTCCCGCCACCTTAGAATCCCTCGTCTCCGAAATTACCGTGTCAGGTGTTGGATTCGTTCCAAACAAATCTTCCAGCGCAGCGATGCTCTGCGGACGATCCGCCGGATTGGGCGAAAGCCCCGCTAGGATTGCCCGCTCCCACTGAGCCGGAATCATCGCAGCACGCACTTGAGCTCTCAATCTCTGCCCAATGAGAGCCAACCCTTTCCCAGAACGAATCTCCGCCTCAATGTCCTCTGCCTCAAACGGAGTTTTACCTGTGACGAGGTTGTAAACCGTCGCCGACAAAGCATAAATATCGTCCGCCACCGTTGGAGCCGCTCCATCCAACACATCAGCCGGAGAATAAGCCGAGTTGTCACCCGCCGCATTCACTCGGCGCAAGGCATCGGTGACCAAACGACTGATGCCAAAGTCACACATGAAAAGGTGACCTGACGGCTCCAGAATCATGTCCATCGGCGTCACATCACCATGCACCACCCCGATTGCATGGACTTCCTTCAACGTATCCAATAACGGCTG
>JBEEPE010000074.1:0-4711 GCA_041191265.1 Verrucomicrobiota bacterium | reverse complement strand
CGAAAAAGACGCTCAACGCCTCAAGGATTGGTGGCTCGAAAACGTCTACCAAGAAGCACGACCTCTCGTCGAAAAAGTGAAGTCCGAACGCGTCGCGCTCGAGGCCAAAAAGAAGACCCTCACGGAGACCATCCCAACCACGCTCGTGATGGCGGACCTCCCCCAACCGCGCCAAGCCCACATCATGGAGCGCGGCCAGTACGATAAACCCAAAGACAAGGTGTCTCGCTCCACGCCAGAGGCCTTCCCTCCGCTACCCAAAAAGGAAACCTACACGCGCATCGACCTCGCAGAATGGCTTCTCTCCAAAGACAATCCGCTCACGACACGCGTCACAGTGAACCGCTTCTGGCAACAGTTTTTCGGGACGGGTCTGGTGAAAAGTGCGAGCGACTTCGGTTCGCAAGGCGACACCCCCAGCCACCCCGAACTGCTCGATTGGCTGTCCGTGACATTCCGCGAGGACGGATGGGACACCAAACGCCTTGTGCGCATGCTCGTCACGAGCGCTGCCTACCGGCAATCCGCTGCGACAACGCCGGCGCTGCTCGCGAAAGATCCGGAAAATCGTCTCCTCGCCCGAGGCCCTCGCTTCCGCCTCGACGCCGAAGTCCTCCGCGACTCAGCGCTCTTTGTGTCTGGTCTGCTCAACCCAAAAATCGGAGGAAAAGGCGTTCGCACCTATCAACCGGACAACATCTGGGAACCCGTTGGTTTCTCAGGCAGCAACACCGCCCGTTACACCCGCGATAGCGGGGACGCCCTCTACCGCAGAAGCCTCTACACATTCTGGAAACGGACCGCCCCGCCGCCGTCGATGACCACCTTCGACGCACCGCCCCGCGAAAGCTTCTGCGTCCGGCGCGAACGCAGCAACACCCCCCTTCAATCGCTCGTGCTGATGAACGACATCCAACATGTCGAAGCCGCACGCAACTTCGCGCAACGCATCCTCACCGAAGGCGGAACAACCGACCCGGAACGCCTCGCCTTCGCCTGGCGCTGCACCACCGGACGAACCCCTTCACCCACGGAATCCCAACTCGTCCTCGAAACCCTCAAGAAACAACGCGCCCGGTATCAGTCCGCCCCAGAGGACGCCACAAAACTCATCACGTTTGGCGAATCAAAACCGGCGTCAACCCTCGCAGCGCCAGAACTCGCGGCTTGGACCCTCACGGCCAACCTCCTCCTCAACCTCGACGAAACGCTCAACAAATAAACGCCATGGACCCCCTCCAATCCCATCTGCTCAACCTCACCCGCCGCCGTTTCATCGGGGAATCCGGACTCCGCGTCGGCGGCGCCGCCCTTGCCGGCCTCCTCGCTCGGGACGCGTTCGCTTCCGCCGCTCCGGCAAAGGTTCACACCGCCGTCCCTGGCTTTCCGCACTACACGCCGAAGGCCAAGCGCATCATCTACCTTCACATGAACGGTGCGCCGTCCCAACTCGACCTCTGGGACTACAAACCTCAGCTCAAAGCTCACTTCGACAAAGACCTCCCAGACAGCATCCGGAACGGTCAACGCATCACAACCATGACCTCCGGTCAGGCACGATTCCCTGTTGCTCCCAGTCAGTTCAACTTTTCACAACACGGTCGATCCGGACGCTGGGTAAGCGAACTCCTCCCCTACACCGCTCAGGTCGTTGACGAACTCGCCGTCATCAAGTCCGTGAGCACCAGCGCCATCAATCACGACCCAGCCTGCACCTTCGTGATGACCGGAAGCGAAATTCCCGGAAAACCGAGCATCGGCTCGTGGCTAAGCTACGGACTCGGCAGCGAAAGCGACGATCTTCCGTCCTTCGTCGTGCTGACGCCAAAGAGTGCTGGCGGACAAGCACTTTTCACTCGCATGTGGAGCAGTGGTTTTCTGCCATCCCGCCACACAGGTGTGGCTTTACGCGCCTCAGGCGACCCCGTTCTCTACATCCAAAACCCGCCCGGCGTCTCCGCATCAGACCGTCGAACCATGCTCGATGCGCTCAACGCCATCAACGCCGGAACCCACCAGCAACTTGGCGATCCTGAAACCCTCACCCGAACCGCCCAGTACGAGATGGCCTTCCGCATGCAGGCCAGTGTCCCTGAACTCGTTGATTTATCGAAAGAAACGGAGGCAACGCTGGATCTCTATGGTTCTCAAGTCAAAGAGCCGGGGTCGTTTGCGCACACGGCATTGCTCGCACGCCGCATGGTTGAACGCGGCGTTCGCGTCGTTCAAATCCTCCACCGAGGTTGGGATCAGCACAACAACCTGCCCAAGGACATCGCGCGCCAATGCCAGCAAACCGACCAAGCCTGCGCGGGCCTCATCCTCGACCTCAAATCACGCGGCATGCTTGATGACACACTCGTGGTGTGGGGCGGCGAGTTCGGACGCACCGTTTACTCCCAAGGAACCCTCACTCAGACGAACTACGGACGCGACCATCACCCCCGCTGTTTCACCATGTGGATGGCTGGGGCGGGGATTAAAGGGGGCATCAGTTTCGGCGAAACGGACGATTTCAGCTACAACGTGGTGAAAGATCCCGTCCACCTAAACGAACTCAACGCCACGATTTTGCACCTGATGGGAATCGACCACCGCCGCTTCACCTTCAAGTTCCAAGGCCTCGACCAACGCCTCACCGGAGTCGAAGAACGCCGCGTCATCTCCGAACTCCTCAGCTAGCCCAGGCGCCCACCCCCGCCCACCCCATACGACCCATACGACCCATACGACCCATACGACCCGCAAACACCTCACCACGCGCAACCCGCCCGTCCCGCTGGCGCCAACGGCGCTGCACATGTCAGCCTCGGGCAACGCCCGAGGTATCCCCCAAAATTCGCCGTCCGCCGTCACCGATTCAATCCGAAGTCCTCCAAATACTGCTCCACAACCACCTTGAGCGCAGGCGTTCGCGGCAATCCAAACCCCGCCCCACGAGATCCATCCACCGCCAACGGCCAGTTGTCCACAATCCCCTGAATACGCGCATCGGGCGCATCCACAATCCGCCCCAGCGAGATTCCGCGTTCCCGCGCAACCTCATCCAAAACCGCCGCAGCCAACGCAGGCGTCACCTCCATCGCAGGCAATCCCACCGCACGGTCATCCCCAAAAATCCCCCCCGGCAACTCATGAAGCGCCACCAACGACTCAATCACCGTGCGGTACCCGGTCATCGGATGCCGCTGACTCCTCCGCACCGGCAACAGACAATCCTCTCCCGCTAACGGCTCGCGGAACATACCGCTCGCCCAACTCGAAGCCGCCGCGTTCGGCTTGCCCGGACGCACAATCACCGTCGGCAAACGGGCTGACCGGCCATCAAAAAATCCCTTCCGACTGTAATCGTTCACCAGCAACTCGCACATCGCCTTCGTCATCCCGTACGTCGTCTGCGGGGTCAACTTCGTGTGGTCCGTGTTGGGGTCCCGCATCGCCGCACCGCCAAAACACGCAATGCTGCTCGCAAAAACCAAGCGCTGCGCTCCCTCGAGTCGCCGGACCGCCTCAAACAAAAAGCGCCCGCCATCAAGGTTCACGCGCAGAGCGTCATCAAAGCGCAGCTCACACTCGCCACTCACCATCGAGGCCAAATGAAACACCGACAGCGCGGCATCCTCACCCACCGCGGAAAAAACAGAATCGCGATCCCCCATATCGCCCGTCACCAACTCCACGCGGGAATCATCAAACTCAACCCCAAACCGCGCATCAAACAACCGAACCTTGCGCACCTCGCGCTCAGTCCCGCACGGCCCCGTCAACGTGCCCCGCTGCAAAATCGCACGCGCCAACTGGCTCCCAAGAAAGCCCCCGCCACCCGTAATCAAAACGTTCATCACGCGCTCCCAATGACTATTTCACCGAACGAACAAAAATGTTCCGCCAACGAATCTCACCCCCATGCGTCTGCAGCATGATTGGTCCCTTCGCAGGCAAGGGCTGAGCCCGATTCCAGTAGTTTTCCATCTCCGCTCCATCCACCACCGCCTTCCCGTTCAACCACACCCACGTCTTCGAACCAACCTGCTTAATCCTGAACTGGTTCCACTCGCCAAACGGGCGATCCGCCAACACCAACGGATCACGCCCAGGACGCCCCGGCGTGTTGTTGAACAATCCCCCTGAACCCAGCCACGGCTTGCGATCCGGGTTCTTCGGATTCTCCTTCTGATTCCAATCCCAAATCTGCACCTGCGGCGTACCGCGCAAATAAATGCCGCTGTCCGCACCCGCCACCGTGCGGTACTCCACCAACAACTCCATATCCCCAAACTCCTCCTCCGTCGTCGCATACGGACCCGTTCCCGCGTTCACCAACTCCCCACTCTCCACCTTCCAGTGCGACGAAAACTCCTCGCGCTGCTTGGCGTGATTCGCGTCCTTCGCCTCCCCCTGCAACTTCGCCGAAGCGTGCGGATTTAATCCGTACCACCCCTTCAACGTCTTCCCGTCAAACAAACTCCGAAATCCCTCGGGAGGCCGCCCCTCCTCCGCTCCTCCCACGTCGCCAACCGCCACCACCGCGAACGCAACCAACGCAAAACTCAGTTTTCGTGAACAATCCATTCTTCTCCACCACGCAGAGTTCATGCCCCTAAAGATTTCCAAAATTTCCCAAGCGTACCCCAGCGGATGTCCTACCCCACATGGCAATATCGTCCAACTCCTCCGATAAGGGAGGAGTTTGTGTGTCAGTGGTCCCTAC
>JBEEPE010000073.1:0-3121 GCA_041191265.1 Verrucomicrobiota bacterium | reverse complement strand
ACAAGATGTCCAAGAGCCTCAATAACTACGTCGGCGTCTCGGAACCGCCCGTCACGATGTTCGGCAAACTCATGAGCATCTCCGACGAACTCATGGCCAAGTACTACCTCCTCCTCCTCGGGACCCCACAACCCGACGGCCATCCTATGGACGCCAAGAAGGAACTCGCGCGCCGCCTCGTCGAGCGGTACCACGGCGCCGATGCCGGAGCCGAGGCGCTCGCAGACTTCAACACCCGTTTCTCCAAGAAGAACTTGGATGAAGCCGATCTCCCGAACATCGCAGCCTCCCTTCTCTCGACCGATATCCTTTCCGCAGCCGCTGCCGCTTACCAAACCGGTTACCAGATCACTCGGTCACGCTCCGATCTCCGGCGCCTCGTCGAGCAGGGCAGCATTCAGCTTCGCTCCGAAAAAATCACCGACCCAAAAGCGGTGCTCTCAGTCAACGCCGGCGACATCCTTCGTCTCGATAAAACCCGTGCTGTTCGCGCCATCGAAGGCTAACCCATGCGCACTCCCCAACCCGCCACCACCGTGGGCAAGCCCATCCTCCAAGTCTCCGGACTCAAGGTCTCACGCGGCCCGGTCCGCGTCCTCGACGGCGTGGACTGGACCGTGCGCGAACGGGAGCACTGGGTCATTCTCGGACCAAACGGGTGCGGCAAAACCTCGCTGCTCGCAGCACTGTCGGGCCTCGTAACCCCAACCGAAGGCGACGTTGAAGTGCTCGGCGCGCGGCACGGTGTGAGTGACTGGCGCGATTTGCGCAAGTTCCTCGGAATCGTTTCAGCACAAGCCGCCGCCTTCGTTGCAGAGGATGAACCCGTAATGGAAGTGGTCGTCAGCGGGCTCCGCGCCGGCTTCAACCTGTGGGATCCGCCCACCAAAACCGAACTAGCCAAAGCGCGTACCCTCCTCCGGGCCAGCGACCTCGCGCATCTCGTCAACCGTCCGTGGTGCGCCCTCTCTCAAGGCGAACGCCAACGCGTCCTCATCGCACGCGCCCTCATCAACCGCCCCCGCTTACTCATTCTTGACGAACCCTGTGCCGGTCTCGATCCGCTCGCACGCGAACGTTTTCTCGAAACCCTCGCCCCGCTTTTCGCTCCCAACAGCGGCACCTCACTCGTGCTCATCACGCATCACGTTGAAGAAATTGCCCCAGGGTTCTCCCACGCCATGCTGCTGAAAGACGGCCGAACCTTCGCCTCCGGCCTGCTCCCATCGGTGGTCACCAGTCGCACCCTCTCCGCAGCCTTCGGCGCACCGCTCAAAGTGACCCCGCGCAAAAACGGACGCTTCATTCTCGGCTAACAATCCGCTCCTAGCTGCCTCGCTCGGATACCTCGCCCCGATGTCCTGGCCGCCGCTGAATACTCACTGGAGGATTGAGGGAAGCTCGCGAGGCAAGCGCCCTGTTTGCCGGTCAACGGTTCGAGGATCCAGCGGTGTCCTTCATCCTGCGGCACAAACCGTGCGGTGGCGAACCGTGTGAAAATTCCCGCCCAACTCGCACTCATCACCGCGCTCACCGCAGCCAGTCTTTCCGCCAACGCCGATTGGCCTCAATGGAGAGGTCCCCAACGGACCGCTGTCGTGAAGGACGCCGCGCACCCTTTCAACAAAATCAACGCCGACCCCAAGAACCTCTGGCAGATTGACGTCGGCCCCGGACAAAGTTCGCCCCTGATTGCCGGCGACGCAGCGGTGTACATGGACGGCATCGACGGACAGGAGGTCCTTCATGTGCTCGACCTCAAAACCGGCAAGGAGCGATGGAAGGCGCAAGTTGGTCCGATGGTGGAGTTTCAGAATGCCTATGGAGAAGGCCCGCGCTGCACGCCGCTGATTGATGAAGACCGCATTTACGCACAATCCTGCGGGGGAGAGTTCCGTTGTTACTCACTGAAAGATGGCAAACAGCTGTGGGCCATCAGTTTCGAAAAAGACTTTGGCGCGAAATGGTTTGGCAACAAGAGCCCCGATCCTGGCTCCAAGGAAACCGCGGCACGACGCCACGGAAACAACGGGTCTGCAGTCGTCGATGGCGACCGGATTTTCGTCCCCGTGGGAAGCCCCGAAAACGGCACCCTGGTTGCATTCGACAAGCGCTCCGGAGCGAAGCTATGGGCCGCCGGATCGGACAACACCGCCTACTCCAGCGTGGTTGTCGGCACGCTCGCTGGCGTCCGTCAAGCCGTCCACCTAACCGGCGACGCCATGATGGGGGTTGATGTCTCGACCGGTAAAATCCTGTGGCGCGAAATCGTCAAAACCGGCGCCAAACGAAATGTCGCTACCCCAGTCCTCGACGGAGATACCGTGACCATCGCCTCCACAAACATTGGCACCGTTCGCTACCAAATTAGTGGTAAGGCGCCTGAACAAACCGTCGCAAAAGCTTGGGAAAACAAGGACGTGAAGACAGTAATCGGAACCCCAACCCAATCGGGCAATCTCATCTTTACCATCGGACCAGGCAGCAAATGCGACCTCGTTTGCCTGAGCGCCGAAGACGGCGCGGAACGTTGGAAAGCCCCTGGAATGGGCGACTACGCGAGCATCACCGTGATTAACGACAAAGTGTTTGCCCTCAACTCCAACGGCGAACTGGTGGTTGCGCAGGCAGACGGAGCCGCATTCAAAGAGGTCGGCCGCCTCCAACTCTGCGCAAAAACGTGGGCATCACCCGCCTACGACAACGGCCGCTTCCTCGTAAAAGACGGATCAAAGCTCACACTCTTGACCCTCGATTAATTCGCCCAAAAAACACTTCGTTTTTAGAAAAAAACACATCCGGAAGATTCCCCGTGGCGATACACGGGGAAACACATGGTTCCGCGACTAAGTCCGGCACCGAAAAGATCTCCGGGGTGGAGAAGGCGGCCCTGGCTTCCGGGTGGAGGCTGGGGCCGCTGATTTTTTGTCGCCCTTTCCAACTCCGAATAAATCCTAAAAGCCGGAGTGAGACTGCCCATACAATCATCCACATAAATATCTGCCGCTGTTGACACTACAGCTGAAACCTGAACCTTTTCCAACTCCCCACTGGATGAGCCTATTTCCCCCTCGGAGCCCGCTCCCCATCGACCGCCCCTCCCCGGCACCACCCCTTCACA
>JBEEPE010000072.1:0-13821 GCA_041191265.1 Verrucomicrobiota bacterium | reverse complement strand
CCATGTCGTCAACTTTGAAGCTGTTGAAGGCGGTGGCGGATCCTGTTCGGGTGCGGTTGCTGTTGTTGTTGGCGGAGGAGGAGATGGCGGTGGCGGAGGTTCAGGAGGTTTTGGGGATGGCGCAGTCGCGGATTTCCGGGCATTTGGCGCAGTTGCGAGGTTTGGGGTTGGTGCGGGATCGGAAGGCTGGGAAGCACGCGTTTTATGCGGCGAGGGAGGGGGGGTATCCGGCGGCGGTGAGGGTGGTGTTGGAGGAGTCGGCGCGTGAGATTCCGGAGGTGGAATCGGATCAGTATGCGGTGCGGGTGTTGCGGCGGAAGCGTTTGGATTTAACGCGGGAGTATTTCAACCAGTTGGCGGGTCGGTTTGGGCGGACGTATTGTCCGGGAAGGAGTTGGGAGAGTGTGGCGCGGATGTTGTTTTCGTTGATGCCAGCGTGGGAGGTGGCGGATTTGGGGGCGGGTGAGGGCACATTGTCGCAGTTGATGGCGAAGCGTGCGCGTCGGGTGATTGCGGTGGACAACTCAGAGAACATGGTGGCTTACGGGCGGGATTTGGCGGTGCGGCACGGGTTAACGAACTTGGAGTTTCGGTTGGGTGATTTGGAGGAACCGCCGGTGGGTGTTGGGGAGATGGATTTGGTGGTGCTTTCGCATGCGCTGCATCATGCGGTGAATCCGGCGCGCGCGGTGTCGGCCGCTGCGAGGATTTTGAAGCCCGGGGGTCGAGTGGTGATTTTGGATTTGATGGCACACAATTTCGAGAAAGCGCGCGAGTTGTATGCTGATCGTTGGTTGGGGTTTACCGAGGCGGCGATTGAGGAATGGATGGAGGCTGCGGGGTTGGTTGATTGCGAGATTGTGGAGGCGGGGCGTGACGCGCAGGACGGGCGGTTTCGGACGTTGTTTGCGTTTGGGGTGAAGCCGGTTTGACGGGGATTTTTTGGGCGGGTGTGTCGGGCGGGGGTTGCGGAATGGGTTCCGGGATTGGAAGCGGGGCCTCCTTGGTGTTTGAATAGGAGTCTTATGAAGATCGTTCTTGCGTATTCTGGCGGGTTGGACACGTCCGTATTGCTCGCTTGGTTGAAGGAAACCTATCAGGCCGAGGTGATTGCGTTTTGTGCGGATGTTGGTCAGGAGGAAGAGTTGGATGGATTGGAGGCGAAGGCGTTGAGCACGGGGGCGTCCAAGATTTACATCGACGACTTGCGTGAGGAGTTCGCGAAGGACTTCATTTTTCCGATGATGGAGGCGGGGGCGATTTACGAGGGTCAGTATTTCTTGGGAACGTCGATTGCGCGTCCGTTGATTGCGAAGCGGATGGCAGAGATTGCGGCGGCGGAGGGAGCTGATGCGGTGGCGCACGGGGCGACGGGGAAGGGGAACGATCAGGTGCGTTTTGAGCTGACGATGGCGGCATTGGCGCCGGGGGTGGAGGTGATTGCTCCGTGGCGTCAGGACCGTTTTCGTGAGGCGTTTCCTGGGCGTGCGGAGATGATTGCGTACTGTGAGTCGAAGGGGATCGCGGTGCAGGCCTCTGCGAAGAAGCCTTATTCGATGGATCGCAACTTGTTGCACATCTCGTTTGAGGCGGGAATTCTCGAGGATCCGTGGTACGACGCGTCGGCGCCTGAGGCCAAGGGGATGTACGTGCTTTCGGTTTCGCCGGAGGACGCGCCGGATCGTCCTGAGCATGTGGAGTTAACGTTTGAGCAGGGGCGTTGTGTGGCGGTGGGGCATCCTGAGGTTGAGGGGTTGCTGTCAGGTTTTGGTTACAAGGGATCCATCACGAAAAACGCGGATGGGCATGTGGTTTTGACGCCGTACTGGGTGATGAAGGTGTTGAACCGGTTGGGTGGGCGCAACGGTGTTGGCCGTGTCGACATGGTGGAGAACCGGTTTGTTGGGATGAAATCGCGCGGGGTGTATGAGACGCCGGGTGGGTCGATTTTGCATTTTGCGCATCGGCAGATTGAGTCGCTGACGATGGACCGCGAGGTGATGCATTTGCGGGATGGGTTGATTCCGCGTTACGCGAGTTTGGTTTACAACGGGTTCTGGTTTAGTCCTGAGCGCGAGGCGTTGCAGGCGTTGGTGAAGGAGAGTCAGCGAAACGTGACGGGCACCGTGCGATTGAAGTTGTACAAAGGGAGCATTGTGGCGGCGGGACGTCGTTCGGCGTTCAGTTTGTATAACCCGCACATTGCGACGATGGAGGCGGATCCGACGAAGGCCTACAACCAGAACGATGCAACGGGTTTTATTGCGTTGAACGCGTTGCGGTTAAAGGTTGCGGCTCAGGTCCACGGACCTGCGAGCACGATTCCGAAGTAGGTTTCTGGTGTGGGGTGTTCGCTTGGTTGGCGGGCACCCTTCTGGGGTTTGGGGTGGCACGGGGAGTGGTTTGGATTTGGGTGGAAAGTATCGTTGAACGGTTATGTTAAATCGCTTGAGGCTGGTTGGTTTTGCGTGCCGCTTTTTGTTGGTGCGCGGGGTTATTTGGGGGTTCTCGCTTTTGGTTGGGTGCGCATTATCGGTTGTGGCGCAGGAGGGCGGACCTTCGAAGCCGCGTGAGGTTCGGGAGGGAGTGGTTGGGGTGGGCTTGGTTGAGGTGGAGGCGGTTCGCAAAGTGGCTTCCTTTCCTGCGCGAGTGAACATGGTGGAGGGCAACTTGGAGTACACGTTGGTGAATCCGAATGGGCCGGTGCATGAGGCTCTGTTGGTGACCGATGTTCGGGCGGAGGACATTGAATTGGGAGCGCGGTTGCTCGGGTTTTCGCGGGATAAAAAGGAAAAATCCGAGTCTGGTGGTGCGGGGAATCTGACGAAGGACGCGTTGCAAAAGGCTCCGAAACCGGAGGGTGTGGAGGTCGTGGTGGACGTGGTGTGGAAGGGGGATGACGGGGTTGAGAAGCGGCGGGGATTGTTGGAATTGCTGGTTCGGCAAGGGCCGGAGGGTAAGCCGTTTTCACGGGAGGGAGCGTGGGTGTACACGGGCTCAAAGGTGATGGGGAACGGGGTGTTTTTGGCGTCGGGTTCGGGGATTTTGGGGTCAATGTTACTGGCTTCTGAGCCGTTGTTTGTGGGGACGTTTGAGGGGAATCGCGATGATTCCGTTTGGTCGCCGGCGAAGGATTTGCTGCCCAAGGTGGGGACGCCGGTGCGTGTTGAAATCATGTCAAAGCCTACTCGATAATATGATGAAAAGACGGAGTTTAATTCGGGGAGCCGTTGCGTTTTCGGTGGCTGGAGCGTTTGGTTCGGTGGTTCAGTCTGCGGCTCCGGTGCATCGGGACGACAATGGTTCGTTGGCGAACGAGATTCGGTTGGCGGTGGAAAGAGCGTTGGGCTGGTTGGTTTCCGTGCAGGGAGCGGCGGGGGAATGGTCGAACGCGGCGCATCCGGCGATTTCTGCGTTGGTGCTGAATGCAATGGATGGCGCGGTGGCTGGATTGAAGTTGCCGCGCGAGCGTTTCGAACTGGCGCGGAAGCGGGGCATGGCATTTTTGCGAAGCTGCGTGAAGCCTGATGGCGGGATCTATGCGGAGTCGTTGACGTTGTACAACACGGCATTGAGTTTGACGGCTCTTCTGCGATCGGGAGATCCGACGGATCGGGCTGTAACAGATCGTGCGGCGGCGTTTGTGGCGGCGCAGCAGGCGCGGGGGATGGATCGTCCAGAGCTGGATGGAGGGATTGGTTACGGGCCGACGGGGGTGAGTCCGAAGCGGCAGCATCCGGATTTGGACAATACCTTGGTGGCGCTGGAGGCGTTGCGGGCGCATGCGGATTCGAGGAAGGCGGACGAGCGCGGGGCAGCGGTGGCGGGGTTGGATTGGAAGGCGGCGGCTGATTTTGTGGGGCGGTGCCAGAACTTGAAATCGGGTAACGCGGGGGTGTGGGTGTCGGAGGAGGGAGGAAACCGCGGTGGATTTGTCTATTACCCTGGATTTTCGAATGCGGGTGCGCAGGAGTTGGCTGGTGGGAGGACGGCGTTGAGGTCGTATGGGTCGATGAGTTACGCGGGGTTGCTTTCGTTCGTTTACGCGGAGATTCCGAGGGGGGATGAGCGGATGAAGGCTGCGCTGCAGTGGTTGTCGGAGAACTACACGATTGAGGAGAATCCGGGTCTCGGGAAGCAGGGGTTATTTTATTATTTCTATCTGATGACGAAGGCGTTGAGCGTTTCGTCGGTGGAAGAGTTGAGGACGAAGGAAGGCAAGCGAGTGGCTTGGGCTCGTCCGTTAGCTCTGCGAATCATGGATTTGCAATCTGCGGAGGGTTGGTGGGAGAACGATGTGGCGCGGTGGATGGAGAAGGACCGCGTTTTGGTGACGGCGTATTGTGTGACGGCTCTTGCGCTGTTGGCGGGACGCGCCTGAGGGGGGGATGCGTTTTTTTTGAGGTTCCGTCGACATTTTGTGCGAGATGGCGGTCTGCGTGACGGAATGGAGGTGTGAGTTCGAGGTAAGGGTCCTCATACACCGCTGAATCGGTCTCATGGTCATGGTCCCCTGAGTGGGGGGCTAGCTGGCGCCCTTGCCGATCGAGTGGAGGCGGGGCGCCGGCGCACCGTGAGATTTGCCGCTTCCTGCATGACGAAAGGCTATAAAATCACTAGGATTTCGTCCGATGTATCCGAAAACGCCTATCACGCTGCTGGCGCGATTGCCGCAACCGGTTACCCAGAGGGATGATTTGGCGAAGCGGGTATGGCAGCGGTCGTGGGAGGAGTTCATCCAGATTTACGGCCCCGCGATTCGCCAGAGCGTGTGTGCGGCGTTTCACAGTTGCCGTTGGACGTCGGTTCGACCGGAGATGGCGGACGAAGTGTTATCGGATGTGTTGGTGACGCTGGTTCGGAGGTTGGAGCATTTTTCTTACAACCCAGAGCTGGGCACCTTTCGGGGGTTTGTGCGTCGGATTGTGAGGGGTAAGGTGATTGACCGAATCAAGCTCGAGCGTGCTGGCGTGCAGTTGGATGAGGCGCAGTGGGATTCGATTCCGGATGAGGAGTCTGAGGCGGCGTGGGAGGTGATGGATCGGGAGGAGAGGGTGGCGTGGAGAGCCGGAGCGATGGGGTTGTTGCTTTCTGAGTTGCGGGAGAGGGTGACTCCGCAGAACTACCAGATTTTTGAGATGACAAAACTCATGCGTCGTCCCGTTCAGGAGGTGATTGATGAGTTAGGGGTTTCCCGAACCCACGTCGATAATGCTAACTCTCGGGCTATTAGATTGCTTGCAGAGATGGCTCAAAGGATGGATTTTAAAGGAGAGCTTAATATTTGATGTCACAGATGAATCCATCGAAGGAAAACGAGGTTTGTCCGACGCCAGTGGAGGCGATGACGGACGACCAGTTGCTGGAGAGCCTCCAGGAAGCGTTCCATTTTTTGGAGGGGGTGCCCGCGATAGGGGCTGAGGTTTTGGGGCGAGTGGTTGATTCTTTGACGGAGATGGTCCCTGACGTGACGGAGGTTGTGTCTGATTTGTTGGGGGATTCTGAGGGCGACGGCGTTGGTGCGGGCGATCAAGGCCCGACTGAGGCGTGACTGAGGCGTGACGGTGATGCCCAGTGGCGCTCGGGATGTGTGAATCCCCCCGAACGCCTTGGATTTGCTCGTTCGGTCACCCGAGGGATGGTGGCTCAAATCCTTTTCGGTAATTCCGCGAGACGATGGTTTTGTTCGCTAAGTCGTGTTGCGTGAAGCGGCAGGACTTACTGTCCCAACGGAGGTCCTCGCCGGGGAAGCGGGTTGCTTTTACCGCGAGCAAGCAGGGTTCGGTGATGCGCCATCCGATGGTGAGCGGAGTCCACAGATGCTTTTTCGTGCCGAGGCAGTTGTCGGCCCAATCCTTCCAATGGTCATGTGGTTCAACTTCAGGAAGCGGTTCATTTTCGGCTTTTTGTCCTTTGCGGAAGATGTTGAGTCCTCCGTTTGCTTCAAGCAGGAGGGCACCTTCTTCGCAGATGACGAGGGTTTGGTTTGCTCCGGGTTTGATGGCGGGCAGTCCGAGGGACGCGAACGAGGGGAGAAGGGCGTCGTCGTTGTAGTGCAGGACGAACTTTTCTCGAGCGAATCGGCCGCCGCCTGGGTACGTGATCGTGCTGATGTTGTGGGCTGAGTGGCCTGTCCCAGCGGCTTTTGGCGTGTGGGTCATCACGGACTCTGGGGACGGAAGGTCGTAGGCGAAGTAGAGGGCGTCGATGAGGTGGCAGCCCCAATCGGCGAGTTGGCCGCCACCGGTTTCCCAGAACGCGCGCCAGCGGCGAGGCGCGATGTCATCGCTGTAAGGGATTTCGTTTTCCAAGGGGCCTCTCCAGAGGTCCCAATCGAGGTCCGAGGGGACGGTTTGTGCGGGCGAGTATTCGCTCCAAGGATCGGTGAAGTAGGTGCCTTTTTTTACGCTTCCCGTCCAAACCCACGCTTCGATGGGGCGCCCCAGTTGGTTTTTGCGGAGGATTTCGACGGCCTGCATTCGGCCTTTGATGCAGGCGCGCTGGTTGCCCATTTGAGTGACGAGCGAGGGGCGAGCCGCCAAGGCTTCTCTGATGGTTTTGAGTTCATCAAGCTGTTGGACGAGAGGTTTTTGTCCGTAAAGGTGTTTGTTGTGCTTTAGGGCGGTCACCATCATCGGGGCGTGGTGGAAGTCGGGTGTTTCCACGATGACAGCGTCAAAATCGCCTACGCGTTTTGCGAATGCTTCGCGGTAATCTTTTTCGACCCACGCCTGAGGAAACTGAGTTCGCATTTTTGCGAGTTCGCGCGCGTCAACGTCCGCGAAGCCGGCCCACTCGACGTTGGGATGGTTTTTTAGTCCGTTGCGCTCGAGTTGTCCGATTCCGCCGACACCGATTTGGAAGATTCGGAGGCGGCTGTTTTTGTTGGTTTGAGCGCGTGCAGCGGGGCTGAGTGCGGCGATTCCGGAGAGGAGGATGGATCCATTCGCGAGGAAGGTGCGGCGTGTGACGGCGGTTGAGGGGATGTTCATTGGTAGCAGGGGGGTGAGGGTTGAGGGACGGGTGCGTGGCTACTTCTTTTTGTCGGCCTCTTTGGCTTCGCGTTCGGCCTTGGCTTTGGCGGCGGCCTGTTCTTCTTGGGCTTTTTTCCGCGCGGCAGCGGCGGCAGCGGCTTCCTCTTCGAGCGGTTTCCAAGCGGCCTCTGCTTTTTTCAGTTCGGCGTCATTGAGCCCAAGCGCTTTGAGAACGCCGATGGCCATCAGCTTGTTGCCGTCGGTGTTCATATGAACGCCGTCGGTGGTGAGCATGTTTTTGCCGGGGGCATTGAGTTGTTTGATTCGGTCTTGGAACTGGGCGTTCAGGTCCGCGATTGGCAACTTTTTCTCGCTGGCAAGCTTGCGCAGGAAGTCATTGTACGGCGCGAGTTTGGCATTTTCTGCTGAGCCGAGGTCTTCTTTGATGACGGTTGCGGTGAGGACGACGGGGCGAGCTCCTGCGGCGGCGGCTTGGTTGATGATTTGCGTGATGTTTTTTTCGTACGTGCCTTTTTCGGGCTCGTTTGGGCGGGACGTGAAAGTCCCTGCTGCTGCTGCAGCGTCGTTGAGAGGGACGCCGTTGGCACCGTGCCAGACGTCATTGACGCCGCAGCTGAGAGTCATCCACTGGGGCTTTTTGCTGAGGACGTCTTTTTCCAATCGCGCGAGCATTTGGTTGGATTTGTGGCCGCTGATGCCGGCGGGGACGGGTTCGGCTTTGACGCCGTTGGCTTCGAGGCCGGCGATGACGAGGCGAACGTAGCCTGCGGGGTTACTCCAACCGCCTTGGGTGATGGAATCGCCGAGGAAACCGATTTTTTCGCCTGATTTGACTGCGATATCTGCGTGGGCGGACAAGCTTGATCCGACAACGAGGGCGGTGAGGGTGGCTAGGAGGGTGGGAGTCGTTTTCATGTTTTGGGGGTGATAGTTACTGAGGTCACGTTAAGGGAAGCGCGGGCGTGGGCAAGGGGGAGATCGTCGGTGCGCACAATCCGGATTCGCGGATAGTCCGGTGTGCTCTGTGGCGTGAATCTTCCTTATTCGTTCACCGCAAAACTTACCCCTCTTATGCAAACTGATCTTGTTTCTACGCGCAGAGATTTTTTGAAAACGGCTGGCGCTTTGACTGTGAGTGCGGCGCTGTCTCCGGCGGCGGCGTTGGCTGCACCGACGGTTCCGGACGCGATGGCGGGCCGATTGTATAAGACGCTGAAGATTGGGATGATCAAGGGTGCGTCGCTGGTGGAGCGATTCAAGATTGCGAAGGAAGCGGGGTTTGCGGGAGTGGAGATGGATTTTCCTGGTCCGAAGGCGGACGAGGTGAAGCGGGCGATTGCGGAGTCGGGGTTGCCGGTGGATGGGAGTGTGTGTTCGTCGCACTGGGGGGTTCGGCATACGAGTGCGGATGCGGAGACGCGGGCGAAGGCGTTGGAGCATTTGAAGCAGGCTATTCGGGATACGCGCGAGGTGGGGGGGCACAGCGTGTTGTTGGTGGTGGGCAAGGGAGCGGATGGACCGGAGGAGGAGATTTGGCCGCGGTCGGTGGAGAACATTGCCAAGGCGATTCCGTTGGCGGCCGAGTTGGGCGTGCAGATTTTATTTGAGAACGTGTGGAACCAGTTTTTGTACGACCACAACGGGGGGCCGGATCAGACGGCGGACAAGTTTGTGAAGTATGTGGACGAGTTCCGGTCGCCTTGGGTGGGCGTACATTTTGATATTGGGAACCATCACAAGTACGGGAGCATGGGGGGATGGATCCGGCAGTTGGGTTCGCGGGTTAAAAAGTTGGACATCAAGGGTTTTTCACGTGCTCAGAGCAAGTTCACGCCGATTGGTGAGG
Organism: Verrucomicrobiota bacterium; assembly: GCA_041191265.1. Classification (GTDB taxonomy): domain Bacteria; phylum Verrucomicrobiota; class Verrucomicrobiia; order Chthoniobacterales; family Chthoniobacteraceae; genus JBEEPE01. Next base: position 4,980 of record JBEEPE010000072.1, on the reverse strand, counting down.
GGGATATTGATTATGCGGACGTTCGGAAAGCGTTGCGGGAGATTAACTTCTTTGGCTGGTTGGCAGCCGAGGTTGGCGGGGGGGATTTGAACCATCTGAAAGGCGTTTCGGAGCAGATGGATGTGGCGTTTGGTTTGTCGGTCTAGGAAACGGGGAGGAGTTTGCGGTTATGGTACGAATGACGGTTGATTATGTGGGTGGGCTTCGTTGTGAGGCGGAGCACGGGCCCTCGGGTCAGCGGATGACGACGGATGCGCCGGTGGACAACCACGGGCGCGGGGAATCGTTCTCGCCGACGGACCTTTTGGGGACGGCGCTGGCGACCTGCATGGCGACGATTATGGGAATCATCGCGGAGCGGCACGGGGTTGATTTGCGGGGGATGCGGATTGAGGTGGATAAGGAAATGGTGGTGGCGCCGGTGCGGAGGGTGGGACGGCTCACTTCTCGCATTTGGATGCCAATTTCGGCGAATCACCCGCAACGCACGGCACTTGAGCAGTGTGTGAAGACGTGTCCGGTGTACGCGAGTTTGCATCCGGACGTAGAGAAGGTGATTGAGTTCTTTTGGCAGGATTGAGGGGGGTATTCTGTTTTGCGCGGTCGCGCGCGATGCGGCTTGGGCGTAGATTTTGCGTTATTGGGCGGAATGAAGATCGGTCTTTTGTTCGGCGTTGGGATTGGGTTTGCGGGGATGATTGCTTGTGCGGATGTGGGAGTCGGGGCGAAGGCTCCGGCGGGGGCGGATGTTCTCTTTGACGGAACGAAGGAGAGTTTGGATGCGAAGTGGACGTACTGGGAGGGACCGGGCTTCAAGTCGGCGTTGCCGATTAAATGGCCGATTGTCTCGGATCCAGCGGTGAATGGTGCGACGGCGTTGATGACGGACGATCCGGTGGCGGTGGGCGGACGGTTTGGGACGGCGGATATTGTGACGAAGAAGGCGTATCGGGATTTTCGTTTGCACGTGGAGTTTGTGGTGATGAATCCGCGCGGAAATAGCGGGGTTTATCTTCAGAATCGGTACGAGATCCAGATTTGCGACGGGGATCAGACCAAGCACGGCATGGGGGCGGTGATTAACGAGACGGAGTCGCCGTACGCGCTTTACAAGGGGCTCACCAAGTGGAACTCCTACGACATCGTCTTTCGCGCAGCGCGGTTTGCGGATGGAAAACTGGTCGAGAAGCCGTTGGTGACGGTCTATTTCAATGGAGTCAAAGCGCACTCCAATCAGGCAATCAGTCAGGTTTGGGGAGGTCCGCGCTCTGGGATTGATGGAGGGAATGAGGGTGGGAAGGGGATCACCGACTCACCTGGGGGACTGAAGTTGCAGTGCGAGGGGCATGATGTTCGTTACCGGAATATCTGGATTGTGGAGAAGGACCTCGCCGGGGCGAATACCGACTTTTCCGAGAAGGAATAACCCTAAAAAGGGGGATGGGTGCAGGCCGATTTAGCCCTGTGGGGCTGAGGTACGTTGTCACGCCCTTACAGGGCTTGGGAAGGGGGGTGGGTGTACCTGGGCCGTTGGCCCAGGCTGTCGTGAGGGGCGCCGTTGGCGCTGGGAGAGGGGTGGCTGGAGTGAGGGGGGTTGGCGTTGGGAGGGGGGCTTCTCGGGCGAGTGAGGGGTTGGCGCTGGGAGGGTGTGGCCAATGAGGGGCGGGCCATCTGAGCCTTTTAGGGGCGGGGTACGTTGTCACGCCCCTACAGGGCTTGGGAAGGGGGGTGGGTGTACCTGGGCCGTTGGCCCAGGCTGTCGTGAGGGGCGCCGTTGGCGCCGGGAGAGAGGTGGCTGGAGTGAGGGAGGGTGGCGTTGGGAGGGTGGCGTTGGGAGGGGGGCTTCTCGGGTGAGTGAGGTGTTGGCGCTGGGAGGGGGGGCCAATGAGGCGTCGGAGGTGTTTCATTTTGCTCGCGATGGGGGTTGAGGAAAACGGAGGTGGTGATGGAGGAACTCAAAGGTTCCCTTGCCATTGATGGTGTGTGGGCCGTCGAAGTGTTCGATGGTGGTTCGGTCGCCGATGCCGAGTTGGTTGTAGAGACGGCGCACTTTGGCGAACTCGTAGTCGACCCATTCATCGAGTCCGACGCCGTCGCGATGTCCGCGTTCTACCATGAATGGGCGTGGGGCGATGAGGGCTGCCATTTCGGCGTAGTTGGCATGACTGGCGAGGTTCCATTCCCAAATTTCGTGTTCTCCGACGAAAACGTAGCTCATTGGCATGGTGTTGGATGCGCACTTGCGAATCCATTCGTTGAAGTCTCCGCTACAGATGCTGAGGCAATAGTTGGGAAGAACGGCGGGGGTTCGCATGGCGCTCTTTCCGCCGTAGCTCAGGCCGTAGAACGCGATTCGGTCTGCGTCGACGTTGGGTTGGCTTCCGAGCCATTCGAGGATGCGCTGGTGCTGGGCGTTGATGATGGAGTAAAGGGTGAATCCGAGCGGGTTGAGACGGCGTTGAAGCGATCGGAAAACGTCTTTGCCGCGGTAGAGGTTGTGGGGCGCGAAGGTGATGAAGCCGCGCTCGGCGAGGCGGAGGGCGAAGGCCTTGTATGCGCGCCACGCGTTGCTGGCTTCATCGGTTTCAAAGAGGTGTTCGGGAAGGCCTTCCAGACCGTGTTGGCAAACCACGACTGGACGCTTTTCGCCGCTAGGAATGTGTTTGGGAACGCAGAGCCATCCCCACGCGGGCACGTCTTTCCATGTGTCGATTTCGACCTCGTAAAGTGCGACGGTCTCGGTTTCTCGAATCAGACGGGAACGCGATTGGAGAGGAAGCAAGGGGGTGTCGAGGCGTCCGATGGCATTTTTCCAAAAGGCGTCGCGTCGCTTTTCGAGGGTGGCTTGGAATCGTTCCAGGTTGTCTGAAGGGTAGGCCTGACGTGAGGCGAGGGTTCGGAGGCGTTCGGTGACGGTGATGCGGGCTTGGCAGTAGTTTTCGAAGTCTCTGACGGTCTCGCGTTGTCGATTTGCGAGGGTGGACGAATCGGGTTTTGGTGCGTTGGTTCGAGGGGTACTGGCTTGTCCGAGCGAGGCGTGGAGGAGGTGGAGTGGTGGGCGGGTCGTGGGATTCTCGATGAAGTGCGGTTTCCATGCGGGGGAGAGGCCTTTGGTGAGGGCTGCAGCACGGTTGGCTTCGGCTTGAGAGGCCCCTGCCGTTGGGGCTGCGAGGGTGCCTGGGGCGGCGACTTGGCGGGTGTTTTTTATCAGCGCGCGTGGGGACGAGGGGTGGAGAGGGGTGGGTTGAATGATGAGTGGGCGGGGCGCAATCATGGCGGCGAGCTCTGCGTCGCCGAAAGTTTTGAGGAGACCGAACAGGTTGTGATCGAGGGGTTCTGAGGCGAGGTTTTCGCGCGGGCCGAAGTGGCCGGAGAGCAGGACGGAGTGGATCCGGGTGTCGAGGGCTGCGGCGAAGAGAGCGAGCCACGCGCCTTCACCCTGTCCGGCGAGAACGATGTCGGGTGCGGGTTTTCGTTGGGAGAGTGCGTCGACGAGGGAGAGGATTTTTTGGACTTCGAGGCCGACGGGATGTCGTCCGAGGATGAAGGATTGGCGGTAGATCCACTCGCGGTGGGAGCAGTTGGTTTGGATGCCGAGCAGTTCGTTTCCGGCGAATGAGTGGTCGCGGTTGAGAAGGCGCGGGATGAGGATTTCGGCTTTGTCGCGGAGGATGTGTTCCGTGGATGCCGGGCGGTCGGGAGCGATGAGTGATTCTGGCGCGGAGTCTGGGTCAGGGATGAGGATAATGGCGACGGATGTTTCGTTTTCGGGGGCGGGGATGCGGAGTCCGTCGCCGTTTAATCCGTCGAGAACGGGCCAACGGATGGGGGTGGCGTGGCGTATGGTTCCGATGGGGTCTCCGGCGATGGTGAGGGTGGAGGGAAGTCGTTCGTCGGTGGCGCCGAGAATCTCGCGAAGGGTGTTTCGGTGGGGTGCGAGGGAGGCGGTGTACGCTTGGGGCGAGGACGGGTCAGGTCGCCATTGGGCGGCGCGTTGGGCTGGGATGGTTTGCTCGAGGCGTCCGACAAAGCGGTGGGCGCCCTCGAGGAGGGCGGCGGAGCGGTCTGGAATGGGCTCGAGGGGGAGCGTGTTTGGAAGTGGGCTGCCGAGGAGGAGGAGTGGCGTGGCGAGGGTCGCGAGGGCAAGGAAGACGAGCCGTTTCGCGAGAATCCGGAAGAGCGGGGAGGGCATCCCCATTTGTTTGCAGATGCTGTGCCCGACTGATTTACGGTCGGTGAGCGGCTAGATGGTGTCTGGCGCTTGGAGCAGTTCGGCGATGCGGGCGAGGAGTCGTCCGGCGGCGCCGCCGTCGAGGACGCGATGATCGAAGGAGAGGGTGAACTGTGCCTCGGTGGCGGGTTGGAAGGTTTTTGTGTCGGCGTCCCAGACGGGGACGACGCGACCGGAGCCCATTCCGAGGACGAGGGTTTGTTCTGGGAGTGGGATGGGGGTGGCCCATTCGAGGCCGAAGGTGCCGAAGTTGGTGATGGTTGCGAGGGAGCCGCCGGTGGCGTCGTGGGGGAGGCGTCTGCGGCGCGCGAGGTCAACGAGGTCGTTGTAGCGTGACACGAGGCTGGCGAGGGGGGTGGCGTCGACGTTGCGAAGGACGGGGACGAGAACGCCGTCTTCGGCTTCGACGGCGAAGCCGACGTCGATGGATTTGGGGTGCACGATTTTGTCGCCGACGAGGCGACCGGCGACGGCGCTATTTTCGCCGAGTGCGATGGCGAGGGCGCGGAGGGCGTAGAGTGCGGGGCCGGGTTTGACGGATTGGGCGCGTCGGTGTGAGAGGAGGGCGTCGATGCGGATGGAGCGGCCGACGGTGGCGAGGGGGCGGGTCCAAGACCGGCGCATGGCATCTGCGACGGCGACGCGCATGGAGGAGGCTTGGGAGAGTTGGTGTTCGTCGAGGCTGGCGATGTATTTTTCGAGGTCTTCGATGGTGACGCGTCCTGCGGCGCCGCTGCCTGCGATTCCGG
>JBEEPE010000071.1:0-10405 GCA_041191265.1 Verrucomicrobiota bacterium | reverse complement strand
AAGGGATTACGGTATTCGGTTTGGGTTACGCGGATCCGGCGTCCACGGTGCCGCGTGTGGTGGCGGACGACTTTGCACCTGCGAATATTGGGCAGGCGAAGTACGTGTTCAGTTTTGATTTGTCGGCGGACACGGATGGTAACGGGATACCGGATTTAGCGGATGAAGCGTGGTATCTGCGGGCGAGTGCGGATGGGACGCTTTGGATTTGGCCTGGCAGCGTGGATTCGGATGGGGACGGGAACTCGGATTGGTCGGAGATGAGTGAGAGGCGGAGCTCTCCGTGGGATTTTTACGATGGGGAACGTCCGGTGGTGGAGTGGAGGATGCCTTTGGAGGGGGCGGATGATCTTTCTGCCTCGGGGCGTGGATCGGGGTACCTGCGGGCCGTGAGCGAGCCGGGGGGCGTGTTTAGTCGGGAGGTGCAGTTTTCGGTTCGTCATGCGGATGGCAGACCTTGGGGTGGGGCGCCGCTTTGGTTGCGGATGGCTCGATGGGACGGGGACGCGGAGGTTGGCGCGGTTATCCGTGATTTGGGAGGGGAGCGGGAGGTTGTGGGTTCGGGGTCGCTCGCGGCAAAGATTGCGACGGATGGTGCGGGCGAGGGGGCCTTCCGTATCCAGTTTCCCGAAGATGCGGTTTACTCGCTGGGTTGGGAGGTTTCGGCGGGTCGGGCGACGGTTTCTGGGGTGCGGGTGGAGTCTGGAACGGGTGGGGGCGAGGGGAATTGGGACGTGAATCGCTCGTTGGTGTTGAGTGAGGGGATGGCGCGTTACGCGTTGCGGGTTCGGGATGGCGCGGGGAATCCCGTGCCGTTTGCGGATTTGCGGATGGAGTTGAGTCATGCGTCGGGGGTTCGCTTTGCGGAGGGGCGAACGGATGCGCACGGAAACTTTGAGTTTGAGTTTCGGGTGGTCCCGCGGAGGGACCGTTGCGGGAAGGAGTTTTTTGGTGTTTCCGTCAAGTTTGAGTGCGGGCGGATTACTGGGCTGGATTTTGCGGGGGAGGAGCCCCCGGACGTCTCGATGATTCAGACGGTTGGGCGTGGAGTGGTGATGGAGTTGATTCAACCGTCATCGGACGACTGGGTGGACGGTGGGGTGTGGCATTTCTTTGCGTTGTTTCGAGTGGACATTGGCGGCACTTACAATCCGTGTTCTGGGGAGATGACGCCTCCGGACGGCGTGACGCTTCCGACGGTGTCGCGGGTTAGTGGGCGCGTTTGGAATGGGTTTGGGGAGGCGGCGGTGATTGTGGATGAGGGCGGGGCGGGTGATGAGAATCAGCGCTTGGTGGGGTTCACATTTTCGGAACCGGTTCGGTGGGAGTGGCACGGTGAGAACTGGATGCAGATGGATGTGCGGATTGAGGTGGCGTTTGATGAGAGTGGAAAAACGGTGATTGAGGATTACTCAGCGGGTTCGGTGAAGTTCCCGTTTCATCCGAGTCACGAGTGCGATGTGGTTTACATGCTCTCTGGGCACCCATGGGATTGGATCAAGTTTTCTAGGGCATCATGGCGAGTGGCTGGGGGATGGCGTTTGAGGGAAGGGAGCGATGCCGTGGGAATTTTTGAGGATCCGGACGTTCTCTCGACGCCCTTCTATGCGGAGCAACCGGGGACGGGAGTGTTAGAGTTAGAGGTTGGTGGCGACGTGATTTGGGAGAAACCGATTTGCGTGATGAGTGTCGTTCCGCGATCTGCGTGGGGCGCGGTGCCGGCGAAGACTTGGGAGATGACCACGATGGATCGGATTCAAGGAATCACGTTCCATCACTCCTCCAACCAGGGGGATGGGCCACAGGAGATGCGACGCATTCAGCTGATGCAGATGAAGATCGGATTCTTCAACTTTTTCCGGTTGAAGGAGCGGTTTTCCGACATCGCGTACCACTTCCTTTTGGATCGAAGCGGTCAGATTTACCAAGGACGAGATTTAGAGGCTAATCCGGGGAAGTTGCTGGGTCCGTTTACGGTTGGGTCTCATGTTGAGAAGGCGAACACGCCGGCCGGAATCGGGGTGTGCATGATGGCAGATTATGATGGGGCCGAGGTTTTTACGAGGGATCGCCAGCGGGCATTAGAGGCGGCATTGACGGCGATTGCGCGTCGGTACGGGGTCTCGGGCCAAGACATCTTGGGGCATCAAGAGCGGGCTTTAAGTCACACGAAATGTCCTGGGCACGTGCCGATGTTGCGCACGATTGAGATTCGCAAAAACGTTGAAAGAAACTTAAAATGAGAAAGTTAGACTGGGTGTTAGTATTAATATTGGTGGTGGGTGCGGTGGTGATTTGGCGTGATGTATCGACGGATCAGCCTCGAAAATCTGTGGTTCGCGGGGAAGGGGGCGGTGATGAGCAGTTCATGCGTGGGGAGCGGTCTGCATTGTCTGAAGTGATTGAGAAGTTTGGGCATTGGCTCATGACGGACGACGAGATGCGGCAACTGGAGAAGGAGGGTCCGCCGGTTCAACCCGGAGAGATTCGGTCGGAGGGAACGGGTAAATCGGCGGTGCAGGTGCTGGTGGATGGGGACCGTGTTGTGATGAAAGCTCGCAGGATTGGGATTCGATCGAAGTCGATGGACGGAACCTATGCGGTGGAGACGTGGAATGGCCCACATTTGCCGCCTGACCAAGCGGAGATGGAAATGGTTGATGGAGTCTGGAAGTTTGAATCTTCGCCTCGGGAGGTGTGGTTGGTCCCTGTCGCGGGCGAGGGTCGTTGCATTTCGCCGAAGGGGGTTGACGCGGTGATTCCGATTATTTCTCCGGATGCGCGGATGATGGCGTACACCGAGCGCCGCTTTGATGGCAAGGATTGGAGTCCGGAGGCGCTGGTTTGCCTTGATTTGGAATCGGGAAAGGTTCGGCGGTTGCTGGAGGCTGGTTCGCGCGAGGCCTATTTGGTGAATGCGTTTGATTGGAAGGGGAAGGGGGGAGAGTTACGGGTTTATGAGACGTGGGGTGAGACAGGGTCTCACATGAAAATTCGTAAGTTTAGAATTCCTCGCTAGCGGTCCGTGCTGGAGAGTGGCCGCGCACGGAGTACCGAGGGAAAAAAGTCAGTGTTTGGGGCGTACCACGTGCTCTCCATCCTTCCGAGAAGTCTGGCGATTCTTTCAGACTCCTCTCAACAAACTTTCACCTATGTCCCTCCAGCCCAAAAATCTTTCGTTTTTCCGTCGGATACAGGCCAAGCTGTCGAGATCGAAGTACCTGACGGTATCGGCGTTAGTGCATGTTTTTATTGTGTTAACGGCGGGGTCGGTGGTGTTGATGACTAACTCTGCGCCGCCGCCAGATTTTACGGCGGGAGACGGGGGGTTATTGAACTCGGACAGTGGGTCTGACCTGCCGCCGCCGCCGGAAACGAAGATTGAAAATCCTGACAACTCGTCTCAGGCGCCGGAACCGGAGACTTCGACTCAGGTTTTGCAGGCGATTAATGTGACGGGAGCGGCGGTGAATGCTCAGACGATGAGTTTCAGCACGACGCCGGTGACACAGACGCAGTTGAAGCTGAGTAACGATGTGAAGGCTTCCAGTTTTTCTTCGGGCGATTTGGGGAAAGCGGCTGCGGTGAAGTTTACTGCGGGGGGGATGAAGGCGATGGGAGGGCGAGTCGGGGCTGCGCGCCAAAAAGCGATGATGGCGAACGGGGCGAAACCGGCGAGCGAGCAGACGGTGCTGAAGGCATTGCGTTGGTTTAAAGCGAATCAGTCTGAGAATGGGTCTTGGGGGAACCATCTTGGGTTATCTGGTTTGGTGGTCCTGTCCTTTTTGGGGCACGGGGATTTGCCAAACTCGCCGGAGTTTGGGCCGACGGTGAAGCGGGGGGTGGACTTTGCGTTGGAGGCGGCGAAGAAAGGGGGAACGATTGGCAACAATACGTATATGCACGGCATCGTGACTTATGCGTTGTCTGAGTATTACACGATGACGCAGGACGAGCGCGTGAAGGATGCGGTGGTTCAGTCGTTGCGTACGTTAATCTCTGGTCAGGGTGCGGATGGCGGATGGCGGTATACCTACCCTGCTGATTCCTCTGATTTGTCGGTTGCGGCTTGGCAAGTGCAGGCGATGAAGGCGGGGCACTTGACTGGGTTGAAGGTGGAGGGTTTGGAGGGGGCGATGGACAAAGCGATGAAGTACATCGCTACGGTTCAAGGGCCGAAGGGGGGATTTGGTTACACGGCCAAGGAGGATCGTCCCTCGCTGTCGGGGGCGGGGGCGTTGTGCCTGATGTTTTGGAAGGGGAAAGACAAGATGGCGGATAAAGCGGTGGACTTCGTTTTGGATATTTCGAAGAAGGATTATCCGATTAAGTACATGGATGCGAAGGCTGACCTGTACGGGTGGTACTACAACGCTCAAGCCTGCATGATGACGGGTGGCGATGCTTGGAAGACTTGGAATCGGTTGTTTCAGGATGAGATGATCAAGGCTCAGGCTGAGGACGGTTCGTTTCCTCCGATGGCGCATGATGCGCATGGTGGGTTTCAGACGGCGGACACGGTTCAGGCAAAGGTTTACCGGACGGTTCTCTGCACGTTGATGCTGGAGGTTTACTATCGTTACGCGCCGACAGCGAAGAGTTCGTAGAGGGCGGGGCGTGGAGTTCATTGGTCGCAGAAGTGAAGGTTGGTTGAGATATTGGTGTCCTTCTTCTTTGTGGTGCCTGATTGGATGGCGGTCAAAAGGCGGGTTATGTTCCGAGAACGCTGAGGTTTTACGGTTGAGTTTGTTGCGTTGGGGACTTGTGTTTTAGCGATGAGTTGCGCGTTGGCCGGTTTTTTTTGCATGGAGACGGGGGGATGTGAGGGGTGAGTCGGAAGAGTGTTTTCTCTGGCGATGGCGGGTTGGTGGTGCGGTTACTCGGGCTTGCTTGGAGGTATCGTGCGGGGAGTCTGAAGGTTCTGTTTTCGCAGGTTGCCGCGTTGTGGTTGGGGTTGTTATCCGTTTGGTTGGTGGGTGTTGGGGTGGATTGGTTGCGGTATCGAATGGATGGGAGTTTGCCTAATGGATGGATGGGAGAGGCGGTGTTTGCGTGGTTGCCGAGGGACACTTTGAAGGGGGTGTTTTGGGTTGCGGTGTCGGTTTTGATGGTGTCAGTCCTCCGGTGGTGGGTGGGGTATTTGGGTGGGGTTTGGACGGGGGAGTTGCTCCAGGGGCAGGTGGTGGTCGGGTTGCGAGAGCGCTGTTACGAGAAGTTGCAACGGATGCCATTCGGGTTTGAGGGAACGACGACGACGGCGTCCCTGATGAACCGTGTGGCGGGAGATGTTCAGGCGGTTCGTTTGTTTATTGATGGGGTGCTTCTTCAGGTGGTCATCATGTTGATTTCTGTGGCGATGTACTTGAGTTATATGCTGATGGTGCACGTTCGATTGACGTGGGCCTGTCTGGCGGTGACGCCGGTATTGTGGATTTTAGCTTGGATGTTTTCGCGTGCGGTTCGTCCGGAGTATCGGAAAGCGAGCGGCATGGTGGATCGGATGACCCAGCGGGTGACGGAGGTGTTGCGTGCGATGCCGGTGGTGCGGGGATTTTCTCGGGAGCGGGCGGAGGTAGTTGGATACGAGGCGATGAATGATGAGTTGCGGGCGCAGCAGTTTCGTATTTTTAGGCGGGTGACGGTATTCGTTCCGCTCACGATATTTTTTAGTCAGGCGAGCCAGATTATTTTGTTGGGTTACGGGGGCGTGTTAGCGGTTCGCGGGGAGATTGGGGTGGGAACGGGATTGTTGGGCTTTGCCTTCATTTTGCAGCAGTTCACGGGTCAGGTGGCTGGGATTGGTAACATTGCAAACTCGATGCAGCAGTGTTTGCAGGCGGCGGAGCGGGTGTTTGAGATTTTGGATGCGCAGCCGGATGTTCCAGTGGTGGAGTCGCCGCATGCGGTCGTCTCGGGCGACATTGAGTTTTGTGGGGTGGCAGTTGAGCGTGGGGGGAAGTCGGTGTTGGGAGGGGTTTCGTTTCGGGTGAAGCGCGCTGAGTGTATTGGGATTGTTGGGCCGACCGGTTCGGGTAAGTCGACGTTGTTGAGTCTGATTCCGCGGTTTTTAGATGTGACGGAGGGGGTGGTGCGGTTTGGCGGGCGGGATTTGCGGGAGTTGGACCCTCAAGCGTTGCGGGCGCGTGTGGGGATGATGTTTCAGGAGAGTTTTTTGTTCAGCACGACGGTTTCCGCAAATATTGCCTATGGGGTCCCGGGTGTGGGTTTTGAGCGGATTCGCGCGGCGGCGCAGATTGCGCACGCTGACGGTTTTGTTTCGGAGCTGCCGTCTGGTTACGAGACGGTTTTGGGAGAGATGGGGGTTGGGTTATCGGGTGGTCAGCGCCAGCGGCTGGCGTTGGCGCGCGCACTGGTGATGGATCCGGAGGTTTTGATTTTGGATGATCCTACGGCGGCGGTGGATGCGGAGACTGAGGAGGCGGTGGTTCGGGCGGTGGTTTCGGCGATGGCAGGGCGGACGACGTTTGTGGTGGCGCATCGTCCATCGATGTTACGGCATGCGGACCGCATCTTTGTTTTGGAGAGGGGGCGGGTGGTTGAAGAGGGCACGTTTGCGGAGTTGATGGAGCGGCCGGGATATTTTCGGGACGCGATGCGGTTACAGCGAGGGGAGGTTGGGGGATGAAGCCGGTGATTCCGCTCACTCATTTTCCGGACAACCGGGATGAGTATCAGTATCGGCCGGATTCGGATGTTTGGGGATTGATGCGTCGGGTGTTTAGAGGGGCTGCGGCGCATCGGGGGTTACTGTTGCGGTTGGCGGTTCAGGTGGCTTTGCGGGGAGCGTTATTGCCTCTGGGGGCTTGGGTGATGGGAGCGGTGATTAACGGGCCGATTGAGCGACGGGAGGTGGACGGGATTTTGGCTGGGGCTGCGGGGTATGGGTTACTGGCGGTGCTGACGAATTGGCTCTTTCATTATCGTTACCTGTACGCGCTCGCTTTCGGGGAGGAGGTGGTACATGACCTTCGGGCGCGCTTGTTTCGTCACGTGATGTCGATGCCGATGGCCTATTTCGACACGGTTAAGGTTGGCCGGTTGATTGGGCGGTTGACGTCTGACGTGGACGGAATTCGTGGCGGGGTTCAGGACGTGGTTTTCATTAGTGCGGTGCAAGTGGGTCAGATGGTGGTGGCTGGGGTGATGATGGCGGTGTGTTCGCCATGGATGTTTTTGTCGGTGTTGATGATGGCGCCGGTGGTTTGGTGGGCGAACCGCCGGTTTAGTGGGCGGATTGTGGATGCGCAGAGGAGGGCTTCGGAGCGGTTTAGCCGGATTTCTGCGACATTGGCGGAGACGGTGGCGGGGTTGCGGGAGACGCGGGCGTTTGTTCGGGAGGAGGAGAACGCGCGTTTTTTCGCGCAGTTGGCGCGGGATCAGGCGGCATTCAACGTGGAGGCTGCGCGCACTTCGGCAAAGTTTTTACCATTTTTAGACTTTATTACGCAGGGGTTTACCGCGGTTTTACTATTTGTTGGGGGGTGGGTTGTCGTGGAGTCAGGGGATGCGACTCGGGTTGGGGATGTGATTCGGTTTTTGTTGCTGACGGGGATGTTTTTTGAGCCGATTCGCAGTCTTGGTAACCAGTACAACACGGCTTTGGCGGCGATGGTTGGGGCGGAGCGGGTGTTCCGATTGCTGGACACGGTGCCCGCTTGGGCGGATCAATCTGACGCGGTTGGGTTTGAGGTGCGGGGGGAGCGTGGGGTTGAGGTGGAGTTTCGCGGGGTGGATTTTGCGTATGAGGCGGGTAAGCCGGTTCTGGAAGGGGTGAGTTTTTTGGCTCAGCCGGGTTGGACCGTGGCGCTCGTTGGGGAGACGGGGAGTGGCAAGACAACGGTGACTGCGCTTGCTACGAAGTTTTATTTAGCGGGTGGTGGTGAGGTGCTTATCGACGGGCAGAACCTGTGTGGCGTGCTTTCCGAGAGTTATCGATCGCACGTGGCGATTGTGCCGCAGCAGTGCTGGCTTTTTTCTGGGTCAGTTTTGGACAATATCCGGTTTGCGTGTCCGGACGTTGGTGAGGAGCGGGTTGTGGAGGTGCTGGAGCGGTTGGGCGTTCGCGATTTGTTGGATGGTTTGCCGGACGGGTTACTGACGGATGTTGGCGAGGGAGGAAAAAATGTTTCGGCGGGACAGCGTCAGGTGATTGGGTTTGCGCGGGCGTTGTTGTCGGAGCCGCGATTGCTGATTTTGGACGAGGCGACGAGCGCAGTGGATGCGGTGATGGAGCGTAGGATTCAGGACGCTTTGCCGGGGTTGCTGGAGGGGAGGACGAGCCTTGTGGTGGCGCATCGATTGAGCACGATTCGCCGCGCGGATCTTATTTTAGTGATGGGGCGCGGTCGAGTGATGGAGCACGGGACCCACGATGAACTGCTGGCGGCGGGTGGGATGTACGCGGAGTTATGGCGGCGCGGGATGGACGGGGGCGGGCTGTGAATCAGATTTCTTTGTCGTCGCCGAGAGCGTTTTGGAGGAGAGATTCGGTGCCTTGTGGACGCATTTGTCGGGAGAGGATGAGCGACACGAGAGCGAGGATGACGGCGCTGGAGGAGGAGAGCACGAGGGTGTTCCAGACGAAAACGCTCACTCCGAGGTTTGCGATGTACTTTTTCGGACTGAAGAAAACATTGATTGGCTTGGACTTGCGGTAGTCGCGCTGATCGGCTTCTGCTTTTGCAACCATGTCGCCGACTTTATTGTTGGTGAAGAGTTTTTGGGCGCTGGTTCGGGTGTTGCGTGGGTCGGTCTCTGGAAGGGTGTTTGACCGACCCTCGATGATGAGGTCGATGGACTTGAGCTTTCGTTCGACGTCACGACGCGAGGAACCGTTCAGACCGCTGATGGTTGCGAGGGTTTCGCCGAGGAGGTTGAGTCGGTTTTTTTGGTCCTTGGACCGGTCTTTTTCTTTGATGTCGAGGAGTTGATCGATTTCCGATTGGATTCGGTTTTGGCGTTTGGTGAGCGGGTTGAACTGGGCTTGGGCGACGATGAGGGCTTCGTAGGAGTAGTGAGTGGCGACGAGTTTGGAGATGGCGGGGATACGGAGGCGCTGATCTTTTGGTGCGGGGGTTTCGGGATAGTTTTCGAAGACCCATTTTTGGACGGTGAAGAAGAGGTCGGAGTCGCGGTTCATCTCTTCGTATTTGATGAGGGCGCCGCCGAAGATGAGCTGCGGGATGAGGACCAGTGGGACGCAGTTGGCAGCCATGCGACTGGACGTGGCGATACTGGAGATGAGCAGTCCGAGGGCGATGCCGCTGAAAGCGGTGACGAACATGATCCCCCAGTAGGGGAGGAACATTCCGCGGACTTGCAGGATGGTGTTGCCAACGAGCACGAAGATGGCGCACTGAATGGCAGAGAAAAGACTGAGCGAAAAAGCTTTGGAGAGGATGTAGGAAACGGAGAAAACGTTGAGGTTACGTTCGCGATTGAGGATGACGCGGTCGCGGATGATGTCGTCTACGCTGTTCATCAGGGCGAGGAACATGGCGACGAGGAGCGCGATGAAGATGTAGGTGGGGATGTGAAATGCGCGGGCGAAGTCGTAGCGACCGGTTTCGTTGTCGGTGTAGTAGAGTGCCCAGCCGACGATGCCGGCGAGGAGAGGTGGGACGATGAGGGTGAGGGTGAGGGTTCCGACGCTGCGCATTTTGGAGCGCAGATTGCGTTGGAGCATGGTTCGGAAGCGGAGCCATTCTTCGCGGAAACGGACGCGGCGACGGAGGTTGACGGGGACGGGTGCTGCGGCGGGAAGAGCGGACAGGTTCTTGAGGTTGACCTGCTTAACCTCTTGAATGAGGCGGAAGCTCTCAAATCGATCGCGCCAGTATCCTGGGGAGAAGCGGCGTGCGGGGACGAGTTGTCCCTGGGTGTTTTCCTCGTAGATGATGTCTCCGCTGAGGTCGCGGAGCGGGGTTTCGAGCACGTCGAAAATGAACTCGGGTCGTGTGGTGCCGCAGGCGGGGCATCCGCCGATTTCTTGGGCGAGGTGTTGTTCGTGTTCGGCCTCTGCGAAATACGAGAGCATTTCCGTTGGAGTGCCGAAGAAGACCATTTGACCGCCCTTATCGAGGAGGATGGCCTTCGAGAACATGTGAAAGAGCTTCGAGGTGGGTTGGTGAAGGGTAACGAGGACGATTTTGTTGTGGGCGGTGGAGCGGATGATTTCGAGGACGTGTTCGGAGTCTTTTGAAGAAAGGCCGCTGGTTGGTTCGTCGAAGAGGAGGACATCGGCGGACGAAATCATGTCGAGTCCGATATTGAGTCGTTTGCGTTCGCCGCCGGAGAGTCGTTTCGCGTTGGCGCTTCCGACGAGTGAGTTTCTGCGTTCGGCGAGTCCGAGTTCGATGAGTTTACTTTCGATGCGGCGGAGGCG
>JBEEPE010000070.1:0-5877 GCA_041191265.1 Verrucomicrobiota bacterium | reverse complement strand
GTTACGGGCTTTTGGAGAGCGGGGTTTTGGAGGGGGATCGGGTGGAGTTTCGGTCGGCTGGGGATGATGGGGCGACCGCGACGCTGGAGTTGAAGGGGTTGACGTTACGACGGGCGGGGGGTGAGCTCGCGCTGAGGCGGGTAGATCGCAAGAGTGCGACTCTGGGGATGCAGGCGCCCAAGGGTGGCGTGGTTTTGTTTGGGCCGGGTCGGGATGGGATGGAGGCGTTTGAGGCCAGAAAGGATATCGAGGGGATGACGGCTCCGACGATGTATGAAGGGCAGATGATGGCAGGGGCTGTGACGAAGCAGCGGTTCAAGGATTTGACGTTGCACGTGGAGTTTATGACGGGGTGGGAGCCTGAGAATATTCCGTGGAGGCGTGCGGATGCTGGGATTTACTTGATGTCGCGTTACGAGGTGGCGGTTGGGGACAGCTTTGGGTTCGACTTCGATCTGACGGGGAGTGCTGGGCCTGTGAGTCCGAGATTGTTCTGCGAAAAGCTGAAAGCTTCGCGGTTTCCGGTGCTAACGGGAGCGCGGTTACAGGGGGCGCCGCGGGTGTGTGGGAGTGTTTTCACGTATCCGAGCAAGGTGCCGAACGCGTGTTTGCCGCCGTTGGTTTGGCAGACCTTTGACATTGATTTTACGGCTCCTCGGTTTGGGGCGGACGGCAAGAAGCAATCGGATGCGGTTTTGTCGGTTCGTTTGAATGGGCATCAGACGGTGGATAAGCAGACGGTTGCCCGTCCGACTCCGCACGGGTTCAAGGGTCCGGAAGAGGCGGATGGACCGATTTGGTTTGAGGCGTTTGGGCGTCGCGTGTTGTACCGCAACGTGTGGGTGTTGGAGCGGTGAGGGCTGGGGTTGCGGGCGGCATCTGAGGGTTTGGGGAAGTTGGATTCTCGTGACGGGGAGGGGATGTGGTCTGTTTCTTAGAGAAAAGACGGGTGGCCAAGTGACGAGGGTTTGGTTGAAAGTCGTTGTTTCAGATTGGAGACACGCATGGATTTGAACCGCATTACGTATTGGAATCGTCACGCTGCCCGTGAGGAGGAGGAGCAGGTGTATGGTGGCGCGTGGCTTGAATGGATTTACGGGTCGGCTCTTGGCAAAGCGGCTTTGCACACGTTGGTGAAGCGGTCGGTTTTTTCGACGGTGTACGGGGCGCTGATGGACGCGCCTGGGAGTGCGAATCGGGTGCTTCCGTTCATTGAGACCTACGGACTGGATACGCGTGATTTTTTGGATGCGCCGGAGTCCTTCCGATCGTTCAACGAGTTTTTTTATCGGAAGTTGCGGCCGGAGGTGCGGCCGGTGGATGAGCGGGAGGATGTAGCGGTGTTACCGGCGGATGGCAGGCATTTGGGGTTTGCGGACGCTTCGGCGGCGGAGGGGGTGTATGTGAAGGGGCAGCGGTTTAAGTTGGATGCGTTGTTGGGTGGGGAGTTGGCGGAGCGGTACCGTGGGGGCGCTTTGGTTTGTTCCCGGTTGTGTCCGGTGGATTATCATCGGTTCCATTTTCCGGTGGGTGGCGTTCCTGGGAGGGCGGTACGGACTGGGGGGTACTTGTATTCGGTGAACCCGATCGCGTTGCGTTTGAATCTCGGGTATTTGTGGGAAAACGTGCGGTGGTTGGTGGAGGTGGAGAGTGCGGGGTTCGGGCGGGTGGCGATGTTGGCGGTTGGTGCGACGAATGTGGGATCGGTTGTGGAGACTTACCGTGAGGGGGAGCGTGTGGAGAAGGGGGCTGAGCGCGGTTATTTTCGGTTTGGGGGTTCGTATATGATGACCTTTTTTGAGCGTGGTCGGGTGGTTTTGGAGGGTGATTTGTTGGAGGC
Source organism: Verrucomicrobiota bacterium (assembly GCA_041191265.1). Lineage (GTDB taxonomy): Bacteria > Verrucomicrobiota > Verrucomicrobiia > Chthoniobacterales > Chthoniobacteraceae > JBEEPE01. Next base: position 4,037 of record JBEEPE010000070.1, on the reverse strand, counting down.
TGGGCGGACGAGCCGCGAGGTGTACGCCCGGTTTGGCACGCCGCTGGGGAGAGCGGTGGCGGGTTGAGTCAGGCTGAATGGATATTCTGTAACTCGTGTGATTTATGAAGGAGGATTCATTGATATTGGGGGGGGAGCAGAGGCCCAAGCGGGTGTTGGTGTTGTGTCGGACGTATCCTGGGGTGTTGGGAGATTTGGTGCGGGCGCTGGCGGTTTCGGGGCGGTATGTTTGTCAGGTGTTGTGTTTGGAGCGGGGTAAGACGTCGGGGGCGGTGGAGTTTGTTCAGATTCGGGATGTGGAAGGGGCTGAGGCTGCGGCGTCGACGTGTGTGTCTCGCGGATTTGAGGTTTCGGTGCGGCGATCGGAACGGTTTTTGGCGGTGGCGATGTCGCATGTGAAAGAGGTTCCGGACGTGGTGGTGGCGGAGGCGGGTTTTGGTGGGGCTGCATTGATTCGGGAGCGTTTTGATGTGCCGCTGGTGAGTTGGGTTCAGCCGAGTTTTTGGATGGATGGGGTTGCGTTGTTGGATGCGGAGGTGAGTGCGCTGGATTTTTCGATGGAGGAGGCCAAGCGGTTTCGGTTGACGTTTGATCGTGCGGCGTTGTTGGTGGATTTGGCGCAGAGCGATGGGTTGTTTGTGATGAATGAGGCGGATATGGATCATGTGCCTCGGGCTTTTCATCGGTGGACTTCGGTGTTACCGGCACCGGTGTCTGAGGCGGATATTGATGGGGCGGTTAGCGGGGTTGATGTGACGGGTGGGGGAGAGCGAGAGGTGGTGGTTTTGTTAGGGCCGACGGACGGGGTGGCGGCGTGGAGGTTTGTTGAGTCGGCGTTGCGGCTGATTTCGTGGGGGCGTCCGGTGCGGGTGCGGGTGGTGGGGGCGTTACCGGGGATGGAGTTTGCGGATTTGCGGGCGAATGGGGCGGAGGTGCAGGTGGTGGGGGCGTTATCGCGATCTGACTGGTGGCGGATGTCGGCTCAGGCTCGGGCGGTTGTTGCGGTGACGACGGGACGGTTTCCGCAGTTGGGAGTGGAGGCGTTGGCGGCTGGGGGCTTGGTGTTTGGGGTGGACGAGGGGTTGACGCGCTCGTTTATCCGGCACCGCGAGAACGGGGTTTTGTGTTCACTGGACAATCCGGTGGGGTTTGCAACGGAGCTTCATCGGGCGGTGAACTTTCCTGAGACGCTCATGGGTTTGCGAGGGGAAGCGAGGCGCAGAGCTCGGGTGAGTCATCGTCGGGATGGGGTGGTGGAGCGGTTTGCGGGATTGATTGCGGCGGCGCGTGAGCACTTTGATTTTCGTGCGGCGGAGTTGGAGTTTGACCATCGGGGGATGCGAACAGACGGCTATCCGGTTCCGGACCCTGGGTTGCTGGAGAGCGGGGTTCCGGGAGCGTTTAGCGAAACGTTGGAAGGGGGTGCGTCTGTATGAACGTGCTTTTTGTTCACCAGAACTTTCCGGCCCAGCTTGGGATGCTGGCGATGCATTTGCTGCGGCGGCGTGGGTTTGACTGTCGGTTCGCGTGCAAGACGGGTGGTGATGGGGCTGCGATTCCGATTATTCGGTTCAAGGACGAGGGACAGGTTTCCGCTCAGGTTCACTTTTTGGCGCGCAATTTTGAGTCGTGTGCGCGGGCTGCGATGGGCGTTTATCGGGCGGTACGGGACTCTGGGTTCCGGCCGGATCTGATTATTGGCCATTCGGGGTTTGGCAGCACTGTGTTGTTGAAAGGACTGTTTCAGTGTCCGGTGATCAACCTTTTTGAGTTTTATTATCAACCGCATTCAGATGAGCGGGCGTATCGGAAAGAGTTTCCGATGGAGGCGGATTATCAGAGGCGGTTACGGGTTTTGAATGCCGCTATTTTGTCGGATTTGGATGCTGCGGACGCGGGGTACACGCCGACGCATTTTCAACGGAACCAGTTTCCGCATGCGTATTTGCCGAAGATTCGGATGTTATTTGATGGGGTGGATGATGCGTTGTTTCGTCCGATGGCGGATGGGGGGCGCAAGATTGCGGGGCACGAGATTCCTTCGGACCGGAAGATTGTGACGTATGTGGCGCGGGGGTTTGAGTCGACGCGTGGGTACGACATTTTCATTCGTGCGGCGAAGCGCATTTACGAGCAGTACCCGAATGTTTTGTTTGTGGTGGTGGGGAGTGACCGCGTGTGTTACGGCGGCGATTTGCGGTACATCAAGCAGAAGACGTTTAAGGAGCATGTGGATGCGGTGGAGCGTCCGGATTCGAGCAAGTTTTTGTATACGGGGTTGATTCCGACGACGGAGTTGGCTCGGTTGTTGGCGATTAGTGATGCGCACATGTACTTCACGGTGCCTTTTGTTTTGTCGTGGTCGTTGTTCAACGCGTTGTCATCGGGGTGCCGGGTGATTTCATCGGCGACGCCGCCGGTTCGGGAGGTGATTGAGCATGGGTATAACGGGTTTTTGGCGGACTTTTACGATGTTGAGGGCCATGCGGAGAATGTGTTGCGGGTCTTGCGTGATGGGGACGGGACTCGGTTGGTGGGGGTGCGGGCGCGGGAGACGATTCAGGCTCGGTATTCGTGTGCGCGGGTGATTCCTCAGTTTGAGCGAATGATTTCGGAAGTGACGGGGCGTTCGATGGAGTAGCGGAGGACTGGGGATTTTGAGTATGGACGAACAGAGTCGACGAACTGGGGTTGGTGTGGGGGGGGATGGGCGGGGTGGGGTGCTTACGACGAGTGGGCGGGAGGAGCATGAGTTGTTGGAGTTGTCGTTGGACGGGGCGGTTGGGGCGGGTGTTTTTTACCAACGGTTGATGGCGTGGGCGGTGGTGCGTGCGGACGTTGTGGGGGCTGGGTTTTGGGCGGTGCGTGAGTTTCCTGAAAAGCAGGCGCGTGGATTTCGGTTGGAGGGGTTTGAGGGGGATGGGGTGCGTCCACCGGTGATGGGTCAGGGGTTGTTAGAGTTGTTTGGTGAGGTGATTCGGCAGCAGGCGGTGGTGGCGGTTCCGCCGGGGTATCGGGTGGGAGGGGCGAGCGAGGTGGTGAATGAGAGTGGATTTATTTGGGCACTGAGTCCGGTGTGGTTTCGGGACCGATTTTTGGGGATTGGCCTGTTGATGTTGAGAGCTGGGGCGGCTCCGGAGGTTGCGGGGCGTGCGTCTGCGGTTTGGGACGAGGTGGGTCGGTATTTGCGGGTTCGAGCGGTGACTGCGGAGCGTTTAGTGGAGGATGGGGGTCGGGGGTGGTTGCGGCGTGAGCGGGATTTTCTTTCTGGGTTAGCGCGGGTGGAGGGGGCGGCGGCGCTGGTGGTGTATGCTACGAACGCGTTGCGCGATTTTTTTGGGGTGGATCGGGTGGGTTTGTTTGGAAGGCGGGACGATCGGTGGTCTTTGCTGGGGGTGTCTGGCGCGGAGCGGTTTGAGCCGTTGAGTCAGGTTTGTGTGGCGATGCGGCGGGTGTTTGAAGGATACGCCGAGGAGGAACGGGTATTTTTTCGAGTAGCGGCCGTTGGACACGTTCCGGAGGGAGCGACGGAGGGGCAGGCGAGTGGGCTGGGTGAGTTGGCGGGGTTGGTTCCTGATGCGGATCGGCACGGGGTGTTTGGGTGTGTGCCACGGAGAGAGGACGGACGTCTGGTTGGGTACGGGATTCTGTTGGAGATGGTTGGGGGTGTGGATGGGATGGATGAGACGGCGCAGGGGTTGATGGTGCGATTGGTAGTGGCGGTTGCGGAGCGGATGGCGGAGTTGCGGGGGTGGGAGCAGCGTTGGTTGGGGGGGCGGTTTGGAGTTTTGGAGCGTCGTGGGGTGGAGCGGGCGTCCTTTGTTCGGAGGCATTGGGTTGTTACGTTGTTGGCTGTGTTGTTTTTGACGGGATGGGTTCCGGTTGAGGAGGGGACGGAGGGTGAGTGTGTGGTGATGCCCACGGTGCGGCGGGCGGCGGTGGTGGAGACAGAGGGGCGATTGCGCGAGGTGTTGGCGAGGGAAGGGGACGTTGTGGAGGAGGGACAAGTTCTGGCGAGGGTGGATGTGACTACGTTA
>JBEEPE010000069.1:0-8396 GCA_041191265.1 Verrucomicrobiota bacterium | reverse complement strand
GACGGCGGTTTATACGAATGTGACGGAGCCTGGGTTGTTGATGGCGGACGGGTCGAAGTTTGTGGTGTACGCGTTGACGATTCCAGGGGGCCCGGATGGGGCGCGGTTGCCGAGGGAGTTTGGCTTCAAGGTGACAGGCACGATTTCGATTGGGCAGCTGGGTTCATCGCAGGTGTTGGATTTCCCGTTCCCGGCGATACCGGTGCGGTGAGGGAGGGGACGGGGAGGCGGGTTGAAAACCCGCCCTCCGGGGGCGGCAGGGGGATTGCTGAGGTGGGAGGGCGGTTGTTTGCGCTCTTTTGCTTATGAAATCACTCCTTTGGTTTGTTGGTCTCGGATTCCTGGTTCTTCCTTCGTTTGCGGCAGAGGTGCCGACGCAGCCGCTCGCACTAAAGGGGCGGCTCTTGTTTTCAGACGATTTCTCTCAATCCAAGAGTGATTCCCCATGGCATCGGGTGGTGCCGACGTTCAGCGTGGAAGATGGGGTGCTTAAAGGGATTCAGACGCGCGACAAAGACGAGCCTGCGGCGGACGGAAAACCCGCAGTCAAAGCTCATGCAGCGGTTCACGGTCTCGAAGTTCCCACGCGTGATAGCATTGTAGAGGTTAGGATTCGGTTTGAAGGTGCGACCATGTTGGACGTTGAGTTTGATGATCGGCAGTACAAAGGGGCCCACTACGGGCACATCTGCCGAGCCCAGGTTCGGCTTGATGCGGTGACCCTCATCGACGAGCGGGACGGGACGATGCGTAACGACATTCGTGAGATGCGCATGGATCCGGCTCGAAAGGCTGAAGCTGATAAACTGCTAGTCGGACGTACGGCGCGGTTCCCTGTGAAGCTCGAGAAGGATACTTGGTACACCCTCACGGTGGAAACCGTTGGGGAAGAGATGCGTGTGAGCCTTGATGGGAAACCTGTCGGTTACCTGAAGTCTTCGGGAATCGGGCACGCCACTAAATCGAAAATCGAGTTGGGGTGCGCGGGAAAACACGGACTTTTTGATGACATCAAGGTCTGGGAAGCGCGCAAATAACCCAGCGTCCCTTCTCCTTACTGTCATGTCCGACTCTCATTCTGCTGCCGCAGCTGCGCTCCTTGAACTTCGCTCCATTATGGTGCGGTTACGTGCGCCCGATGGATGTCCATGGGATCGCGAACAGACGCATCTGTCGTTGCGTTCGTCGCTGATTGAAGAGGCGTACGAGGTTGTGGAAGCCATTGAGCGCGGCGTGGATGCGGATCTTTGTGAAGAGTTAGGCGACCTTTTGTTGCAGGTCATTTTTCATGCGCAGCTTGCTGAGGAAGAGAACCGTTTTTCGTTCACGGAGATTGCTCAGGCGATCTCCAAGAAGCTTGTTCACCGGCACCCGCACGTGTTTGGTTCGGAGCACGCGGCGGATGCGGCGGCGGTGGTGACGCGTTGGGAGGAGATTAAGCGAGCGGAGAAGGGAGGCGCGGTTTCCTCAGCGTTGGACGGGATTTCCGAGGCAATGCCGTCTCTGCTTCATGCGGCAAAAGTGCAGAAGCGCGCAGCGTCGAAGGGGATGGATTGGCGCGAGGCGGGTCCGGTTTTCGAAAAAATTCGCGAAGAGTTGGACGAAGTTTCGGAGGCGATTTCGGAGGGTGAGCCGCAAGGTCGGCTTGAGGAGGAAATGGGTGATCTCCTGTTTGCGGCGGTTAACTTGGCGCGAAAGTTAAAGGTGGATCCGGAAGTCGCGCTTCGCCGCGCGACGCACAAGTTTTCGAGCCGGTTTCGCGCGGTTGAGCGGTTGGCCGGCGAGCGGGGCATTGCGATGGAGAATGCGCCTTTGGAGCAGTTGGACGCCCTGTGGGTTGAAGTGAAATAGCGGGCGCGCCGCCTTCGCGCATCGCACTGCGCTGAAGGTTCATGAGGTGGATAGATGCGTGCTGTGCTGCGGGTTGATTTGACGCGACGTCGCGTTGTTTGACGTGCGGCTCCTTACGGGAAGGGAGGGGCGGGGAGAGGGGGTGGCGCGGTATTCTGGTGTGATGCGTTGGCTGAAGGAGGCGTCCATTTGACTTGTTGGGCTATCAGTTCGCAGGCGGCTTGTTGAATGATGCTGGGGTGAATCTGCGGCTCCCTTCCTGCCACGATTTGCTGCGCGCTTTCGTCGGACGCCATGAGCCATACGAGGCGGCGGATGCGCCATCCTTGATGGAGGGGATGAAACGGGTCGCGGGCGGCTGCGATCCATTCGCCAAGCCCGGTCCATTTGGACACGAGGGCGCCGTTTGCGAGCGAGGGGGGCAGGGCGCCTCGTGCGATCGCGGATTGCAGGGCGGCGCGCACCGTCTCACCTTCGCGTCGGCTGGCGCGCACGACCCGTTTGGCGATCCAGAAGAAGAGGGGAATGCCCGCAGGAAGGTAGAGCAGTGGACCGAGGCCAGAGTTCCAGAGGGAGTGCAGAATCACTGCGCCGACGTAACCCAGCACGGGGAGTAGCCAACGCCCGACGCCCTTGTGGCGGACACCGCTGACGACGCCGAGCGCGGTGGAAAGCGTGCAAAGCGGGTGAACGAAGGGAAATGCGATGCCGCGAAGCAGGGCAACGCCCGCCAGCGTCTCGAGGCCGCCCGCTTTGAGGGCGTCCCAGTAGTAGTCAACGTTTTCGACCAAGGCGAAACCGAGTCCGATAAAGAGCGCGTAGATGGCGGCGTCGAGTCGACTGTTGAGATGTTCGCGATGGCGCAGAAAGAGCCATATGAGTGCGCCCCCTTTCGCGGCTTCCTCGACAACGGGTGCGCTAACCAAAACGGCGGCTTCGGGGCCGGCGATGGCGGACACGGCGCTGTTCACGATTCCGGAGATGAGGGTGGCGATGCCGGCGCCCCAAAGAAATGAGCGAAACAGCAGCCAAGCGGGTTCGGGTTCATTGCGGTCGAGCCAAAGTCCGATCAGCGCGACGGGGACGGCGGGAATGACTGAAAGTGCCAAAGCGAGAATACCGGGAAGCCCAGCGGTGATGTGGAAGGCCAGCCCGAAAAAGACGCAAATGGTTGCGAAGAAAACCATGCGACCCGATTCGACGCGCAGACGCGCGAATGCGCCGTCGGTGGTGGAGTGGATTTGAAAGAGGTGCGTCAGCAGGAGCTGCTTGGCGGTTTCAAGGTCGTTCGACATCGCAAGAGGGAGGGGTGATGTCCCGAAGCCGTCGCAGAAGTCATTCCGAATCAGCGATTCATTAGAACCTTCGCAGTCGGGGCTTATCCATGAAGCCGTCCAGCTGAATGGCTTCGAGAACTACGCCTCGTGAATGAGGCCACGAAGACGATGTGTCGAACCGTCGCGCGCGGTGGCGGTCAGTTCCGTGGTACTGAGCGCGTGGTAGAGAGTGGCTTCGTGAACTTCCACGCCCGATCGACGTGCGCGGAGGAGAAGTCCGAATGCGTCTGGAAATAACGTATCCGCGGGAGGTGGGGCCGCAATTTCTGGTGGCGGTTGCGAAAGGCTGGAGTGGTCTAAGAGCAGAACCGCTTTTCCGGACTCCGAAGCCTCTGTCGCTGCAATGCAGTTTGATGCGTTGGCGCCAAGGTAGATGCCGTCGTACTGGGAGCGCGAAAAAGACGGTCGGGCGGGGTGGACGGGATTGAGCGAGGCGGCCAGCGGTGACAGGACCTCAACAATCCGCGCCAGTTCGCGACCTTCAAAGTTGCGCAGCACATTGCATCGGGCAAAGCATTCCCCGACGGCATCAAAGGCCGAGAAGGGGAGATTGGATGAGTGAACGACGAAGTAGGCGGAGGGGGCGCTGTAGTAGCCCGTGCCGAGACGGTTAAGGATTCCGCCAAAGGGTTCGCGTTGTAAAACGGTCGCCGCTTTGACTGACGGCTCGAGGTGTTGCAGAAAGATTTCAATGGCCCCGTATTCCACGGCCTCTCCGGAACTCGTTCGTAGCACGACCTCGCGCGCGAGCGCAGTGTCTGTCATGCGGTGTTGGACGACCTGAAGTTGAATGTCGGACCCGTAGGCGCGGGCAAGTCGGGAGGTCATGTCGCCATCATGCGCGAGCAGCGAGCGGACGCTGGCTGGGAGCTCGGCGGAGGTCACGAAGCGCACCTCCGGCACTGGGTGGAAATGCCGGAGTGGTGCGAGCGATTCACTGGTTCCCGAAGGAATCATGCGTAGCGCGAGTTCTGGTGAACCGGTAGGAAGAAGGGATGAAGCAGGGTGTCCACCTTCAGCAAGGCCTCACGTGTCAGGCGGAACACCGAACCGTCCCAATCGCCCAGTCCTGAGCGGATAATGTCATCAAACTGCGATGCAAACCGGTCTTTGAGAATGATTTCAAACTTTGAGCGGAAGTAGTTTGCATCGGCGTGGCCGAGTTTTAGTTGGAGAATCAGCTCACGAATCATGCGCTCCTCCGGCGTGGTTGCCATGGCGCGGCTCACGGGAAAGCGACCGCTGGTCACGGCGTCGATGTACGTCTCGATCTCCGTCAGATTTTGCACATGAACGCCCCCGAGGTGACCGAAGGACGCGACACCGGCACCAATCAAATCGGCTCCCGTCCACAACGCGTCGCGATAGACGAACTTGGTTTTGTTCGGGTCGAGGACGGCGGTGTAACCGCTGGTGATGGTGTATCCCGCTTTCTCGAACGCGGCGAAAGCCTCTCCGACCCACTGCCTCTTTTTCTGCCAACTGGCGACGGGCGCAACGAGCTTCCCTTCCTCTTTCATCTTCTTGTAGATGCCCGTGTTGTAGGGCACTTCCATTTGGTAAATCGTCACGCAATCGGGTCGGAGCTCGAGGGTTCGCTGGATATTTCGTTCCCAGTTTTCGTCGGTCTCCTCGACCATTCCCGCGATCAAATCGATGTTGATTTGCGGAAACTCGACCGTCCGTGCGAAGCGATAGGCACGATCGATTTCATCGGCGCGATGGGCGCGTCCATTGACTTCAAGAATATGCGAATCGAAGTTTTCGACGCCGAGGCTGAGGCGTGTGACGCCCATGTCACGGATGGCTTGAAGCTTGGCCTCGTTGAGGGTCCCCGGCTCCGCTTCGAACGCGATTTCCTCGGCTTCATCCCACGGGAGGATGGATTGCATGCGTTCCGTGAGACTCCGCAACTGACTGACGGAAAGGTAGCTTGGTGTTCCGCCCCCAAAATAAACGAAGCGCGGTTTTCGGCCTGCGATCAGCGGAGACTCGGCGTAACGCTGAAGATCGAGTAGCGCGGCATCCAGGTAGCGCTGTATCTCTGAGGCGTTTTTGTCCGTGTACACCCGGAAGTAACAGAAGTGGCACCGCTTGCGACAGAAAGGGATGTGAAAGTACACGCCCAGAGGAGTGCCTTCTGGAGAGGGGCGTCGAATCAGTTCGGGAACGAGTTCGGCCGTGCCTTTGTCCCAAAAATGAAAGGGCGGATAGTTGGCGACGAAGTAATTACCCGCCTTTGTGTCTTCGGTGGAGGACGTTGTCCCGCAGGGTTCTGAGTTTCCTTCCGTGCTCATCGTGATGGGGTTGTCTGCGGGGTGGATTTGGGTTTGAACGCAAAGACGTTTCCGTCCTCAGCGGCCACAATCAGAATGCCGTCTGCTGCTGCGAGCGACGCGGTGACGGGCGCGCCAATTTCGTAAACCCAGCGTTCGGAGCCGTCTGCGAGCGCGACGCAGTAAAGTCGACCGTCCATCGAGGCGAAGACGACGGAGTCCTTGCAAACAATCGGGGAGCTGTCGATGGCGCCTCGGGTTGGGAACTGCCAACGGCTTTCGCCTTTTTCGCGGTCGATCGCGTGCAAGCGCTTGTCGCGTCCGCCTGCAATGACGAGTCCGTCGGGCAGACAGACCGAGGCAAAGTAGGGGAAGTTCCGATCGCGGTATTTCCAGCGAATCGCGCCCTTGTTGGGGTCAATGCCGACGACTTCATTCCCGTAGTGACCGAAGAACACGCTCCCCTTCTCGTCGACTGCGACGGAGGACGCGACGTAGGCGTCGATTTCGACTCTTCGCGCCTCTTTGCCGTCGGCAAGATTCACAACGTGGAGCGCGGAATCGCAGCCGCCGAAGATGACTTGTCCGTTCGGCGTGAGTGCTGCGGTGCCGTTGATGTAGTTGTCCGTTGGCGCTTTCCAAACGGCTTTGCCGGTGGCGGCATCGACGCAGTGGAGGTTTCCGTCGTTACTTCCGGTGATGATCCAGGTCGCGGGGCCTTCGGGAACTTTTGCGAAGGTGGGACCGCCATTGATTTTGTCGTCGGTCTCGTATTTCCAACGGGGTTTTCCGTTGTTGCGTTCGAGAGCGTAGAGGAATCCGTCGCCTGAACCGATGTAGACGGAATCGTCGAGAACGAGTGGAACGGCTTCGATGGCGCTTTCGGTTTTGAAGGACCAGATTTCTTTTCCGGTCGCGCGGTCGAGGGCCAGAAGCGTTCCGGAATCGTCTCCGAGGAACACGCGGTCTCCGGCAATGGCGGCTCCGCTTTTGACGCCCTTTGGCGCCTTGAACGTCCACGCCAGCTCGATGCCCGCGTTGACGTCGAGGGTGGAGAGTCCGCGCAGTTGGGGTTCGCCACGGTGCATGGGCCAGTCTGCACCGGAAGCGTTGGGGACGAGTCCGCAGGCCGCGACGAAGGCGGCCATGATGGTGTTGCGGAGGGTTAAGGGCTTCATGCGAACGCTTGGTGGTACAGGGCTTCGAAATCGGGAGCCGTTACGGGGACCGGATTGAAGCGACCGGTCCATTGCGCGGTGGCATCGGAGGCGAGTTGCGGAATGCTGTCGCGCGGAACGCCGAGCGTCTGAAGGTTTGGGGCGAGTCCAGCGTCAGCAATCCAGCCGAGGACGGCTTCCGGGAGGGCGTCGCCTCCGGGGAGTCCGGCGGCACGGGCGTGCAGTTCGTAGTCGGCGCGCGCGGAGGGGTTGCTGAGGTTGAGCCGGATGACGGACGGGAGCATGATGGCGACGGCTTGTCCGTGGACGACTCCGAAGCGCGCGGTGAGGGGATTGGCGGAGGCGTGGGCTGCGCCGAGCATGGAGTTTTCGATCGCGGTGCCGGCGAATGCTGCGCCGAGGAGCATCCGGCCTCGGGCGTCGACATCGTTTGGTTGTTGAAGGACGGTGCGAAAGGCTCCTGCGAGAAGCCGGAACGCTTCGCGCGAGTACATGAGCGAGAGAGGGTTGCGGTGAAGAGTAACCGCTGTTTCAAGTGCGTGAGCGATGGCGTCGATTCCGGTGACTGCGGTGACTCGAACGGGTTGAGAGCAGGTGAGGGACGGGTCGAGGATGGCGATGCGGGCGGCGGCCTTGGGGTCGCCGCAGGCCATTTTGACGTGGGTGACTGCGTCAGAAATCAGGGCGTAACTCTGGCATTCGCTGCCGGTTCCGGCGGTGGTGGGCACCGCGATAAAGGGCAGCATGGGTTGGGTTGCCTTACCGGTGCCGTGGTAGTCGCGCATTTCGCCTCCATTGGTGAGGATGAAGTTTGCGCCTTTGGCGGTGTCGAGAGAGCTTCCCCCGCCGATGCCGACGAGGAGGTCTGCGGCGAAGGATCGGGCTGCGTTCGCGCATGCGGTGACCACGTCCGTGTCGGGGTTTTCTTTCACCCCGTCGAACACCTCTGTTTGCAAGCCGGCGGCGGTCAGGGAGGTCAGGGCGCGCGCGACGTGGCCGGCGCGGACGATGCCTGGATCGGAAACGACGAGCACGCGGGAAGCGCCGATTTCACTGGCGAGGGAACCGATGCGTTCGAGGGTTTCTGCGCCGAAGACGATGCGGGTTCGTTGGAGATGATCGAAGGTCATTCTCTGGGGAGGGTGGGCGTCCCGTCCGCGCGAACGGACGGGACGAGACACGGATGCGTTTTACCAACCGCGTTCGATGGAACGGCGGCGGTAGAGGAACTCGAACATGTTGCCTTCGTGCGGCTGGTCCCAAGAGATTTTCATCGTGGGAACTGGGCCGAGGTTGAGGCGTTCGATGAGGTGCGAGTCGAGGAGTTGCGACGTGAACCCGGGGTCCTGCGTGATCGCGGTAACCACGAGGGATTCGCCGATTTCCGACAGGATTCGGTCCTGTGGCACTTCGACAACACTGGCGTACGGGCACAGGAACTCGCGGTTCGCGAGTGGGTGTTGGAACGAATCGCAGTGCACGATGGTGGGCCGCAGATAGGTGCCGTTGTCGACGACCTTGCGGGATCCGTCGCGGTACTTCGCGGTCATGTCCGTCGCGCCTGGGGTTTTCAATCCATCCTCGATGGCGATGTCGATGAAGTCGGCCATCTTGGGATTTGCGAAACCCGAGAGCTTTGCCTCGGGGTCTTCCGGAGTGGCGGGCTTGTAGGGTCCGAGCCGTTGCGCGAGCGCGTCCGCGATTTCGCGGGCGTACTTTGGCACGACCACGGCGGAGGCGTTGACGCAGGAGCG
>JBEEPE010000068.1:0-4782 GCA_041191265.1 Verrucomicrobiota bacterium | reverse complement strand
GGTGTAGCGGCGGTTGAGGGGATGTGGTCGGCGTTGGGCATGCGGGTGGTGCGGATGGGGGCGGAGGAGCATGACCGGGCAGTTGCGTTGGTGAGCCATCTTCCGCATGTGGTTGCGTCGGGTTTGGTGGCGACGATTGCGGGGGTGGATGGGCGCGCGTTTGAGGTGAGTGGTCCTGGGTTGCGGGATACGACGCGTGTTGCGTCGGGGTTGCCGTCGATGTGGGCGGAGATTTTGGCGAATAATGCGGCGTCCGTGATTCCGGCTTTGGAGGCGTTTCGTGAGCGGGTGGAAACGTTGATTGGGTTGGTGGGACGGGCGGGCTCGGGGCAGACTGGTGAGTTGGCAAAGTTTTTGGAGGATGCAAAAGTTGTTCGTGACGGGGTGCGTTTCCCTTAGGGTGTTGGTTTGAAATTTATGGATTGGAGAATCACACGCGCATCGGCCTTGAACTGCGAAATCGAGGTGCCTGGGGACAAGAGCATCTCGCATCGTTCGGCGATGTTTGCGGGGTTGTGTGAGGGGGTGAGCGTGGTGCGGGGTTTTTTGCCGAGCGAGGATTGTCTTTCCACGATGGGGGCGATGCGGGCGTTGGGAGTGCAGGTGGAGCGTCCGTCTGAGACGACGATGGTGGTTCACGGTCGGGGTGGCCGGTTTGAGGCGCCGTCAGCGCCGATTGATTGTGGGAACTCTGGGACGACGATGCGGTTGATGTCGGGCATTTTGGCGTCGAGACCATTCACTTCGACGTTGTTTGGGGATGAGTCGTTGAGTCGACGTCCGATGAAGCGGGTGATGGATCCGTTGGGGTTGATGGGGGCGAGAATGCGGGCGGAGGGGGAGAAGGGGTTGCCACCGTTGACGATTGAGGGTGGGGCGTTGCGGGCGATTGATTATGTTTCTCCGATTGCGAGTGCGCAGGTGAAGAGTGCGGTGTTGTTGGCGGGATTGGCGGCGGAGGGGACGACTTCGGTGACGGAGCCGGTGTTGAGTCGGGATCACACGGAGCGGATGCTGGAGTTTTTTGGGGTTCGGGTTCGTCGGGAGGGGTTAAAGGTGAGTTTGGAGGGTGGGCAGGTTCCTCAGGCGCGTGTATTTCGGGTTCCTGGGGACATTTCGAGTGCGGCGTTTTGGTTGGTGGCGGCGGCGGCGCGGTTGGGGTCGCGGATTCGGGTGAACAATGTGGGGTTGAATCCGAGTCGGACGGGGATTTTGGCGGTGTTGGCGCGGATGGGGGCGAAGGTTCGCGAGTATGTGCATTCGAAGGAGGGGGAGCCGATGGGGGTGGTGGAGGTGGAGGGTGCGGATTTGAAGGCGACGCGGATAGAGGGGAAGGAGATTCCGAACGTGATTGACGAGATTCCGGTGTTGGCGGTGGCGGCGGCGTTGGCGGAGGGGACGACGGTGATTGCGGATGCGGCGGAGTTGCGGGTGAAGGAGACGGATCGGTTGGCGGCGGTGGCGGGGCATTTACGGGCGATGGGGGTGGATGTGGCGGAGCGTCCGGATGGGTTGGAGATTGCGGGGGGCGGGAAGTTGAGGGGGGCGGTGTTGGATAGTTTGGGGGATCATCGGATTGCGATGTCTTTTGCGATTGCGGGGATGTTTGCGGAGGGGGAGACGGTGATTACGGGGACAGGGTGTGTGAACACGTCGTATCCGGGTTTTTATGAGACGTTGAGTGCGGTGGTGAAGGGGACGCAGGATGGGATGCCGGTGCGGGTGGTTCTGTATCCGGAGGAGAAGGACAACTTGGAGGAGGCGGAGTAGGTTATGGGTTCTGTGGTGGTTGCGATTGACGGTCCGGCGGCGTCGGGAAAGAGCAGTGTGGCTTCTCGTGTCGCGGCGCGGCTTGGTTTTTTGTATGTGAACACTGGTGCGATGTACCGTGCGGCGGCGTGGGCGGTGGTGGATGGAGGGATTGATCCTGCGGATGGTGCGGCGGTTGTGGCTGCGGCGGGGGCGGTGGGGATTGGATTTGAGGAGGGGCGTTCGTTTGTGCGGTGTGGAGAGAGGCGGTTGGAGGCGGAGTTGGTGTTGGAGGCGGTGAATGGCATGGTGTCGCGTGTGGCGGCAAATCCGGGGGTTCGAGAGCGTTTGGTGGCGATGCAGCGTGAGGCGGCGCGCGGGCGTGATGTGGTGATGGAGGGGAGGGACATTGGCTCGGCGGTTTTTCCGGAGACGCCTTACAAACTGTACATTGATGCGTCGGAGGAGGTTCGGCAGCGGCGCCGGGCGGGGCAGGGGATTGTGGATTCGATTGCGGCGCGGGATCGTCAGGACAGTGCGAGGAAGGCTTCGCCGCTGGTGATTCCTTTGGATGCGGTGGTGATTGACAGTTCGGAGATGACGTTGGACGCGGTGGTGGCGGCGGCGTTGGCGAGTCTGGCGGATTTGGGGTTGGCGGGAGCTCGGGGTGTTTTATAGGAGGAGTTGGGATGGGCTTGGTGTATCAGCTCGGGTATTGTGCGAGTCGGTTGTTGGCGAACACGTGTTTCAACTATCGGGTGATTGGTCGGGAACGGATTCCTCAGCATGGGGGATTGGTGTTGGCGATGAATCACGAGAGCTTCATGGATCCGCCGCTGGCCGGGATTTCGTCGGAGCGTGAGGTGTACTATTTTGCGCGGAAATCGTTGTTGGACTGGCCGGTTTTGGGTGGGTTATTTCCGAAGATGCGGGTGATTCCGTTTGATCAGACGAAGACGGATTTATCGGCATTGAAGACTGCGGTGCGGGTGGTGGAGGCGGGGAATGGGGTGGTGATGTTTCCGGAGGGGACGCGGACGCGGGACGGGAGGATGGGTGTTGCGCAACCTGGGGTGGGTTTTGTGGTGGCGCGAACGGGAGCGCCGGTTTTACCGATGCGGATTTTTGGAGCGTACCGGGCTTTTCCGCCGGAGAGTCGCGCGGTTCGGTTTGAGGATGTGACGGTGGTGGTGGGTGAGTTGATGCAGTTTTCTTCGGAGGAAGTGCGTGCGGCGGGGAAGGATGCGTATCAATGGGTGAGTGACCGCGTGATGGACCGGATTCGCGCGATTGAGCTTCCGAAGAGCCTGACGGTGTGAGGCGGGGCGGGTGAAAATCCTCTGAGTCAGCTGCGGTTAGTGGAAGCCGAGGGATTTTCCGATGAGTTGAACGAGCCATGCGCCGGCGTAGGCGAAGGCGGTCATGTAGACGAACTGGAAGGCGGGCCAGGACCACGCGTTGGTTTCGCGGCGGACGATGGCGAGGGTGCTGATGCACTGCATGGCGAGAACGTAGAAGACCATGAGGCCGACACACACGAGGGGGGTGTAGACGGGATCGCCATTTGGGTGCGTTTCTTTTCGCATGTCGGTGACGAGGAGTTCGGTGTTATCGTCCGCGTTTTCGACGTTGTAGACGATGGCCATGGTGCCGACGAACACCTCGCGGGCAGCGAGTGAGCTGACGAGTCCGATGCCGATTTTCCAATCGAAGCCGAGGGGTTGGATGGCGGGTTCGATGGCTTTGCCGAGGCGGCCGGCGACGCTGTGGGCGAGGGCGTCTGATTTGGGAGCGTCCTCGGGTGCTTTTGGGTAGGTGGTAGCGGTCCAGATGAGGATGGAGAGGGCGAGGATGACGGTGCCTGCGCGTTGGAGGAAGACTTTGGCGCGGTCGAACATGCGCAAGAGCACGTCACGGAGAGCGGGGACGCGGTAGGGCGGCATTTCGAGCAGCAGCATGGGGGTTTCGCTTCGGAGGAGGGTGCGTTTGAAGATCCAAGCGAGGGCGAAGGCGACGATGACGCCGAGGGCGTACATCGAGAGGATGATCGCGCTTTTTTTCCAGGCCGAGGATTCTGGCAGGAGGAGGGCAATCATGAGGGAGTAGACGGGGAGCCGTGCGGAGCAGCTCATGAAGGGGGCGATGAGGATGGTGACGAGGCGGTCTTTCCGATTTTCGACGGTGCGTGTGGCCATGATGCCTGGGATGGCACAGGCAAAGGAGCTCATGAGGGGGATGAACGATTTTCCGTGGAGGCCGACTTTGGACATGATGCGGTCCATTAAGAAGGCGGCGCGGGCCATGTAGCCGCTGTCTTCGAGGGGGCCGAGGAAGAAGGTGAGGATGAGGATTTGGGGAAGGAAGACGACGACGCCTCCAACGCCGGAGAGGATTCCGTCGATGAGGAGGGATCGGAGGTCGGAGTCTGGGAGGGCTTGGGAAAGGAGGTCGGCGAAGGTTTTTTGAGCGGATTCGATGAGGTCCATCGGCCATTGGGCGATGGTGAAGATGCAGAAGAACATGGCGGACATGGCCGCGAAGAAGACGGGCCATCCCCAGAGGCGGTGAGTGAGGACGGCGTCGAGTTGGTCGGAGAGAGTGGGTTTGGTGCTTCGGGTGCCGGAGACGGAGGAGGCGATGGCGATTTGGATCCAGTCGTAGCGTGCTTTGGCGACGGCTGCGTTGACGTCGATGCTGGTGGCGGCGAGGGCGTTTTGTTCGGCTTCGATGAGGGCTTTGAGTTCGGGTTCGGAGCGAAGTTGTTCGGCGAGCAGGTTGGGGGTGGCGGAGAGGAGGAGAAGGGCTTGGGCGCGAGCGATGCCGGAGGGGAGGTTGAGTCTCGGGGCGGTTCGAGCTGTGGCGTTTTCGAAAGCGGCGGGGAGTGGGACGCGGAGGGAGGGGCGCGGGAGGATGGCGCGGGAGAGGGCTTGGCGGAGGGCGATGATTCCGGTGTTACGGTTTGCGACGGTGGTGAGGACGGGAACGCCGAGGAGGAGTTCGAGTTTTTCGCGATCGACGCGCAGGCCGGCTTTT